>DATCQO010000001.1:0-99936 GCA_036569465.1 Candidatus Microsaccharimonas sp.
GCTTTAATTGCATTCACTGCAGTGACGCGGCCGTCAGTTGCAACAATCTCTTCGGTTGTGGTCTGCAGGTGAATCGTCACCTTACCAGAGTCCACGAATTTTTGCATATCGTGTTGCAAGATGTCACTCGCGCTGACTTTACTGCGTACCAATAGATCAATATGCGTTGCATAGCGGGTTAAAAACAGTGCTTCTTGAAAGCCAGAGTTTCCTCCGCCAACGACAACAAGTTTCTTGTCTCGATAAAATGCACCGTCACAGGTTGCGCAGTAATGGACGCCGCGACCATACAGCTCGGCTTCACCTGGAACGCCGATTTTCTTGTAATCACTTCCGGTTGCAATCAATACTACCTTCGCCTTCACATCAGCACCGTCAACAACAAGGACCTTGTACTCACCCTCATCACGAAGGGATGTCACATCACCATATTCAATGTGTGCACCAAATCGTTCAGCTTGTTTTTCGAGGTGACCAGCCAGCGTCAAGCCTTCAATACCTTCAGGGAATCCCGGGTAGTTGTCGACAATATCAGTAATCGCAGCAAGCCCACCAATTGCACTCTTTTCATATAATGTCGTGTCGATATCTTCACGAGTTGTATAGATAGCTGCAGCCAAAGAACTTGGTCCTGCACCAATCATGACTACCTCTTTGACTTCGCCGGCTTCTTTAATTGAATTATCCATACCTCTACCTGGCCTCTCATTATTCCTATACTATGTATAGTATACCACTTATGCTAAAAATTATTGTGCTGTTGTTGCTGCTTCGATTGAGTGAATCACGACGATAAACTTCAGTGGAGCGTTTGCGGCAATTGTTCCAGATCCGGTTGCGCCGTACGCTTGATCAGAAGGAATCGTCAGTTCAATAGTACTGCCGACGCGTTGACCAGCAAGTCCGTCTGTCCATCCTTTAATAACTGAGGCGAGTGAGAATGTCACAGGCGTATCAGTGTTTGTGTCTTTCTTCGTAGAACTGTCGAAAATAACCCCATCACTTGTCCATCCAAAGTAACTTGCGCTAATTGAATCCGTTGATTTGACTTCATCACCAGTTCCGGCAACCAGAATATCTTTTTGCAGCGCCGTCACTGATGAGGCGTCAAAAGTTGCTGGACTATAGCCCGTCAGTGCAATTGAATTCGCGGCGTTAGTTACGGCTGCTGCTTTTTGCTGTGCCGTGTAGTCCGCGAGTTGCTTTGCGTAGTCTGCTTGCGACGTTACCTTATCCTTTGCTGAGTTATCATTTGCAAGGATCAATACGATGAATGATCCGATTGTACCAACAGTCAGTACCACTGCGATAATCCAGATTCCAATTTGTTGTGCTCGTTTATTTGCCATTACACTACCTTTCCATTTGTTGCGGTCGTTACTTTTTCAGTCACATCTGCC
Organism: Candidatus Microsaccharimonas sp.; assembly: GCA_036569465.1. Classification (GTDB taxonomy): domain Bacteria; phylum Patescibacteriota; class Saccharimonadia; order Saccharimonadales; family Saccharimonadaceae; genus Microsaccharimonas. The sequence goes on from DATCQO010000001.1 coordinate 1,401, forward strand.
ATTACTTTATTTACTTCATCACCCGTCAACGTTTTTTCATATGAACCCAGCGTAAACCGGAGCGTCACGTTCTTCGTCTCTCCCGATTCTGGTTCATAGATATCGAGTGGGGTTACTTTGATTCGAAGTGTCGAATCGGTCAGTGCGCTTTTTGCTGAGTCGTAGACTTGGCCATACGTGACACTGCTTGCAACCTGGAACGAAACATCTCGTTCTGTACCAGGGTATTTACTGAGCGGTTCGTAGCTTGTCTCAAGTGTCGTCGTCAATTTCAAAAGCGAAACTGGTGAAATTTCAAATCCAGCAACATTATCTGAAAGCTTAAATGCTTTTTGCACAGATTTCTTAAATTCTCCAATTACACCAATTCGTTCACGAGTTTTTGCATCCCATACACGCGCACTGCGTTTTGGTTCAAATGGTTGTGTCACAGGATAATCAGCATCTGCCTCGAGGGGTTCATAAACAAATTCAAGACCTAGTTCAGTCGCAATGTAGTCAAGATACTGTTTTGCTTCGTAGTAAGCGGCACCTTCGAATTTTTTATTAGCTTTTTTACCTGAGGTAATAACAAAGCCAATACCATCAAGTTCTTTTGGCACATTTTCGTCGGTCAGACCAGCTAGTTTCGTGTGGAATTTGTTTGATTCAAAGAGTGCGAAATGGTCATAGCCAGCTTTACTGTTCGGGTGAACGTTCACAAGCAAACTTGGGATGATACTTTGGCGATAATACTGCAGATCTGGGCTAATACTATTGGTTAATCGATACGCAGTGTCCGGATTTTGACCGGCCTTACGCATAACATCACCATGAATAAAGTTATATGTCAGCACTTCATTCGCACCAGCCCGAACTAGAAGACCACGTACTTTCGCACGAAGAAGGTCGAAATCACTCGGACGAACGGCCGTAAAATCACGCGTCGGCAAGACTGGATTAATAGAATCAAATCCACTCAGGCGTCCAACTTCTTCGATGACGTCTTCGGCAATATGAATATCGTTACGCCAATATGGCGCAGTCACCTTGATATCACTACCATTTACTTCGACGACGAATTCAACATTCTCTAAAAGCTCTGTAATATCAGCCGCGCTAAACTGCGTGCCAAGCGTTTCATTGACAACAGAGTCCTGCAATAAAACGACGATTGGTTCGTGTTTGCCTGGATACGCATCGGCAATACCACTAGAGATTACTGCACCAGCAAACTGCCCCATCATTTTGGCTGCTTCAACAAGGACAGGTGCGCCAAGCGGTGCAGGGATGCCTTTCGTTAAACGAGTAATTGATTCGCTAAAAATACCGTGTCGCATTTGGACTGAACGAAGTTTATAAAGGTTGAATGTTGCAGACTCGACAAGAATTCTGCTGGTTGTTGCGTCAACTTCTGTCGCTGCACCTCCCATCGCACCAGCAAGGCTGACTGCGGTTTCACCATTCGCAACGACAATATCGTCAGCGGTCAGTTCGATCGTCTTGTCATTGAGGAGCGCCAGCGTTTCACCTTCACGTCCCGAACGAACATGAATATCAATTTTGCCATCATTTACAGCAAGTAATTTGTCATAGTCAAAGGCATGCAAAGGGCGCCCAGCAAGTAGTAACATATAGTTTGTAACATCGACAATCGCACTAATGGGACGAATTCCGCTTCGTGATAAGTAGGTCTGAATCTCTAGCGGAGATTGCGCAGACTCACTAACACTTGATAAGACAATTGCTTGGAATCTGTCAGAAAGTTCTGGTTCCTCAATCGTTACAGAAGGCGTCTCGACTGAACCATCAGCCTGAATTTCGGGATTCAAGTTATCAAGCCATGCAGGCGTCGTAAAAGCCTTACCTTGAATGCCAGCAACTTCACGAGCAAAGCCAATAATACCGAAGGCATCAGGACGGTGTGTTAATGATTTGTTCTCGATATCAAGCAGATAGTCGTTCAACTCATATAGTTCCGCGAAACTTGTCCCAGGCGCTGCGTCTTTATCGACTACAACGATACCGCTGTGGTCTTCATATAAATCAAGTTCTTTTGCACTGGCAAGCATTCCATTACTCATGTAGCCACGAAGTTCACGAGCACCCAAGACAAACGGCTCTTTTGTTCCAAAAGTTTCAGGAACAGTACTTGCTGGAGGAAGCCATGCAGCTAACATTCCCGCAGTCACATTCGGCGCACCACAGACGACTTGGACAAGTCCGTTTTCGTCGCGTTCGACGTTTTGGGCTTTTCCACCATCGTCAATCTTTGTTAGGTTAAGGTGATCAGAATCTGGCACAGGGCTACATTCAACAACCTTCACGACAATGACGTCTTTGTATTTTTCGCTAAGGTCTTCGACGCTTTCGATCTCAACCAAACGGGCACCAATAAGTTCGGTCAGTGCTTCAATAGAAACATCAATGTCGGTAAATTTTTTTAGCCAGTTTACGGAAACAATCATGCGAACTTCCTTAGGAAACTTAATTTAGCAGATTCAAAGTGACGCAAGTCTTCGATGCCATATTTCAACATCACTAGACGTTCAACGCCACCACCCCATGCAAAGCCACGATACTGCGAAGGATCAATTCCAGCTTCACGTAGGACATTAGGATGGATCATGCCACATCCCAGCATCTCTAGCCACTCACCTGGTTTACCGCCTAGGGCAGCTGGTTTTTCAATAGCAAATTCTAGGCCAGGTTCGACGAATGGGAAATAAGCAGGCTGCGTTTTAATGCGTAAAGTCTGTCCGTAATACACCTCAAAGAAACTTCGAAGCGTCCCGAGCATATCACCAAGTGTCGCATCTTTACTGACAAAGACTCCTTCAACTTGGTAGAACGTATGTTCGTGTGTTGTATCAACGTCTTCGTTACGGAAAACTCGGCCGTAACTAATGGCAGCGATTTGTCCGCCGGCTTCTAGTTTGTCTTTGCCCGCCTTGAGAATACGGTTTTGCATCGTACTAGTATGTGCAGGGGGGATAAAGCCCTCTTCGGTACGGAAGGTGTCGTAGCCATCACGTGCTGGGTGGTTTTCAGGGAAGTTCAGTGAACCAAACATATGATAGTCGTCGTCAATTTGACGAGACTCGACTGCTTCAAAGCCCATACGCGTAAAGATATCGATGACGTTCGTCATTTCGGTCATTAAGGGATGGGCTGATCCTTCGTTCGTTGGCAAAAATTCAGGACGCGTACTATTAACATCCCAAGGTGCGGTGACATCAATCGCAACGGTCTCACCACTTTCAAGTTCATCAACACGCGCTTCAACGGCGGCTTCAACTGCCTGCTTGAGTTCGTTGACGGCTTTTCCGTAAGGTCCCTTTTCTTCAGGACTTAAGGTACCAATTGCACTATAAAGATCTTTAAATTCAGGAGCACGAAGAACATCACGAGGTGTCTCGCTTGTCTTTACCCGCTCCAAAAGTTGCAGTCGTACAGAATCTAAATCATGACTTGGCATAACTAGTCGTTATTATACGCTAAAACGCCCAAGGCTGTAAGCTGATTGATAGGTTTTCTGTAAGCCGATAGATACGTTTCATTACTTAGCCGTTTTTATGATAATAAAGATTGCGACAGCAACAACCAGAAAGCCAATCAAGATCCAAGCCCACAGTAAACTTGAACCTTCTTTTGTTCCTTTAATATACTGTGAGTCCGTCACGCCATCAGGAAGTTCGGCTTCCTCGGCTTTTTTTCGGGCACGATCTTGAAGCTCGGTTGCCAGTCGTTGCTGTAGTTCTGATCTGTTTTCATCTTGTCTTACAAATAGTGCCATATACCTCTACTATACATCAGACTAGACACTTGTTGTTTATGCTATACTGTAACCATGTTGACTATAAGGAGGGAAGCATATGGCTACTAAAAAAGCCGCTACGACTAAAAAAACAACTACAGCAAAGAAATCTGCTGCAGCCAAGACAACCAAAACGACCGTTACGACAGCTCCTGTTGCTGCAACGACAAACACATTCGCTGGACACATCCAGCAATCAGTACGTTCCGTATCACTTTGGCGCGCATTAGCCGCTGAACTTGTTGGAACATTCCTATTTGCCGGCGTGGTCATCGCTGGACAAGGACAACCAATTTTCGTGCTGTTTGCACTCGTAGGCATCGTATTGAGCATCGGTGCAATCTCAGGTGCATATGTTAACCCTGCGCTCACTATCGGTGCGCTTGTAACTCGCCGCATCGGCTGGCTACGAGCTATCGGATACATCATTGCACAGTGTCTAGGTGCAGCTCTTGCGTACATCGTACTCAACGGCTTCCTTAGTGGTGCCGATGCAGTTGGTGCACAAGCAGCAGCATACGGACAAACAGCTCCAGCATTGTTCGCTGCAGCTGACGTTGCAAAACTAACTGGAAAAGAATGGTTTATCTTCTTCTCTGAACTAGCTGGTACAGCAATCCTTGGATTCGCAATCGCTAACGCGACTCGTGTACTTCAGGATCGTGTTGCCGCTGCGTTAACTGCAGGAACTGGTATCTTCATCGCTTTGATGGTTGCCGTCAGTGCTGCAAGCTACGTTGGTGGAACTGCTATCATTAACCCTGCCGTTGCGATTGCATTGCACGCATACAGCTGGGCTAATATCTGGCCATTTGCGATTTACGCACTTGCACCAGCAATTGGTGGTGTTCTCGGATTCGTCATCTACGACCTACTCCGTGGCAAAACTGCTCTAGTAACAAAATAGTTTTCGGACTATAGATTAATACCTCGCTTATGACCAAGCGAGGTATTTTTTTGTGTTCCCCATCAAAAAAATAATAGCCCCTTTCGAGGCTATTATTGAATCAACGCACGGACATTAAATTCCCTTTGTTATCGATCCTGGCATTAAATTCTTAATCATGTATACTATCCTCCGAATCGGTTTAGTATTACTAATATTATACCACCCGCGATAAGCATAGAGATTAATCGTCTGTATGTGGCTTGTCGATCAACAATGCTTCGACGCTCTTGTCCGTACTAGCTATCTTCACGACATCAGTATCGATCTTTGCAAGTTCTTTGTGTGCATTGTTGTAGTGGTTCACTGTCGTTCCTAACGAGTTCCCCAGCTTGCCCATAAAGCTATCAAAGGCCGCAATATGGCGCCCCAACTTGCCTACTTGGATCTGAATATCTTTGGCTTGTTCTTCGATCTGGAGGCTACGTAGGCCCTGCAGGACAGTCTGGAGGTAGGCCATGAAACTGGTTGGGCTGACGATGATTACTTGCTTTTCACGGAAGGCATATTCAATAAGATCACGCGCTGATGAACCTGTGCCGACATCACCAATCAATAGGTCATAGTACAACGATTCACTCGGGATGAACATAAAAGCAAAGTCCATCGTTTTTTCTGCGGGTAGAATGTATTTGCTGGTTTCATCAATACGGCCCTTCAGGTCGGTACGAACTTTTTTCAGCCACTCTTCTCTCTCGGCTTTGGTAGTAGATGAAACCATACGGTTATAATTCTCGAGGCTAAACTTGCTATCAACAGCCAGGATCAAACCTTTATCAAGGAACACAACAGCATCGGCAATATTGCCATCTTGAAACTTGTACTGCATCTGATAATTTTTCGTCGGCAAGATATTAGAAAGGACGGATTCCAAATAATATTCACCAAAGACACCACGTTGCTTTGGGTTTTGCAGGACGTTTTGTAGAGTCTTTAGTTCATCGGCAACATCAATAACACGACGATTTGTTTCATCTAATTTCGCGAGGCGCTGTGTCACGTCACTGACCAGTTTGCCACTCTCGGTCAGTTGCCGTTGCATAGAGGTTTGCATGTTCGTTGCGTTACGCTCTAACTTGTCACCAAGAGATGTCTGCAGTGCTGCAATCGTGCGGTTCAGCTCGGTTACATCAGACTTTAGCATTTCGACGCCGCCACTCTTGTCGTTTGGTTTCATATCACGCAGTCGCTGACTGATCGCAAATAATGCAGCCCCTAGACCTAATACCACTACCAAAAGAATCACCAACAAGACTTGTTCCATATCACTAGTATAGCAAAAGCATAACGATAAAGGACCCGTCTGATGAGTCCTTTATATATTTACTACTTTGGAGGATCGTTCTGTGTGTTGTCAGGTGTAAACCACGGGTTTGCAGCTGGTGATTCCACAGCAGGTGGTGTAACTGGTTCAACTGGTGCTTCTGGGGCAGATTGCACAGTAATAACTGTCGGCTGAGGTGCTTCTGGCTGAGTCGGAGGTACTGGCGTAGTAAGTTCTTGTACAGGGTCAGGCTCAACGGCAACAGGAGTCATTGGCTCAACTATTGGCGCAACAACTGGCTGCGCAACAACTTCGGGAACAACTGATGCGGCGATGACTGGCGCCGAAACCAATGGCACACCAACCGTTGGACCATCATGTGACACGGTAACTATTTGTGTTGGGACACCGGGACCGACAGGTTGTACGGTACCCTGCGCAACACCGGCGTTATAGATCACGTGTTTCTTGTGATGACGAACGATAAAGAACAATCCAAATCCAATGCCAGCTAGCACGACGACCGCAACAATAATTACAGGAATCAGTGGGAAGTCGACGACGTCTTTACCGTCAGCAATATTCTTCTGGGCGGATGCAGTAAAACTCGCAACCTTAGAATCATTTGGATACAGTTTTTCAACGACTGCGAAATTCTTGAGTGCCTTTGAATAGTGTGACGTGTAATAGTTCGTAATTCCTTCTTGCCAGGCAGCTTGCGTCGCACTATTTGTGTCAAAGCTAATATTACGGGCAGACGCAAGGTCGGTCAGGTCTTTGATATCACGAATGTAGTTAAAGACGCCGTTACCTTCGCCTGAACCATCGGCAGTATAGGTTGCGATACCAACCACTTCACCGTTATCGGCAAGTGCAGGACCGCCACTATTTCCATGACCAATCGTCGTGTCAGTCTCAATCAATTTCTTGTCACTACCCGACGCGTTCTTGATTGAGGATACTTTTCCAGTAGTGAGTGTTGCTTCACTAGAGGTAGAGTCAACAATCCCGTTATCTGAAGCATTCCCTGGATATCCAAGGATAGAAAGGTCAGACCCTTGCGCCGCCGTACTAATGCTACCTAGTTTTACGATTGGAAAGTTTTCGCCGCTAACCTTAATGATCGCAACGTCAGATGCCTTAAAGCCATCGTAACCGTCATTTGCCCGGTAATTAGCCGCCACAAGCTTCGCCTTCAGCACACTCGTGTCAGCGCTAGCATAGGCAGTCCTATCCTTTGTGTCCTGCAATAATGCAGTAATATCAGGATTCTTTGGAGTCACCTGTACTAATAGATTTTCAACATCGTTAGTCGCCGTAAAACGCGTTGCATCTAGCTTATATATTGCATCTACCATAATGCCGACAACTTGCGTTGGCGTCGAGCCAGTAGGGAAATCAGAATTCTTGAGTGCAGTCAGGCTCAACAGATAATCAAGGTACTTTGTCTCACCTTTATTCACGTACTGGCTGAGTGCATCAGTAATCACAAGGTCAAGCGGTGTCGTCGATGCGACGTGACCATTTGTTACGAGGTAGCCGTCTTGACTGACAAAGAATCCCGATCCGGATGCAGCGCTACAATAACCTTTTCCGTACGCCTTACCATCGATCGAAATATCCATACAGTAGGCATTATAAATTTTGACGACCGCAGGACTATAGAGCGCTGCAACTTTTTCAGATCCAGTTAGGTCAACACTTTTACTGGCAGCAGCTGCAATGCCTGTGTTCGTTAGTGTATCTAGCAAAGATCGTGATGCCTGCACCTTTGCAACGACCACATCGGTCGGTGTCGCGACAAAACCAACGGTATTATCGAACGAGAGCGTGTTCAGAACCGGTAGATAGACAGACTCATCAGTTCCTGTCACCCCAAGGCTCATCGCGATCGTAAAGACATCTCCGCGTACTAATCCAGAATACGTCACAAATCGAGCCGTTAAGGCTGGTGACAATGCATTAGACAGTTTTGACTGCCACGTGTTTTTTTGGAACACTTGCCCACCAACGTTCACCGTCGTCGTCGCAACACGCATCACCTTTGTTGAATCGATGCCGCCATCTTGCAGTGCAATTGCATCTAACGTGTCTTTAGCACCGACACCACCTGGGTGAAGCGTTAATGTCATTGTTGAACCCGCCGTCGAAGTATTCGTACCCGAGGCAAAGTTTGGTGCAATACGCACAATGTTGTAAGCATGTTGCTGACCTAGCTCGCTGCCAATATATAGGTCACCGCTGTCATTGCTAATGGCACTGGCATAGAATGTTTTTTGGTCGTAGCTGACGTTGAATCCATACGAAGATTTGATGTTCACATCGTAGGTATTATTTTGTGGGAAAAGGTCACTGACGAAGGTCTTACTACTAGAGAGGCCACTAATGATTTGATCGCGGTACTGCACCAAAAGGGCACTAAGGATAATCAGTGCAGCCAAAGAAACGAACAGCAGGCCAACATGGCGCTTTCGATACGGCTTGGCATGATGCGCCTTTAATTTGACGTGTTTATGCGCGCTCGAAGTATGCTTCTGTTGTTTAGTGACCATTCCCTACCCTCGGATTATTACTGTCGCTATTCTAGCATAAAGGTTATGGCTTGCGGTGGATTCTACAGAACTAAAGCGATACGAATAATCAGGACGATAACAAGGCTCAGCGCGATGGTTACCCAAAGGCTGGCATAGCGCGTAATCCAGGCAAATAGTGCGTATACGGCTGCGTACAAGATGATACTCCAGGCAACCGCTTCGAGCCAGAAAAGGCCATCCGTCCACATGCCCAAATCCCATAACAGCGCAGCAGAGGCGACAGCAATTACGATTGGTCGGGCAGCCCCAATCCGAACCATCGAAATAACCCCAACAACTGCTGCTAAGATTGCAGCAATGTTGCCAGCTAGTGGTGTCGAGTCAACACACAGTGTTGCGTTAAACAGTCGTCCGCATACCAGCGGATCGACAATATAGCGTGCGACGATAATCGTCAGCAGCCAAAAGATAATTCCGGTAACAGCACCCAGTACGACTGTGCGTACCCACATTGCATATGATTCAGCGACTGCTTGCTGATCGGTGATGATTATCTGCGCCATGACTTGCCTCTTTTCCGCCCACCACACTTTTATCGCTACCCTTATTTAGATACCATACCGCACCTATAAGGCCGAACACAATACCCCCGGCGATGTCGAGTGGCGTATGTACTAATGCAAGGACGCGTCCGGTACACATTAATAGCGTAATAATAGCTAATACTAGCGTGGTCTTTTTCATACGTGTTTCGAACCAGACAGCAGCAACAATTGCGGTCGCAAAGAGTGCGTGATCTGACGGGAAACCAGGGTTATTCAGATAAAGCGCACCCGGTGCTGCACCTAACAGTTCGAATGGTCGTTCAAAGTTTGGTTGATAGATCGAGGCGATGAAGTGCGCGATGAGGTAGGTTGTCAGACCGGCCATGAGGATGCGGCTGTAGGATTCAAAGCGCGTGCCCCTGGGAACCTTAAAGAGGAGGACGAAGCCACCAGTGAGGATCACGAGGACAACGCCACCGTCGGCGAAGATGCGTACTAGTAGGTCGTAGATGGTCATGTTTATATGATACTCTACTAATCACCCCTGCCCAGACTTTACAGAAAAATTTGAGTCTTGTCGATTTTAATTTACACCCTAAATAAGTTCTACTCAAGTAATACTTTAACGATTATTAACAAGCAATTAGTATTAGCTTTTTCACGTAGATGGAATAGAAACGACAAATACAGTTTATTAAAGCTAAAATAACTGAGGGTGCCCACTAGACGAAGGCAGTGGTAATAAGTCTAAGAATAGATCTTATATATATAAGTTCTGAGTGCCGACATAGCCGCATCACAGGATGTACAACCATCAAGAAATGCAGCTTCGTTAATTTTTTTCCCCAGTATTACACTCTCAGTTACTTTCGAATATGCTTCGTTATATTTCGTAAGCACCGATAATCTAAAATCGCTCAAGTGTCGTTTTTTATCAGTTTGGACTGCAAGTGGATTAATTAAATTGTTAAGTTGTCTAAACTTAAAAACGATCTCCATTCTATCCCCATTTGCTACTACTTTATTTTTTAAATATGTTGATTTATATTTTTCATATACATCATCAAGCAACTTATAGATGTTCTCTGCTTCCGCACTGGTTATTCGATTTACATTGTCTAAAGTGCTATATTTGCGTTGAATTATGACTGGAATAATAAATATAGCCGCAATTAGGCTGAATGCACTAATTAAAGCGCTCAAACCTACTTTATTGTCGAATTCTACATTAGGAAAATCATTGACTAATAAGCCAACGACAAAACCTACACATGCAACTACGGACAAAATCAAAATATTTTTTAATATTTTATTCATAATCTTCACCGAGTTCAGTGAGAAATCTGTCAATCAAAGAAGGTTCATCTTCCGATTTTAAGTGTAAAACATTCATCAGCTCTTCTTGTCCATAAGCGCTTGTAATCAATTTAGCTAGCTCGGATATAAACGATGACGCATAGCCCCATGTACCATCAAAATCTATCAACAGGCCTGTACGCCCTTCCACTGCTGCGGTTAAGTGGTTCTTTAGTACATCTTCAAAAAACTCTTCAGCTGACGCGTCCCCATCACTTCGATGTCTAGCTCCAGGCACTAGAGTGTAATCAGATACTTTAATGGTGTCCATATTGTTATTTTACTCCTTCTAGTTCCCAATAGTATATCGTCGCGTCAATATTGTGTTCACTATCATCCTCTACGTTTAAAATATCTAATAGATTAACCCTCGCCTTATTGGTAATAATATCAAAATTGACATAAGGTCCGTCTTGAACTCGATAATAAACTTCTTTTAAACCTTTGCCTCTCCACAAAAGTTTTGTTGAGCTTTTGACTCCTACAGGAATATTGCTTGCAAGAAGCTCACTTTGACCATAACTAAAAAAAGTATTTGCAATCTTCTGAGCAACCCCACCTTGTTTTAGTAACTCACCGCCCTTTGTGTATACACTTTCATAAATACCAACACCCAGGTCGATCATACAAAAGCACATCTTATTTTCATCTCTCATTTCGATCACACTAATAAAGCAGGCTAACTCTCCCTTCCTTTCACCAGCGTGATTATTGGTGTTTGTCATAATCTCAGTGAGTATAGGATTTAAAGTACTCAGATCTATTCCGTCACCAACAAATTCTTTTGCCCGGTTCAGTACAGCTAGTTTTGCTTTGAGATTATCTTTATTCTCAGACCTTGATAAAAAATACCGATTTGAGCTAACACCCCTATTTGTAACTGTTTCATATAATTGCGCTAGTCGAAATATTTTCCCTGCTTCGGTATATGGTGATGGTGTAGTGACATTGTAATACCTACTATCTCGTCTATCGTCAAGCATGTAGGCTATTATTAAACATACCGTAGGAAAGTCTGTACTTTCTATAGAAGACAGATCCATGAGTGCAAATCTATTGCTTAAAATAGCAAAATCCAATGCATCTAAATAATTAATGACCTCATTCCTATTTGATAAGATAGAGAATTCATTTGGAGGGGATGGAGTTACCCGATCCTTCCTGTAGATCGGAACTCTAACTGGACGCCTCTTGCCAACCTTTTTACTACGAACTTTTTTACGTTTAAGTGAGTGTCGGTGTATTGACTCGGCACGTAACAATTCTTGATTAAGCTTGAACTTATTGCTACTGATATAGAACCCTCTTTACCTTTACTATTATAAAACATCAGTAATTTTCTAACTACCGTTATATTTAATCTATTTATAAGCTTATGTTATTCTGTTCTCATAGGGATTGTATAGAGAATGCCGGAAATCTATTACGACCAATCAATCTTATTGACCTCCTAATCTGTTAACTGACCAAAGCATTAAGTCGAAATGCTTAGATTAATAAAAGAAAGGATTATGCAATGATTGAAACACTTCACAAAGTTTTAGTTGATTCATCTGCACGCAATAAAAAAGCAGTTGAAGCAAACCTCGTAAACAACAGCGACGCATCTATTCCATGGTTTGACTAGCTAGCACAGTGCCCGAGTAAAATTACTCGGGCACTATTATTTTTTTTAAAATTAGGACATATAAATATGAAGGACAGCGTCGCAGACTTACTAAATACATACGAAAAATGGATCATAGACGATGACTTAGATAAAGTAGTGGCTCGCATACACTTCCTGTATCTACACGACTCTCAGGCAATAAACGGAAATATTTTAGCTTTATTCGCGAATAGACTTATAAATTCAGAGATTGAAGTTGGTGGTCCATATTTATCGAAAGATGACATATATACAAATACTTTGATAATGAATCTTTTCAGAACAATAGGTACACCGCTAGAAAAATTGGAAGTATATCTATCAAATAAAGCCTTTATTCCAAAAAATAAAGAACAGAGACTAGCTCTAAGTTTAGCCACTCAATTTAGAAAAAAAGTGACTAAAGATCGTAATCGAAATAACAATAAATCGATAACTATGCTAAAGAATAATATAAATGAACACAATGTTGATATCAGAAAGCAAGCTTTATTATTCTTAAATAAAATCATTAAAGTAGACACTGAATCAGAAATTACGCTAATCAGCAGTTACATTCAGCAATCATTAATTGATTCTAGTTTGCAGATCAATAATGAGCTTTGTTACAACCTTGGGTATGCTAATGTAGCGGCATGGATAGCATATACGATATATGATGATTTTATAGATGAAGAAGGATCACCCCAAATGCTTTCATTGGCTAATATAATGCATCGGTTATCATATCGTGAATATATCCGCCTATTTCCTTCTCAAATCGAATTGATTGATAAACATTTTGATTCCAGCGACAACTGCAATCTTTGGGAATTAAAAAACTGTAGAGCGACTATAGATAAACGGATGATCATAATAAATAAAATCCCTAAGTACGGCAATGGGAAATTCTTAGCTAATCGCTCAGTTGGACATGTTCTCGGACCAAAACTTCTAATTAACAGCAGTAAAATATCCAAAATACAATTACAACTTATAAATAATGCGTTTGACAACTACTTAATAGCTAAACAGATTACTGACGATCTAACAGATTGGAAATCTGACTTGAGAAAAGGTCATTTAAGTTACGTAGTGTCTAAACTACTCTTAGACGGAAAGATCGTACAAGGTGAATTCAATACAGAAACATTAATAACTCATTTTAAGAATAGTCTCTGGAATAGTGTTTACGAAAAATGCCTTAGAGAAGCAATGTATAAACTTGCGTATGCAGAAAAGAACCTTGACGATTCAAAACTATTTCTGAGTAAAAATATATTTGTACTAAAGGTAATTCATCCACTAAAAGAAGAAGTTAATTCTAGCCTCAAGAAACATTTATCAGAAAAACAATTTCTGAAAACGTTTAATGTGTAATGTTAGCCACGATATCATTTCCTATGAAGTGCCCCCATCGCGCTAACCTTTCATATATAGGACGTTTCAAATCCAGCACTTTGATAATCCCATTAGGAGAAAGGTCATAACCCTTAACGATTTCTTCATGTCCATCCACAACAACCGTCGCCTCTAGTGGCTGATCATACCCAATCGCATACGCCAAATACACAAATACTTCCTTCGCGTCTCGTGCCTTCAGATAATCCACCGCAACCTTCCGTGCCATATACGCCGCCGATCGATCAACCTTGCTCGGGTCTTTGCCACTAAAGGCACCGCCACCAATTGGGATACGTGGCCCATAGTTATCAACGATCAGTTTACGACCGGTCAGTCCGGCGTCAGCATCGAATCCACCGACTTCCCAATCCCCCGCTGGGTTCACATGTAACGCAACGTCATCACCCACGATAGCGATCTTTTCTTGCTTAACCCATTCCAAGACCTTGGCAGTTAATGCTGCTTGTGGTGCATGTTGAAAACTGGCGACAAGCGACACAATCTTGCCATCTTTCGTCGTGACCTGTGTCTTGCCATCATACGGCCAGGTTTCATATAAATACTGGTTCAACTTACGCGCTAAAACAAACTCTAACGGCAACAATTCGGCAGTTTCATTCGTCGCATACCCCACCATGATTCCCTGATCCCCCGCACCACCAGTATCGACGCCTTGGGCAATTTCTGGGCTTTGCGCAGCAATATGCTCGATCAACTCAACATCACCCGCCAGGCGTTTCACAATTGCCGCAACGTCGACGCTCACTACCTTCGAAGTCACCTCACCTGTTACAAATACCTTGCCGTGCCCACCAGCAACATCCACCGCAACGCGTGCATCCGGATCTTCCGTTAAATGTGCATCCAGTATCGCATCCGATATTTGATCACAGATTTTATCTGGATGTTTCGGCGACACACTCTCGGCGGTTTTAAAAATTGACATAAAAATACTCCTTCTCGTATCTTTCGTACCCTTGCGGCGTGAAAGTGAGAAGGAGTAATACTCGTTTCTTATCTTCCCCGTCATAGGGCTAGAAGGGGCACCGTTTCCTTCGTAATAGATACGTGGGATGGTTGCCGGCAGGTCATAGAGCTAGATCTCTCGCTGCACTCTGGATACGTGTTAAATTGTTTGACTTGCTTAGTATAGCATTCGTTGTGGCAGACTAGTTACCAAATTTTTCTTTAGCTTTCCTGGCCATGTGTTCGGCTGCTTTTGCAAATTCCCTAACAGGTTGCACTCGGGCTTCGATAGCGCGGTGAATGTGATCAATCTTGATCTTGACCAACACTGCGACAGCAATCAGCGCAATTAAGATGACGGTGATAAGGCTCATACAAATGATTCCGATAATGTAAAACGCGTTTGCAAGTTCCATATGTATTCTCCTTTATATTTACATACTTATTATACGCCAATATCTCAGCTGACTCCAACCTAACATATACTCATACATTAAAATTGACGTATATGGAATTACCTGCTATTTTATAGATAAATCTATAGGAGTACACATGGGACACGCCGAAGACATAGTATCCGCAAGACGCGAACAAGAAAGAAAAAGCCAAGAACGTATTTCGGAAGCGAACGCACTCGACGCAGCTGTCGAGATTGAAACCCTCATTCCTCAATTCTTACACCAAATGGAAGTCCTAGAATATCCTGACACTAGTGGGATACGTACCATTACTTTCAAGGGTGAAGATTATATATCATGGGAGTTATATATCGGGCTCGGAGAAGGAGATATTAACGGCATGCCAATCTCGCTACTTTCAAACGGAATGCTCGTTTTAGGTGAGTATGGTGATGAGGTTGAATTTGATATGGCACAAGCTATTGAAAAACGTAGACGAGGCTGGGAAAAACTGCCGGCAAACAAGAAGACATTGAGCGACATGTTATATTCATGGACTAATCCACAAAATATTGAACTTTATTACAAGCAACGTGCAAGCCGGGAATACTACTACAAACACGGGGCATGGCCAGAATCAACTAGTTAATCTCGTACTCAACTTTTTCGATCAACGCTGTAATGTTTTTCACGCTATTATACCGGCGAAGATATTTCGCACCCACAATTTGATATGAGTTCGCAAACGATGATGCTAGCGAGAAATACGGATATTCGCTCTTGAGGCTTCGGTCGATAAACTTCTGCATTTTCCCAAGGATCTTTTCGTCGTTATTCATAAGTTTCAGTGTATCAGTGAATTGCTTCTCAACTTTTTTCAGATCAAGATTCGATGTTTTTGCAACTGTAAGGAAATGAAGATAGCCAACCGTGTCTTGGTATTCTGCCCACTGATCGCCAGAATCATAACTTTGTTTAAATTTTAAATAAAAGCCGTCAATTTGTATAAAGCCGGCGACCTGCAGGATGTAGACAGCAATTGTTTTTAATTCAAAAGGGCAATCTTCTATTTTATAGACGATTTCAAATTCTTTGAAATCACGTTTCGCAAGACGACCAAAACCGCCTATGCTACTTTTTAGTTCTCGCGCCCGTTTCGTAATCGGCTGGCTGACCCTGAAATCTTTCGATAGTGTCCAAGGAACTTGTTGTAGTGCAAGGAGTTGATTGGAAAGTTCCTTGGTATCGAATTCGCTTTTTCGCTTATATTCTGCTTCGATTTGTCCAATTGCGTTTTTTATATGAGAGGTGCTGAATGATACAGTGCTCAAAACCTTATTCATAATGCGCATCGTCTTTTGTTGGTATGTTTCGATCCGCAGGACGATAATACCGTCAAACGTTTCTGCCACCAGCTCATAATCAAGCAATCTATAAAGACCCCTCGTATAGAGTTCGTTAATCATCTGATTAGCGGCAATGTGTTCATAAATATGACCAACAACGCCACTATTCGATTGCTTAATATAAGTTCGTGAGTATTTCATAATAATTCTATTGTAGTTGATTGTGTCCCCATGACGCGCGAGTTGCGCGTCATGGGGACGAGGTAATGCGTGGCTGGTGTCGCTGGGCGTTGAGGTTCTACTTGCTGCGCTTCGGCTGCCCGCTCTGGCCCTTGGAGGCGCCGTTGTGCGTGTTGCTGCCGGCCTTGAACTTGTTCGAACCGCGTGCCGTCTGTGCCGCCTTACGGGCTGCACTCTGCGCCTTGCCCTGCTCGCTTTTTCCCATTGTTTTTCCGTCCTCTACATCGAGATGGTCGGCGATATCCATAGATATGGATAGTCAAGACAGGGTGCCTTAACATTCTTATCATACATCTGTTGTAAATATTGTAAAGAACATAATTGACCTTAATGAAATATTGTGTTATTTATTAAATACTATGGATAAAGAGGATATGAGCCCAACAGAGCAAATTAGGCTACGACAAATCGCAATGCGGGCCCAAGAAATTCAGCTAAAAGAGGTAGAAAAAGAAACGACGATTTCTACTTTCGAGACCACAGTGGAAATACTTGCACAAAAAATAGTAAGCACCCGCTTCCTGGGGTGCCAAGTATACACTTTTGAAAACCAAGAATACGCAGGAGTGCCTATATACGGTACAAATTCCGACAGTGAGCCTATAGGAAACCTTCTTCATATACTCGTAAATGGTCAAAGTCAATATGTTGTTGTTGAAGATGCACGCTCTACATACGATGTACCTAGCTATATTCCATTCACTTTTGCACCCGCAGGAACAGTTGACCTTCATGGTTCACGCTTCAATCCCCGAGCCGAAGGTGCATATGACAGTTCAACGTATGGACACTACGGTATTTTCGCAAATAATGCAGCAATTCAAAAAAGACTTGATTGGTACGAATACCACAAAGATCGAGATGTATAAA
This sequence comes from Candidatus Microsaccharimonas sp., assembly GCA_036569465.1. GTDB lineage: Bacteria > Patescibacteriota > Saccharimonadia > Saccharimonadales > Saccharimonadaceae > Microsaccharimonas. The sequence goes on from DATCQO010000001.1 coordinate 18,693, forward strand.
AATTTATTTTAATGTATACGCGTTAAACAATCCGACCCAATGCTGCAGTCTCATCCATTGTATATTGTAAAGAATATAATTTACTATATAGGAATTATGTGTTATTTTAATACTAATTATAACCGGAGAGGGACATGGAACCTGGAGATATCATACGAAACCGCGTGGCCGCTCGAAATGAAGGCTATGCAAACGACAAAGTAGAAAGAAAAGAAGCTGAGCTTGTTACATTTGAAGAAAGTGTACAAAAAGTTGCCGACGCAATTGTCGCAACCGACTACGCTGGGTGCAGCATCTACAAATGGGAAGGTGAAGAATACATTGGTATTGAGTTATACCAAAAACGCTATAGTGACTACGGGCCAGACACGGAGGGATTCCTACTCCACTTGCTTGTAGGTACTGATAATCACTATCGAGTTATATTACAATCATCGCTTACACCAGAAAAAGGGGTCTACGGCTATAGGCTTGATTACGAAGGTGGAGTAAATTCCCTTGAAGGTGAGCAGTTCGATCCAAGAACTGATATACCAGCCGAAGAAGATACGTATAACCATTTCTCCATCGGTTACAACCAATACCGAATGAAGAGTCTCTTAGAAAACTACGAGAAAATAAAAAGAGATGGTCCCTACAAGGGCAATGAAGCTTGGTACCGCGTTTAAAACTTGTACGCGTTGAATAGCTCAACCCACTGATGCAACTTCATTTCGGAAGGTTTGATGCCCTCAGGAAGTCCGATTTTGGCACGTGGCGTCTTTTTAAAGATTTTCGGATCTGAAAAACAGCCTTCGATAAATGTGCGGTATTTTTCCATTTCGCTTAACGGAATGAATGGTTCTTCACGCTTCTTAATTTCAATCAAAACAGTATCAACTGCTGGTGGCGGTGTGTAATCAGATCGTTTTAATGGTCGACGAATACGAACACCAAATGTTGGACCAATCATCATACCCAATGCGCCGGTAAATCCATCATAGTTAGGTAGTAGTTTATTTGCGAACTGCCGTTGCACAATTAAATACGCCGCTGAAGGTGGGTTCGGATCTTCAGTAATCTTGTGAATAATTGGTGAACTCAGATGGAATGGAATGTTCGCAAAAATCTTGTACGCGCCATTTGGTAGTTTCATTTCGAGGAAATCACCTTCTTTGACGGTGACGTTTTCATAGGCACGCATATTTTCACGTAGTTTCTCAGCCGCAACAGGTTCAAACTCAATCGCGTAGACGTGCAGTACTTTTCCAGCCAGTGCGGCTGAAATAGCACCAGTACCAGCACCGATGTCGTAAACAATATCGCTGGCCTTGATATTGGTATGTCCGATGAGCTCTTTAATAAAGTCCTGCCCACGGAGGTTATGCTGCGAATAATTATCAAGTCGTTTCATGTGTCTTTAGTATATAGGTATTATGTTCGAATAAAAAATATGGGGGTGCGCTGGTCTATAAAAAGACCAGCGCACCCCAGGTGAAGCGGCGTTGCTTCAGGATGCACAGCGACGAGACACTGCCTCAGTCACCGCCACCTCCGCCACCGCCACCATCGGAACCGCCGGACGATCCGCCATCATAGCCACCCGACGAACCACTGTCGTAGCTGCCGGATGAGCCGCCTCCGTCGTATGACGACGAGCTGTGATCGTAGCTGTGACTCGGCTCAGGCGTGTAGCTCGGCGTCGGGTCAGGGCTGTACGAACCGCTGTCGTGAGACGACGGAATGGTGTTGTCGCCGAAGATCGAGTGCAGAAAGCTGCCACTCGAGGTGTCGGGCGACACGCCGGTGTCCGTGATCGGGTTGTCGTGATGATCAAAGATCGGCACGTCCCAGAACACGAACGGATAGTACCCAGCCGGGAACAGTGTCCCGTTCACGTAGGTCTCTTGCTCCAGACGGTAGTCACCTTGTTCACCCCAGAACTGACGAGACTTCGGCTTTACCTTACGGCGTTTGCCGTCAGATCCGTTCACGAAGAACGGTTCGGATTTACTGTCCACGTTGTTATCCCTTCAAAAGGTCTATCATGCGGTTTGCACAGCGATATAATAACATTTTTATGACAATTGTTCAAATAGTTAGCCCTTTGAGGTATAATAGAAACAGTAAATGAGTAAACGACCCTTCCCTATCGTTACTGTCACCCTCGAGAAAATCGTTGGTGGCGGACAAACACTCGCGACCATGGACGATGGCCGCAAACTTTTTGTATGGGGTGGATTACCGACTGAACAAGTCGAAGTCCAACTATTCCGCAAGAAAAATAGTTTCGCCGAAGGCTACGTCATTAGTGTCCTTAAACCCGCCAAAGACCGCATCGAAGCCCTCGATCCAGGTAGCTACATCTCTACCAGCCCTTGGCAAATTATGAAATTCACCAGTGAACAAAAGCACAAAGCCGCTCTTATCAAAGAGGCCTTTGATCTGCACCGCGTCGAACTTCCTGGCAAAATTGAAGTCTTTACCGACGATCACGAATACAACTACCGTAACAAAATGGAATTTAGTTGGTACTGGGACAAAGAATCAGAACAACTTGACCTGGCCTTTTTCGGTCGCGGCACACACAGCAAAGTTCCTGTTGAAGGTAGTCACCTAGCTATTGAAAGCATCAACAAAACAGCACTTGCGATGCGTGACCTCCTCCGTGCTCACCACGCGACTGGCTTTTCACTAAAGACACTGCTCGTCCGTGCTAACCAAAAAGGTGACGTTGCGATGCAACTATATGTGAAAAGCGAATCGTTTAACCCGATCCGTGACATCGACATTGAAGCCCTTGGCGTCAAACGTTTCGAAATGATTTACTCAAACCCGAATAGCCCAGCCAGCGTCATCACCAAACGCATGCAAGAATGGGGCAATATGACGTTGACCGATACGATAAACGACGTTCCGTTTAGCTATGCAACGGAAAGCTTTTTCCAAATCAACATTCCCGTCTACGAACAAGCGCTGCTTGATATGCACAAATGGGTTGATCCTGCGAAACCAACTGTCGACCTATATAGCGGCGTTGGAACTATTGGCCTGACGATTGGTGCCGGTGACCTTACGCTTGTTGAAATCAACGAAGGTGCCGTTCGTGAGATGAAAGAAAATATCGACCGACTCAAGATCAAGAATGCTCAGGCTGTACACGCGCCAAGCGAAAAAGCCCTCGACTTTATTACCGGTGATGCAACAATCATTGTTGACCCACCACGTGCCGGCCTTGATAAAACAGTTGTCGACCGCCTCCTCGAGGTTACACCAGCACGCATTATCTACTTGTCATGTAATCCTGTTACCCAAGCACGTGACGTTGCGCTACTCAGCGAGAAATATGTAATCAAATCTCACCGTGGCTATAACTTTTTCCCACGAACACCACACATCGAAAACCTCGTTGTCCTTGACCTCAAGTAATCTCTGTTAATCGAATGCTCAGGCCAATACCCTTGAACTCTTTGCAGATAAATACTGGTATCTCTTTGGTACTAAGCTGCGCATCATACACATACCCAATTTCGTTAAAGTCTTTTAGTCTTGCGTCGTCTTCAATTCGATTTCGTATCATCCAATGTGCAAATGCACCACGGGCAATTTTAGCGTGCACCACCACAAAGCTAGGCTCACCCGTTTTTGGACTAATGGTCAAAAACTTCGGAGTCAAAATTCGTGTCACGATTCCTGCAGATTCGATGAAACGCGTGACAGTTTTGCCATACTCAACTGCAGAAAGGTCAATAATGGTCTCATTTTGAGCGAAAGTATCAGCGATTGACGTTCCCCAGAATGTATACAAGTTTGTATATCGATTGTCTGGTACTCTATATCCCATCTCAAATCGGTACGGATAGATACCGTCGAGGGGTTTCAGTATTCCATAGAGTCCCGAAAGGATGCGAAGGTGTTCGTCAGCATAGGCTCGATCTTCGTCTGTTAAGGTGGCGACTTGTAGTCCGCTGTAGATGTCACCGAGGAAACTATCGATAGCAGCTCGTTGATACCCTGGTTCATCATTCCAGTTCGATATCAAATCTTTTGTTATGGTCGCAAGCTTCTCGGATACTTTCATTGTTTTTTCGATATCGTTACTAGTCAAAGTTTTCAGATATCCTGCCAGTTCATTGGTCTTTTCAAGTAAAACTGGCTGTGACAAGCCTTGCGAGTTTTCGCTAGCGGGTGGTCGCATCGTCTTTGATGTATGAATCAATATAATCATTACTCTTATAGTATCAAATTGTGCAGTACTACGCGCCAGAGGTCACCTCATTGAAAATAGCTGGAAATATGCTATAGTTATCGCAGTTCGTCCTTTGATATACAATTCGATGAAAGTAGGTGGTACATGTGGAGTTTCACGATGGATGGGCGCTGCTTGCGGCAATCATTTATATAATCGGAGGCCTCGTCTGTTGGTTTATCACATCAGTCAACTGGGAGGGCTCTAGGAATTACCGATGGTGGAAAGAACTGATCACCGGTCTGGTCCTCTTTGCAATCGGCGTCGCGGCAGTCAGTGGTATCGCGTGGGCAGTGTCCGCAGGATCAACTGCTGACCGTTCCGCAACAATCGGTGAAGTGTCGAAAGATTTCGGGCTGACCTCTGGGAAGGAGTATCCACTGGTTCTCGGAAGTCGCATCAGTGGATCGAGTGGAAGTGGTCACATTGTGAGCAACTTCTTCTCGGTGTATGGCTCAGCCAGTGAACAGCCGGCAACAGCCATTTCAGTCAGCTTTACGCACAACGATGCCAGCTATATCCTCGAGATCCCTACAGCAAAGATCACATTCAGGAAGAGTGACGGACCGTCAAAGGTGCAACTCTTCCTGAATACCAACAAGCTGTACGATGAATACGCTGAGGACCCCGCAGCGAGCACGACATTCTCGTACGGTGCTTGCAAACCTGTCGTGGTCAACCTGTGGCTGAACTGCGTCAAACCCCAAACCGATGCCGTGACCGTACTGAATGAGAGCGTTCAACGAAAAGGCCTTTCGCCCATCGTTGCTGACAATCTCGACAGTGCTGTTATTACGCTAACGCCGGAAGCGTACACACAGCTCTTGGGCTAGAACTATGAAGACCAATGATCGGGCAGTACCTCGCGTCACACGCTGAGGTACGCCCGATCTAGGTCTCTTTTTATTTTGATGAGTTTATTCGTAATGGCATATTCAATCAATTTCACAATACTATAGTTTGTATAGTATTCTATGCTATACTAAAGTTACTAATAATCTACCCATTGACCATCGCGACCGCGGTTTACGGAATGAAAGAAAAAGGAGTCATATTTTTATGTCAAATGTTTTAGTAGTGCTTTCGAGCGCCCGAAAAGGCCGTGCAGCAGATCAAGTTTTCGAACTGGTCAAAAAAGATCTCGAAGCGCGTGATGGCGTGAACATCGTTGTTGCTGACCTAAAGGAAATTAACCTTCCATTCTATGCACACGCATTATCACCTGCCTCACCTGACTACGTTCCAACAGATGCTGCAGTTATCGAATGGGGTAAACTCGTCACAGAAGCTGATGCTATCGTTTGGTTAACTCCAGAATATAACCACTCACTAAACGCTATCCAAAAGAATGCCATCGATTCACTCAAGAATGAATGGATTGACAAGCCAATCGCCGTTGTCGGCTACGGCTGGACAGGTGCATCACTCGCAGTCGCTACCCTTGATCACATCCTCCCGTACCTCCAGGCTGATTACAAGCAAAACCCTGCAGAACTTGCATTCATGCAAGACATCAATGTTGATGGCACGGCGCTTAATGAAGAAAGCGTGACAGCAAAAATCAAAACTGCAATTGACGAAATTGCTTAGTTAAACATCTCCACTTAAAATAGCCCTCCGTCAGGGCTATTTTTTATTCGAGGCTCCCGTATCCTATAAAACCGATACCGTCCTTGGTTTTGTGGGTGATCACACGGATGCCACCAGGTTCATTACCGCCAATCGTTGTGATAAGGCCGTTGTCGTTCTTTACCACTATATTCGTGTGTTGCCCAAAAGGACTTGGATTGTCGTACAGCATGATATCACCTACTTTTGGCGAGTACTCACTATTGGCTGCATGAAACCTGCCAACAGATTGGTAATACTCTCGTAGTGTATAGGTCCCGGGGATGCGCCATGATCCCGAGTTAGGATTATCTAGAGGATAGCCAGCGTTATTCATAATCCAACTGACGAAGTCCGCGCACCACGCCTCGCTCACGCCATCAGAATATTTTGTGCCTGCAGGTTGTGATGCATATTCTTGCTTTAACAACACAACTATCTTTTGTTGTTCAGCTGTAAGGGTTTTGGAATCAATCACAGGAAAAGATTCTTTCTTGTTGCCTTCCTCTACCGTTGCAATCAGGTGCGGTACAACATTAAAGCGGCCCAAAGCCAAAAATGTGCCTACTCCGATAATGACGACAGCGAGAGATATGACGAGAATGACATATAGTTTGCCGAATTGTTTTTTGACTTTATTCACAGTACGCATTATATAGTGGTATTCCCTTGATTAATAACCCTTTTAGCCCTATTATACGAGCATACCGGAAAAAACATAAACAGGATACCTTTATGAAGATCACTATCGTAGGCGGCGGCTTCGGCGGCGTAAAAGCAGCGCTCGAACTATCAAAGGATAAAAAGAACCACATTACACTTATTAGTGACAAGACTGATTTTCAGTACTACCCAGGTCTGTACGGTACAGCAACAGGTAAAAGCCACCTACAGTCATGGGTGCCACTTGGCGAAATCTTTGCTGGCCGCGACAATGTCCTCGTCGTCATTGACTCTGTCACAAAGATTAATAAAAAAGAGAGAACACTCACCGGTGAGTCTGGCGCAAAATATCACTACACGACCCTTATCCTCGCAATAGGATCAGTCACAACCTACTTTGGCATCAAAGGTCTCGACCAATACGCATTCGGTATCAAATCTGCCGCAGAGATCAAACGGCTCAAACAACATCTTTTTGACGAGTTCTCACAGCCACAAAGTGCAGATGCAAACTTCATCATTGTCGGCGCAGGACCAACTGGTGTCGAACTGGCCTCATCACTTGGTACCTACCTACACAAACTAAAAAAACATTTCAACAAACCTGAACCAAACATCAAGATTACCGTTATCGAAGCAGCGCCGCGCGTCCTTCCCCGTATGTCGGAAACTGCCAGCAAGATGGTACACGCACGCCTCAAGAAACTTGGCGTTCACGTAGAGCTTAATAAAAAAGTTGAAGAACAGACCATCGACAGCCTTATCGTCAACGGTGAGCCAATCAAAAGCCAGACAGTAATCTGGACGTCTGGTGTTGCTAACAACCCCTTCTTTGCAGCTAATGCTGATCAATTCACATTCTCAAAGAACAATAAAGTCATTGTTGACGAATACTTACGCGAAAGTGAACACGTCTACGTGATCGGTGACAACGCATTCACGCCATATAGCGGACTAGCGCAAACTGCGCTTCGCGATGGTATTTTTGTCGCCCATCATCTCCTTGAAAAATCAAAGAAAAAATACGTCGCAAAAATGCCACCAGTTGTTGTTCCTGTTGGTGAAAACTGGGCAATCTTCGAATATAAAAAGATTCGCCTCACCGGTAACCCGGCATCAGTTATCCGAAGCGCAGCCGACTTTGTTGGCTACAGTGATTTGCTTCCATTCGGCCAAGCACTTGGTGTATGGCATGCACAGCGCATCTACGAAGACGACTACTTTCCTATCGGAAAGTAACGGTCTTTTTACTTATTTTCTTGGGTGGCAAGTTGTCGTTTGTGTAAACGAACATGTGCAAAGATTGTCATTATCGTTACGATCGTCAAATAGGTCAGTCCTGATAGACAACTCTGCAAAATGTGGCTCGGGACAGTAACTAGTAGGTAGGTACCGCTCGCAACCGTACCTAGGATAAAGCCGTAGCTGACAATTAATTTCTTTAGCGTTGGGTTGAAAAACGCAAAACTCGCAATAACAAGACTCGTGAGTGCAATAATAACGTGGATAAGAATAATCATAAGCTTATTTTACGGTAAAAATCCACCAACGGCAATCAGTAAACACATAGATAATAGTATCAGTAAGGATGCACCGAACATCTTGCGCGCCCATTTTTCATCGTCAACTTTCTTGTAAAACGAAATACCTTGATGCAACCAATACGCCGAGAGACCGACGCTCAGCACCAAGTAGACAATGTGCGTGTAGCCAAAGACATACAACAAGCCCGAGGCAATTGCATACACTATGGCAAAAATAAGAATCTGTTTCTTGGTACTTTTCATCCCATACTTGACCGACCATACGGGAAGCTTGGCGCTTTTATAATCAGATCGCCGGAACATCGCAATTGCATAAAAGTGCGGCATCTGCCAAAAGAATAGAATCAAGAACAAGATAATCGCCGCAGCATCTATTCTTCCCGTGAGCGCCGTGTAGCCAGCTGCAGGAGGCAATGCACCCGCAACACCACCGATAATCGTACTTAGTGCTGTTGTGCGTTTTGCGTAGCCGTAAACAGCGACGTACCAAACAAATGCGATGACACCCAAGGTAAATGTCAGAACATTTGTCAGGACAAGAATCGCAACAAATCCAACAAGCCCCAGGATGCTTCCAAAGACCAGCGCCTTTGGCACACTAATCACGCCACTGGCAACATCTCGTTTTCTTGTTCGCTTCATGCGCTTATCGATATCGCGATCAAGAATGTTATTAAACACACAGGCAGACGCAATAATCAGCGCAATACCGACAACGGTGCCGATGAGAGCCGCCAAACTAAACGGAACGACACTTGCAGCCAGGAAAAAACCTGCGATGCCCGTCAACGTATTACTGAGTGTAATCCCAGGCTTAATCAGTTGAAAATAAGAACGTGAACGTCGTTCCACTAAATGCCTTCGTGTTGATGCATATAGATTTGCATTTGATCTGGTGACATTTGCATCATACTGTAATCAAGATTATTCATAATCCAGATCGATCCAACAACAACCACTAAGACGACGAGAATCGCAAAGACAAGCGTCACGGATTTCAATCGACTCCCTCGTCCAATATGAAGGAAGAATACAGCTTGGACAATAAGCTGCAACACGGCGATGCCCATGACGATATAGATCAACATTTCTTTTGGCCAAATGTGATTCACAACAAACAGATACGCCATCAGTGTCGCTGTAATCGATAGGATAAAGCCGACAACGTACGAGCTATAGCGCGCTTCGTCACTTCGTGTTTCTAAACGTAATTTCATGCCATGCCTCCGATCAGATAGACGATAGTGAAGATAAAAATCCAGACAACATCAAGGAAATGCCAGAATAGTCCGAACAACGCCAGACGATTAAGATCGGTCTTCTTGAACTTTGATTTTATCAATCGAACAACCATCACAGCCAACCATAAAAGCCCAATCGCGATGTGTAGTCCGTGTGTACCGACCAGTGTAAAGAATGCCGAAAGGAACCCACTTCGTTGCCAACTATTGCCCTCGGCTGCCAGGTGACTAAATTCAGAGAGCTCAAGCGAAAGGAAGGCAGCACCAAGCGCAAAAGTAACGATCAACCAAAAAATCGTCTGTTTATTATATCCCCGATGACTGCCCAGGATTGCCAGACCGACCGTAAAGCTACTCGTGAGCAGAATCATCGTTTCCAGTAAGACAAAAGGCATGTCAAACAGTTCAGAGCCGCCAGGACCACCCGCTGTGTTGTTTCGAAGAACTGCAAATGTTGCAAACAGTGATGCGAACAACACAAGGTCGGTCATCAAGTATACCCAGAAGCCAACTGTCTTCTTTTCCTGAATGGCCGCTTCTACTGCGACATGTTTCATGCAATACCCCGTTTTAATTCATGTTTGGCAACCTCAGCTGCGGTCATGACATATTCGGTATTATCGCTAGTTAACCTGATAATCAGCGTGACGACGATACCGATCAACCCAACAACAACCAGCCACCACATGTGCCAAATGATTGCGAAACCGAAGGCCAGTGAAAAGAGCCCAATAATAAAGCCAAGTCCTGTATTTTTCGGTAGCATGATACTTTCATAGGCTGGTTTAAAGACACTGGTGTGCTTCTTTTTCTTTTGTTCCCAGAACTGGTCGCGAGATGTAACCGTTGGAATGACTGCAAAATTATATTCTGGTGGTGGTGATGCAATTGACCATTCCAGTGTACGACCACCCCATGGATCATTACCAACTCGGTTTTCTTTGCGCTTCCAGATACTATAGCCAACCTGTAGTAATTGGAAAAAGACACCCACACAGATAATCATCACACCGACACCCGCAACGATGAATAACCCTTGCCAGCCGATTGAGGAATCGTAGTGGTCTAATCGCCGTACGGCACCCATGAAACCGAGGATATACAAAGGAATGAAGGCAAGCAGGAATCCAACGATCCAGCACCAGAATGCATAGACGCCCAAACGTTCATTCAACTTAAAGCCAGTAAACTTAGGGAACCAGTAGGTAAAGCCGGCAAATGCACCAAAGACGACGCCACCGATAATCATGTTATGGAAGTGCGCGACAAGGAAAAGACTATTATGGAACTGGAAATCAGCTGATGGCACTGACATCATGACACCCGTCAGTCCACCAATCGTAAAGGTCACAACAAAGCCCATAAACCACAGCATTGGTGTCGTAAAGGTGACTCGCCCACGATACATCGTAAACATCCAGTTAAAGACCTTGACGCCTGTTGGGATGGCAATGACCATCGTCATAATGCCAAAGAATGTATTGACGTCAGCACCGGCGCCCATCGTAAAGAAGTGGTGTAGCCAAACCGTAAACGACAGAATCGTAATTGCAATTAGTGCGACGACCATTGAGGTATAGCCAAATAACTTCTTTCGCGAAAAGGTCGAGACGACTTCCGAGAAAATACCGAAGGCCGGTAACACCAGGATATATACCTCAGGATGTCCCCATGCCCAAATAAGGTTCACGTACATCATTGGGTTACCACCAGCACCGGAAGTAAAGAAATGCATTCCCATCAAACGATCAAGCGATAGCATGCCAAGTGTGGCCGTCAGTATCGGGAAAGCAAACATAATGAGCAATGTGGCACAGAATGCACTCCATACAAAGATTGGCATCATCATCATTTTCATGCCAGGTGCACGCATTTTTATAATGGTGATAAAGAAGTTAATACCCGAAAGTAGGCTACCAATACCAGCAATCTGTAGGCTCCAAATCCAGTAATCAACCCCTACCCCTGGACTATATTGCAGTTCGGAAAGTGGCGGATATGCCAACCAACCAGCGTTCGAGAATTCACCAACGACGAGTGGCGCATTGATGAGGATCATCCCGGCAAAGAACAACCAAAAGCTGACAGAGTTTAAGAACGGGAAGGCAACGTCTCGTGCACCAATTTGTGACGGAACAATTAAATTAAAGAGACCAAAAATAATACCCATCGCGACAAAGAAAATCATAATCGTGCCGTGTGCAGAGAAGATTTGTTGGAAATGATCCGCCGTCAGCAGTGTACCGGCGATATTGTCGTTCGCCTGCTGCGCACGGAGTAGTAGCGTATCCGCGAGTCCTCGGAGTAACATAATAAGCGAAACAAGCAGGTACATAATCCCAATCTTTTTTGGGTCAACTGTCGTCAGCCAGTTCTTCCAGAGCCATCCCCATTTCTTAAATACAGTCACGCCAATCAAAGCCAGAATCAGTGCCCCGGCCATTGCATACCCAGCGCCAGCCATGAGCGGATCATGAATAAAATCAGATAATTTTAACCGACCAAATAGAAAATCAAGTACGTTCTGAAACATTACTTACTCACCCCTGATGCATCGACGCTACTGACTTTTGAATCACCCGGGGACATATATTTCATGATGATTTCATTATACAAGTTGTAATCCATAAGCAGAAACGTTTGCTGTGCACCGTCATGACTATCTTTGGCAAGTTTCATATAGCTGTCGTCAGTAAGTAGTGTCGTGTCGGTTTTATTAGTGGTATTTCGAGCCCACGATGCATAGTCGGCTTCATTCATCGCATTCACCTTAAAATGCATATCAGCATAGCCATCGCCACTAATATTTGCAGATGAACCGTTAAATGTCCCCGTCTGGTTTGCCATCACGTGGAGCTGAGTCGACATGCCTGACATCGCGTAAATTTGCCCAGAAAGAGCCGGGATCCACATCGAGTTCATCGGCGCATCGGATGTAATAGTGAAGTTAATCGGTGTATCTTTAGGGATATTAATATAGTTGATCGTTGCTATCCCTTCGTCAGGATAAATAAAGAGCCACCTCCAATTTAATGAAACGACTTGGATCTTAACTGGTTGAACAGACGACTGAATCGGCTTATAAGGGTCAAGTGCATGGGTCGAAACAGCCGTAATAATACCGAGAAGTAAAATGATGATACAAGGAATACCCCACCATAATAATTCAAGCCACCGATTGCCTGCCTGATCTGGCTCATAACGAGCTTTTGTGTTGCTGGCCCGATAACGCCATGCAATCGAAAATAGCATAATAAAAACAGGTATAACAACTAGCATGCCCAGGCCAAATGTGACAAGAATCAAGTTGCGCTCTTGATCGGCGATCAGGCCTTTCGTATCAAGAACGGGAACATCACGGCCGTGGGTAACGAAGGCAAGAATAGCGAGAATAACAACAGCAATAAAGCTTGAGATGATAACCTGTTTTACCCGCCGAAAGTCACGTTTTTTTTCTTTACGCATATGCTTCATTCATCATATCTCGGTTTGCTCAATTAACCAACCGTAAAACGCCTATGCTGTATAGTGGAAAGGAATGAAAGTATTCCTGAGACACTTCTGGTTCGACCTTATCCTCACTTTTCTTGCGATTGCAGCCATCCTTATCGGAAAAGGCGTTCTTGCTGCCGGTATCGTCGTTGTCGTTTTAATTATCGAGATCGCCTTTAGTTTTGATAACGCAGTCATTAATGCCAAGATTCTTGCACGACTTTCAAGGTTTTGGCAAATGCTCTTTTTGACACTAGGTATTTTAATCGCCGTCGTTGGTATGCGACTCGTATTCCCTATCTTGCTTGTTGCTCTCACGGCAAACCTCCCCCCAACAGAAGTCATCAACATCGCTCTCAACGACCCGCAGACCTATGCGCATCACATTGAAGCCGCCCATCCTGCTATTAGTGCATTTGGTGGCGGGTTCTTAATCATGCTAGCTCTCTACTTTTTCTTTGATCGAAAAAAGACAACACACTGGCTACCTATCGAACGACACATGAAAAAATTCGGCCATTGGGCTGTGCCGCCAGTTATTGCATGTGTTGTCATAGGAATCCTTGCGATACTACCCGCCAACCATCATGGACTCGAAACGATACAACTCGGCAGTATCGGTATTGGTGTGTACCTGGCAATCCAATTCTTGCTATGGGTCGTTGGGAAAATCGTCCATATCGATACCGCCAAGGCAACCAAATTAACCGGCCTTGCCGCACTTACCTCGTTCTTTTATCTTGAAATACTTGATGCCAGCTTTTCATTCGACGGAGTATTGGGTGCGTTCGCAATCACCAGTGACGTCATCCTTATCGCAGTAGGTCTTGGCGTTGGTGCATTCTGGGTCAGGTCACTGACTATCTTTATGGTGCGACGTAAAACACTCGATGAATTCGTCTTTCTCGAACACGGCGCACATTATGCCGTCGCTTTCTTGGCATTGACGATGCTACTCGGACTGATATTTTCAATTCCAGATTACATCACTGGGGTTGGCACGATTATCATTATTGGCACTTCGTTTATCGCCTCAAAACGACAAACTCTCTCACGGTAAAGCTATGTCGCTTTAATAAGATCGTTCTCTGTAGGATCTTCGATCACCACTTGCTTATAATCGTCCGGGTCTTGAAATCCAAGTGTATTCGTTCGATTCACAATAACACGCTGCTCAAAGGCTTGTTTAATAATACAAGTAAACCAATCGTGGTCATCTTTGTCATAATATTGCCACGTTCCTTTAAGATAGGTCGGGCCTACATCCTGTAAGACATCGATTGCTGCTTTTTCACTATGTGTCCTTGAGATAAGGTAGCCAAAAATCGTCACCGCCTGCCACGTCGTCCCGTCACTGATGATAAATCCAAGAAATGAGTCATCATCCTCACTGTAAATAGGAATTTTATTCTTCTTTATAATGCGCGCATCCTATTGCCACGAGGATTATGTTCTACTTCAGCACCATCTTTTTCAGTGTTCATAGTCATACACTCATCATAACAAAATAAGAATAACTACAGTAAACTAATAGGTATGTTCGATCTTTTGTTACATAAGTATTTGCGGGTTCCCTATCGGCTGAATGTCCATATCGATCAAAACCCAAAATCATCCAAGGCGACCATTCTACTGCTTCACGGTATTGGTAATTCTGGTGCATCATGGGATGAGGTTGTACGCAGACTTCCGAACAACGTGCGGGTTATTTCGGTAGATCTTTTAGGGTTTGGTACATCCCCTAGTCCAAGGTGGATGAAATACGATATTAATGTGCAAGCAAAATCAGTGATTGCAACACTCTTGCGAGCAAAGATTAGACAACCTCTGATCATTGTTGGGCACTCAATGGGTGGTCTGGTTGCTGTCGAGATCGCAAAAAGATTCCCACTCATTGTGAAGTCCCTTATTTTGTGTAGCCCACCTTTTTATAGTAATAGCGAGAGTAAAACGCTGCTTCCGAGCCAAACGGCGATCCTAAAAGAATTTTATCAGGTAGTGCTCAAAAACCCTCATAGAATTGTCGAAGCGGTGCCGCTTGCCTTAAAGCTAAAGATTGTTGGTAATGGATTTAACGTCACAGCTGAGAATGTTGATGTCTATATGGCAGTCCTCGAGGCCAGTATTCTGCATCAGTCATCGTTTGAAGATGTAGAGAAGATCAATAAGCCAATCCGGCTCATCCATGCGCGTTTTGACCCAGTTGTGATCAAGAAAAATCTCCAACAAGTCGTCAAAATAAATAAAAACGCACAGCTGTCACTGGTGCTCGCAGGACATGAACTGATTGATAATTATATTCCGGCAGTCGTCAAAGAGATTAACGAAGCCACCAGCTGAACCAAGTCCATTACCCTGATAGATCGACACACTGTCGACTCTTCTTAATACAAAGAACTTGATATTGATGGCTAGAAACATTCTGTGTTGCTAGCGGTATTAAGTGGTTTGTATTGACAAGAGTAGATGGAGGGCAACCCAGCACTCATCAGCCTTTTCAAGCTGGAGTGCAGGGTTGCCCACCGAATCTGTATTGCTGTGTTACGCGGCGACGCCCTTCTTGACAACATGGAACTCGATTTCCTTCTTAGAGAAGATCGACTTGACCAGCTGCCATATCCCAAGGACGACTCCGGACGACTCAATAATCGAGAAGACCGGAGTGAGCGCGATCTGTGCGATGGTCCAACCAGCGCGGCGGTGCCATCCTTCGATCTTGTGCTCGTCCATGTTCGCCTTCAGGCCCGTCAGGTACAGCGTCATAAATGACGCGTACGTCAGATTAGCCATCAGAGTAACCCACCACGGGGTCGCATACCCAATGAAGAAGTGCGCGACAGTGTAAAGCCCGGCAAGCGGTGCAAACATCCAGAACACAGTGTTCACAAGAATGCTCAGCCGCCAACGAAGCTTCACAGGAGCAAAGAAGGAGACAATCCAGAGTCCCTGGAACCAGCGCGCACGCTGCTTCAGGAAATCGTTCAGACCTTCCGTACTTTGTTCCTCGAGGTAGCCCTCGCACCATCTGGCACGAACTCCGTCTTCCATGTTGCGCACCGCCCAGAAAGCATCTTCGGTAATCGAACCGTGAGGCCCGAAGTCAAACCCGACGCGCTTCTCGACGTCATTGCGGACGACGATATAGCTGCCATGTAGTCCGAAGATTGTCTGGCCAATGCGATGCTGAGCATAGAAGCGAGCGAAGTCGTCTCCAGTTCTGACGTTGTCGGCCAGAGTCCAGAACGGCTTCGTCTTCCAGTTGCGGTGATACAGGATTGCACCCTGTCCAATTCGCAACTTACCCGACTCCTCTTCTTCGTTGATCATCTTGGCGATACCCTTGATGCCCGAGGACGTCGGCTGGGTTTCCTCGTCGAGGTGAACCAGCCATGCGGTCTCAGGAATCTCGGAGTATTCAAGTGCGTACTGAAGTCCGCGCGCTTTATACTTGGTGTCGCCGCGCGCGGTCTGGTAGGCATCCGGAATGACAAGAATCTGAATTCGATCACCCTGCGGCAGCTTGCTGATTGCAGGCACGTCGTTAATAACTACCTCGACGAGGTAGTCAAACAGGGGGGTACGAGTCATCTCCTTGATGCAGCGATCGATGGTACTGATCACCATCTCAATGTTGTCACCCTTGCTGCAAATGCGAAAAACCACAGTCTGCAGAATCGGTGTAACCTCATCGAGATTCTTGGAGTGTCGGTAGGCAAGCATTCCGATAAGCCCAAAGAGCGCAGCGGGAAGCGACATGATCCAGAGCACGCTCAGGAGCGAAACAACGAACGCAGACGTAGTGGTCGGTTCGATCGGCTTGGGCCAAAGGTAGTGCTGAATCAGGTAGAGTCCCGCGATGAAAGTGCTCATGCAGACGACGATGCGACTGCGGTGACCAGTGATGAAGCCGAGGCTCCAATCACGTAAAGGTTCCGCAAAACGCACCTTGCTGTCGAACAAGAAAGGCCATGTGAATGGCTCCTCGACAATGTGCAGCCCATGACGATCATGGGGTAAAGCGTCGGGACGAGGATTAATCCTCGGCTCAAGAACGGACATATTATGCCTCTCGGGTCGGAATGGAAGTTCGTGAACGGTATCACAAACAAATACAGATGTTTAGGTGCAAGAACCCGCTCATCTTTTGACCAGCAGGTCACTAGCTTGCATATCATAGCACAAATTGGCATAAAAAGCAATAAAGAGTACATATTAACTATTGAGATTTAATGCCTAGTATGTTCTCTTGATTTCAATAACGCAGTGAAATTGAGTGAGTGATGAGGAGGAGAACGGTGGCTTATGACCACGTTCTCACTCACTCATCACTTCACTTCTTCGATAAAACATCCTTCATCATGGCTAGTTAAGGCCACGGTTCGGATGCGTCCTCGGAACGAAGAAACAGGCTTGGATAGCCTGTTGGGCAGGTCGATTAACGAACCCACCACTGTATTCTGTGTCGGGGTTCACATTCTTTAGATCAACATTCGTGTCGACCGTCCAGTAGTAAATTCCATTCACAGCAGCCGCATGAGCAGCCTTACACATTGCCGTAAACCAGTTTGCTTGAACGGTGAAGTTCAGCGGAGCTTCGTTTGTCCCCCAATACCAAGGATGAATATATACCCCGCTGTGCGCAGGGATACCAACCTCTTGGAGACTGAGTCGTGCACGCACATCTAGTGGGGTTTGCTCGATCCAACCTGTGAGGGCCGAAGTCAGCTGATCCACCGAGGTACTATCAGGAAGATTAATCGCTGGATAGGCGTCTACACCGTGAGTTTGGAAGGCGGGATTTTGTCCCTCATTCCAATTTGCGGCGTAGCTAATCGTTCCTGTATACACAGTACTTAGCTGCTGTATAAGCTTTTGCCACTCCGCCGTATAACCACGGAGAGATTGCAGCTCAGTGCCAGCGACCAATTCCTGTGCGTCACGCTGCTGAGCAACAAGACCATACTGAAGCATGAACTGGTCGTAGCTCGCGAACCACCCGGCCACATCTCGTGGTCGAATAGTTCCTCTCCATCCGTTAGGATCTTGAGCAGTAATATTCGCCTCGTTAATGATCGGGCGAATCATGGTCCGAAGACCACGCGCACGAGACTCACTGATTATCAGTCCCAACTGCGCCGGACTTGGTGTGTCCGAGTCAGCGTAGACTCTTGTTGGTCGTATGCCATCGGTGTAAATCGGAAAGCTTATCGCAACCGAATTCGCACCAAGGCTCACGATATAATCGAGGACCGAGTCTGCTTTAGCGATCACATCAGTATCGGTGCCGGGAAAATGCCAGTACAGCTGAACGCCATTTTGGAATATTCCAGGCTCCCACTGATGTGCTACCTTTTCCACAACAGGAGAAGCAGGTGCTTCTGGTGCCGAGGGTACCTCGGTAGACTGCGCCTTTGACGGAGTAGGAGAAGTAGCTTCTACCACTGACGCGCAGGACGTTAGTGCCAATACAACAGAAAGACACAGAAGTGTCCTAATTATTACGCGCACGCTGTCACGTCCTTTCATGGTAGGAAGAAATTGAGTATGGGTGTTAAAAAACATAAAGCACAAGAATTTGTGACCCCCGTGCTTTATTAAACATATATTAACATAATTATATAGAAATATCAATGTACGCGGTAGTCCCCGGAGTAGAGAAAAGGACCCACCCCCCGTGTAAATCGATCAGGTGCTTTTTGGCAAAAGCCCCTGAAGTTGCTCCATTTTATTTCTAATAGCAACTGCTATATCATCAAGTCCAGCATCTTCGGCCTGAGCAAGGTCTTGTGCCATCCAATCGTTCACGACCTCGTCAACATACGAAGGATCCGTAAAACCTACTTCTACAAAGAACGGCGTTACTTTCAGCGCCATTTTCAGATGCGCTTCAATCGTCCCACCGGCTTGGTCAACTTTCTTTTGTTGAATCTTTACCCAATTATCATAATTTTGGAATAACCCTACAAGGTCTTGGTCTTCCACAAGTGGCAGCTCTGAAGGATCTATTGGACCGTATTTTATCGCAACGCTGCGAAACTCTTCTGTTATATTCTTTTCAAGTAGCTCAAATACGTGTTCGATTTGATCGTCAGATTGTTTCTCACCCATAGGCTGAGTATAGCAAATATCCAGTTGCATCACTGCATACTGGACGTTTGTTCGAATTTATACTGTGATAATTTTGGCTGAGATGCTAGATCTAGCACTAGACCTATGCCGTTAACTCGTGCTCTAGCTAGGATGCCTCGAGTCATTGAGTACATGCGTCTAGTATTTTTATAAATCAGAATGAGACAAGTAAGGTGCGATCTAGATGTATGTTTATTCAAAAATAGACTTTTTACTAATAAAGTTGTATAATATATTTCGAAATGTCACCAGAAATACCAATTTCTCCAGAGAGACGGTTAGATGAAGAGCGTCGTGCAAAAGTAAGCGCGTTTATTACAAATGAGCTACAACCTGGCACACGTATACTACATGAAAATGGACTACAGCAAGCAGCCGTTGCTGATTTTGAACAAAGGCCCTACCAACTCGAAGCCTGGGCAAATTTATGGCAAGCACGAGAAGATGGAGCACAAAAAGGTCTTATAAATCTAGCGACTGGACTTGGCAAAACATCCGTTGCCGTCTTTGATTATGCCCAATTCCGACGCAGCTTTGCCTCTACCGAACATCAACCTCGTGCACTTTTTGTCGTTCATCGTGACAATATTCTATCCCAAGCTAGTGATAGATTCGGTACTTTACTTCCGACAGTAGACCGCTCACGTTATACCTCGAGCCAAAAGAGCCTACCGACAAGTGAAATTACTTTTACAACTTTCCAATCATTAGTTAGGAGTATTGATAGATTTCCACCTGATTATTTCGATTATATTATGTACGATGAAGCTCACCATATTGAAGCAGACACGTACAAAAAAGCAGTTGACCATTTTCACCCCCAATTTCAGCTTGGCCTCACTGCAACACCGCATCGAATGGACACGAGAGACATTCGCATTCATTTTGGAGAAGCACTATATACAAAAACACTCCCTGAAGCTATTGCGGGGAAGTATCTTGCCGAAGTAACCTATAACGTCATGATGGATGATGCGACTAAAGAGGCTATCGAGACCGGCTTTAACGCACGAACAACAAGGGAGCTCAGGGCAGCATTTGAAAGTGAGCTACGAAACGGCGAAATCGTAAAGAAAATAAGAGACAAACAAAAGGAGATCAAAAAGGAAGAAGGCGTCGACACCGTTAAGACTATTATTTTTTGTGAAGATATCCAGCATGCTGATAAAATCGCCGAGCTCATTGGTGGAGAAAGTTATCATTCCGATCTTCCTAAAAAAGCACAGATCAAAGCTTTTCAGAACTTCGTTCATGGCAACTTTGAAACTATTACCGTAAGAGACATGTTCAATGAAGGTGTGGATATTCCAGATGCTCGTCTGATTGTTTTTTTACGGTCTACTCAGAGTAAACCCATCTTTGAACAACAACTCGGAAGAGGTTTGCGACGCACCCAAGAGAAAAACAAAGTTGTCGTTATGGATTTTGTGGCTAATATCGATCGACTGCTAATGCTTGAAGAGCTTTGGACAAGAATATTTAGAGAAAGTTCGAATAATAATCTTGACGAAGTAGATGACGGTGTTAGTTTTAAAATGGGTGACGAGAGTAATCTATTTGTTTTTGACAAAAAAATCATTGAACTCATGGATGCATATAAACGACTCGCAGAAAACGAACATAGAAGGAACTGGTTCAAAGTAAGCGAAGATGAGATTATTGAGATTGCATTAAGCCTCAGTCCTAGTAAGCCACTCCGAACGACCACCATCCAAGAACTATCTACAAAGAATTTATTTCCAAGCCTTACCCATCTTTATAAGCGCTTTGGTACAATAAGTGATTTTCAACAAGCATGCGGATTCGATGTGGTTAATTGGCGCGCTTATACAGCGGAAGATATTGTTGCATTAGCTAAAGAACTAAGTCCTGATAGGCCAATTGGTATTAACGAGATTAAAATAATGGCAAATGGTAATCAGTTTCCAAGCGAGCAGGTTATTGTCAATCGATTTGGGAATATCATCAACTTCCAGTTAGCATGTGGATTTAATATAGTCAGCTGGCGATCCTTTAGCAACGAGGACCTCGTGCAAATTGCACTCCACTTAAGTCCCGACAAACCTTTGCTTTCGCCGACCATTGATGATCTGAGCCGTGATGAATTTCCTTCTAAGGGTACGATTAAAAATCGATTTGGCTCAATGAAAGACTTTCATAACGCCTGCGGTTTCATGGAGGTTGACTGGAATGAATACAGCAACGATGATTTAGTCGATCTTGCTCTTAATATCAATCCTAACGAGCCACTTCGTACAGATGACTTTGTTATTTTGGAAAGTCATGAATTTCCTGCTGTCTCATTCATAGTAAATCGCTTCGGAAATCTAAGTAACTTCCAAAAAGCCTGTGGATTTACTACCCTCAGAGATTGGCGTTTTCTCACCAATACCGAAATCGTAGCATTAGCAAAAGAGCTTAGCCCTAGTGAACCTTTAACAAGAAACTCTAGAAAGAATCTGGAAAAGAATAGCTTCCCTGGTATAAATATTTTAAAAGAGAAATTTGGTTCAATGAAGAATTTCTACGAAGAATGTGGATTTGTCGATTTTCAGTCGACACAGTCCAACTTTGCAGATTATACGAATGATGAATTAGTTCTTCTGGCCAACCTGATCAGCCCAGATACACCTTTGACGTATTCTGACATAGGTAGTATGGACAGAAAAGAATTCCCAGGTCCCGATTTTATAAAAGCTCGATTTGGCAGTATGACCACCTTTCAGCGAGCGCGCGGATTTAATAGCCAACCCATTCCTAAATGGCGTGATTTCTCGAATCAAGACCTTATCGAACTCGCACTACAATTAAGTCCAGACAAACCGCTCTCTAGTAGTCAAATTAATCAACTCGAAAAAGGAGTTTTTCCAGATCTATCCACTCTTATGCGAAGATTTGGTGGCATGAACGAATTCCAGGAAGCTTGTGGCTTTAAAGCCATACGTAAACGAAAGGAAAATTAATCTTTCAGTATATTAATGTCCGTGCAAAAGCAGAAATAGGGACATGGGTCACATTTTCTGCTGTCGCATTTGGCTGGGAATACGTCTCGCGTTGGGAACCCCTAGTACGTTTGAGTTGCAACCCCTGTCTCAGTCAAAGAATCAATAAATAGTTGCGCACCAGCCCTATCTATTGCCTTCACCTGTTTTTGAATACGAGTTGTCGTCACATAATTTCCAACACCTGCCGCAGCTGCACCTACTCCGCTATTATTAAGGACATTGAGACGCTGTTCAATATCCCCCATTGGACCGACGAGCGAAAGCGGTATTGCGCCTGATTTTGTATATATCACGGCTCTCGTCACATACGCAGACGTTCGATAAGCAACCAATTGAATAGCGGCGTAAGGTATCCGAGTAGTATTTTTTGACGTCGGCTGATAGTAAACGAGGGTACTTTCTCCAAAAAATATATATCCGTTTTCAAATATTTTTGTTGTAACCGCAAACCCATTCTGACCTTCGGTTTGAGTGATCATACCTGCAGCAACCAAAGAGTTGATGGCCGACATACGCTGTCGTCGAATTTTTGACAGCTCGTACGTGACAAAAGCTGCCGTCCCAATAATAATAGGAATCCCTAATAGACTAATGACGCTTGCGGCAACATGATTAATGACAAATAGTACTATTCCACCAACAAGAACAACGCACACGATAAAGATAATGAGAACCGTTATCCACACGACACGTGTTCTCATTTTTTTTAAAAGATGTTTTGGCTGTTGTTCTTTAAGTAAATCAGATAGTTGCATGTCACCATTATACAATAGGCCCAGAGGCTTATTCCTTTGTCGATTCAAAACTCGAATTAATAAGGTTATAGATATCGCTAGTCGGGAAAGAACTATCGAGCACAATCGATATCCAATGCTTCTTATTCATATGGTAGGCAGGCAAAACCCCGTCTTTGCTTTTAAGATCATCTATGAAGTCTGGGTCACCTTTAAGGTCAATAACGTCGACAGAGCCGTCTCCGGACAGTCCCAGTTTTTCTCTCGGAACATTCATAATGAGACCGTACCAGGTCTCTTCACTATGGCGCAGTACTGCGTAGTTTGGAAATTTCGCCCAAGGATAGTCTGGCTCAGTGCCGTATGTATCTTTCACATAAGTAAATATTTCTTCTCTTTTGGTCATTTTGCCCTCCATTAATATAAATTAATTGTTTCACTAAACTGTCGATTCTCCTATTTTACTCTGAAATTTCGCATCAAAAGTGAGACCTGACTAGGTCTCACTTCAAACAGTCATAATCTTGGCCGGAGATAGCGGGTGTGTTCCAGGAATTGGGCTGTTTCCTTGGAGTTTTTCAGCCTTACCAACTTAGTTGTCTTTAGAGTATTTTCCTTGAATATTTTTTCGTATCTCTGCTTCATTTCATCCCATTCACGCATCATCCATAAGAGAACTGAATCTTTGCTAAAAAAGTTAACGACAAACCCTTCATGGTTCTCGTTCCATAGCTCTTGCTTTGTAATTGTTCGCTTAAGTGTTCTTCGTAATAACCTAGAAAATACTATAGGAAATGAATAATCACACCAAATAACCGTATCTGCTTTTGTCCAAAAATGTAGACCACCAAGTTTCGTAAAATAATTTCCACATATAATCCACTGTGGGGCTTTGGTTATTTCATCAACTCGCGCTTTAAATTCATTTGTTTCAAGAGGTTGCCATTTTTTTTGATGAAATACGCCATCTAGCTCGAAATGAGGAATATCAAGCTTAGCCGACAGATCCTCAGCTAGAGTGGTTTTTCCCGCACCAGAAGATCCTATCACAATAATTCTGTTCATTTAATAATCATAGCAAACAAAAGAACTTCCGAAGAAGCTCTAAGGTCATCATCTTGGCTGGGATGGAGGGATTCGAACCCCCGAATGCTGGTACCAGAAACCAGTGCCTTACCACTTGGCGACATCCCAATAATGTACCAACAAATTGTACACTAACTGAGGTGAACGCTCAAGTGGCTAGACGGCAACTATGCCTTTTTAGCAGTTGCTTTTGCAGGATGGCCAAATTGACCGTGAATTTCTGCAATAAAGTAGGCGCCTATCGCAAGACCGATCGCACCAAAGAGGATGCCGATGATGAATCCGACGACACTGAAACTAAGAACGGCGTGTACAACAACTGAAAGTGCCTCAACCAACAGGGTGATAAACAATAATACCCAGCCTTTTTTCTGCAAGTTCTGTAGCGGCTTTACCGCAAAACCCAAAAGGGCTGCGTTTGCTGCCAGGAAGACAAGACTCACAATACCAGTCATGATTGCGAGGCTTGAATAGTTACTACCAACCACATAATATGCGCTACTCACGGCACCAATCAAAGAGATCAGTGTAAATACACCGGCCAGTGCGAACAGAAATGCGATCGCACTAATAATTGCGCCGACAGCTGTAATCCACCATACGTTTACCCCGAGCCATTTTTGGGCTGCCGGGGGAAGATGAGGAACGTTCTTCGCCCATCCAAGCACCAATTTTTCAAGTTTGCTGATATACTCCATCGTAAACTCCTTATTAAGTAGCCTCATAATACCTCGTTACGAACATTTCAACAACTATTGACGCTTTGCGCTAACCCTTTTCGCTTTCGTCCGACGAGGCCACATGCCCCACGAAGCCCACGCAGCAAGGATTCCAAACGCGACACTCACCAGTACTGCCCACCATCCCGGCATCAGGTTCACGGCTGTCCCTAGGAATCCTACATTATTAGCGAAGGTATCCTGAATCATCAGCCATAGGCTTATCTTTAGCCAAATCAATGCAACAAACCAGCCAAGGATCATACTGAACCATCGAAATGCGGTACTCAGAGGCATCCGTAGCAAAAATGGGAGGGCAAACACTTCAGCAACAACCAGAAACGCTGCGAGGAAGTGCGCATAGCGAATACCGCCCGTGAAACCGAAGCTCGTCACCAGTTTCAAGAATTCATCAAAAGTAAATAATTGTGCGACAACCATGACGACAATAATAACTGCGTAAAAGATTGCTATCTTTTGTACGTTCTTGGTTTTTGGAGCTGGCGCAGGTGTCGTTGTAGGGAAAATACTCATGCTAAAAGTATACACCCAAACGATACGACCACACCTCAGGCAAGCTATATTAGGTATAATGTTGTCTTTTTTGTGATTTCGCTTGCGCTTTTGACCCCACTCCATTACAGTATCAACCAGCGAAAGTTACAAAAACAAACATACAACCAAAAAAAGCAAAAAGCTCCATATGTTGTGACTGATCGCTATACGATGTTCCACCACAACAACCGAGACCACCACTACATCTGTAGTGGTTTTTTCGTTGCCCGGTTTTTAGTAACTATTTATCAGCTTTTAAAGAATTGTCAGCGCGCCACTTGGCGATCAAGGCGTGATTGCCGTTTAACAGCACGTCAGGCACTTTCATACCGTTAAAGTCTGATGGTTTTGTATACTGCGGAAATTCTAAAGTCTCACCATCAGAGAAGCTTTCAATTTCAGCGCTCATTTCGCCCCCCAGAACACCTGGTAAAAGTCGAACAATGGAATCAATAATCGTCATTGCCGGCAGTTCCCCGCCAGTTAAGACATAGTCACCAACGCTCACCTGTTCATCAACAAGGCTGACAATACGTTCATCATAGCCTTCGTAGCGCCCACAGATAAAGATATATCCGTGATCTGCATCTGCATACTCTTTTGCCAGAGATTGCTTCCAGCGCTGTCCTCGTGGGGTCATGAGCAATACTTTCGCTGTTGGATCATTCGCTTTTGCCTTTTCGACGGCCGCAAACAGTGGTTCAGGCTTGAGGAGCATCCCGTCACCACCACCATACGGCGTGTCATCAACTTGCTGACGTGGACCAATCCCAAAGTCACGAAGGTTCACCATAGAAAACTCGGCAGCGTTTTGCTGCTGCGCTTTCCATAACATTGACGTGTTTAATACGCCGTCGAACATTTCAGGAAATAAGGTAATGACTTGGATCTTTTTCATCTTGTACCAGTGTACGACACATTGACTTTATTGTAAATATATGCTATTATAAAGATTGATCTACATCCGTACGATCTGTACCTTCTTTTCCTAATGAAAGGTCCTCATGGACACTATCAATCTCTCGATCGAGAACGCCCTGTCCTTCGGCGAACTGACAAAAGGTCAGGCAGTCGTCGTCATGCATACCAACAGCACTGATCGCAAAGAGTGGATCAAAGCCCACACAGGGACGATCACCTCGATTGACGCAGTGAACATCGGCTTCAACCTCGCCAAGAACCGGCCCGACGTGTCCGAGCTGATTTCGATCGACAAGCTGCGCTTTCCGGATTTGCCGGATACCCTCAGCAAATTGATCTACATCGTCGATGCAGTCAATCTACCCGATATGGACACTGCCCAGTCACAGTACCCAAACAGTGCAACCCGTCCGACCCTGTTTGACCCGAACGCATGGTTGGCGCCAAAACTTTCACCCGAAGGCTAAGCGCTTGCTCGATCAGTAGGATCAATCGCCCGATCTCTCCACCTAATGCATATTAGTTGTCTGGGGGGACTCGGGCAGCTAATGAAACTATCAATCGTTTGATTGATGGCTCCACGGCTAATGAAACCCGACAAAAAAACCACCCAAAAAGGGTGGTTTCTTATACACATAGGCTCTCAACAAATGTGGTGATTTGTCGCTCGCAGGAGCTTAAATTCTCGCAGTTCAAGATGTTCTGAACTTATGAGTGATTATATATCAAGGTCGTCGAGTTCTGCAAGCTCTGCCCGAGTCTTTTTAGTGTAGTCAGACTCCTTATCCACAGGCTCATCTGTCGACGTTTCCACAGGTGGATTACTTTCGGTCAAATCGCTTACGTTATCACTACTTTCGTCGTCTTTCGAAGCCGGCCCTGAAGCCGGAGTGTATGATGCAATAATCGGACCATCCTGGCCGTCATTATTCACGATCTTCAAATTATAACGAGCATCATTTTTGGTACCAAGTGCACGAAGTAGTGTGCGAAGGCTCTGTGCCGTAATGCCACGCTTGCCGATGACTCGGCCTAAATCATCCGGGTTAACAGTCAAAGTGAGTAGCACGCCTTTTTCGTCGATAATTCGATCGACAATGACGTCGTCTGGGTATCCCACGACAGATTTTACGATATATTCTATGAATTGCTGGTCAATTGTGGACATGTTCCCCCTTAATGCCTTACGGTCGTGCAACGTTATCGTAATTTAATTGTAGCATATGCCTAAGGTAGAATGTGACTGCGCTTATGTTTGATTATTTCGTTCAGATTTGGCATACTCCATACTACTGTGCACCCGCACAGTCCGACTTGAGGAGATGGTGTTTTGTACGAACATATCAAACGAAGTATCTCCCGTCTCGCTATTCGCGAGAGGTGGAGCCTTGAACAGATTCAGTTCGCAGAGGATTTCATTGATGCCCGCGCCGTTGACCCTTCAGCCCAACGACCCGTTGGTCTGACAGCGAATAACACCCGTAGGATCAGAGACCGCATCAGACATCTACGTCCTCGCCGTGAGGGGTAAACTACCCCCTATTTACTCCCGCTTGAAAGAGCGGGAGTTTCACTTCGATACATTTTCTCATAAAAAAATCCCGGATAGACCGGGATTTTTCGGGATTTTTATTGGTTCAAAGGAATTTACGCTTCTGTTTCGTTCGCAGCAGTTTCTTCGGCAGTAACTTCGGCTTCAGCAACTGGTTCTTCAGCTACAGGTGCTTCTTCGACAACTTCTTCGACTTCTGGAGCCGGTTGGTTCTTACGAAGTTTGTCAGCGTGACGAATTGTTTTTGACTTGTCAGTCGTTGGTTCAACAACCCATGATGGAAGTTTGACACCAGCGTCTTTCAAAAGCTTTACCACACGTGGTGTTGGCTGTGCGCCGTTATCGAGGAATTTTTGTGCTTCCTCAACTTTAACAGTCACATCTTTAGTGTGTGGGTTGTAGCTACCTACATGGGCAACAACACGGCCACTTGATGGGTGACGTTGAGATTCTTGAACAACAACACGATACGTTGGGTATCCTTTGCGTCCAACACGTTGCAATCGAATTGCGAGCATAAACAGAACTTCCTTTGACTCTTTAGCGAGATATGTCATCTCACACTTTAAAATAATTTTAACTCTTGATTGATTTTACACTGTTTTCATCTGTACGTCAACCGACTTATCAGAGATAACGAGCCAGTAATTAGACTTGATACTGCGACAAGGCTTCTTTTGCAGCTTCTTGCTGCGCAGCTTGCTTGCTAGGACCGGTTCCCTTGCTAATCAAACGATCACCCGAATATACGCCAAGTGTAAATATCTTGTCGTGGTCAGGACCAACTTCTTCAATCACCACGTAACGAGGTGTGACGCCGTCTTTTCGCTGCATGACTTCTTGGAGGTGTGACTTAGGATCACGCCAGCTGCCCTCAACAAGGATTGCATCGAGCTTTGAGCTAATATTCTTGGTGATAAAGACAGCTGCATCCTCGTACCCACGCTCGAGGTAGATTGCACCAATCAAGGCCTCAAAAGCATTCGCAAGGATTTGCATACGGGCACGATCACTTCCTTGCTTTTCACCACGGCTCATACGCATCAACGGTTCATAACCAAGCAAATTACCGGCATCGCCAATACTTTCAGTACGAACTAACGACGCACGCCAGCTAGTCAGGATACCTTCGGCTTCTGAATAATTACGGAATAAGAAATCAGTCACAACCAGTTCAAGTACTGCATCGCCAAGGAACTCAAGTCGTTCATTGTGTTCAGTCACACTTTTACGGTGTTCGTTGACGTAGCTACGGTGCGTAAACGCAGTAATAAGGAGGTCAATATTTACAAATTCAAAGCCCAAGGTTTCACGAGCAAACGCTTGGTATGGTTCCACCTGCATTCCAGACACTACAAATTCTCCTGTCGGATTCGCTTCATCGCAAGAAGCATTAATTTACCAATATCTTCGTATTCAATTGCATCAAGAGCATCGTGGAATTTGAACCACTGGATACCATTCATCCATTCTTCTTTTTGAATATCATTCGTATCCCCACCAGCACGGACAAGATAGATTTGCGTCGTCATAAGGACTAATTTATCTATGCGGCGGTAACGGAAATGGATTTTTCCCAGCCAACCCAAGATATCAACGGTTTTAAGACCCGCTTCTTCACCAATTTCACGCCGTGCGGTTTGCTGAGCTGTTTCACCTTCTTCGATGTGCCCTTTTGGAATTGTCCAACGGTCTTTAGCATCTTGGATCAATAGGATCTCAACGCCGCCTTCTTTACCATGACGAAAGACAATACCGCCAGCCGTTGGCTCGCGTACTATTTCTTGAATTGATGGTTTTTTTCGACTAAAATATTTTTTGAATTTATCAAACTGTGGTGCTGCCATCAGTAGCTCCCTCTACAAGAGTGCGATAAGCGGTTCCGAGGACACCGTTCACAAACTTACTCGAGTTGTCAGAACCAAACGCTTTAGCAAGCTCAACCGCTTCATTAATCGCAACCTTTGGTGGAACGACGTCTGCTGTATTCAGTAGTTCGTACACCCCAATTCGCAGGATATTGCGATCAATGCGAGCAATTTGCTCGATTGGCCAGTCAGGAGCAATCGGTTGAATCTTTAGGTCAATCGATGCTTGTTCCTTTAGAACGCCTCGGACCAATGCATCGACAAAATCCGTGTCATCAATAGCTGTTTCGTAGCGCGCAAGATTGCGCCCCAGTACTTCTGCAATATCAACGGTAGTATCCCCACATTCAGTTCGAAATTCGAACTCGTAGAGTGTCTGTAAGGCGACGATGCGGCCGAGATGACGATTAGATGCCATAATGCGTTTGTTTCTCTTTTATTGTAATTTAAGGTAGAATTTTTCTGACTATCACAAAGAAACGAAGTGTTACTTCGCTGCTTTTGGTGTAGTAGTCTTTGCGGCTGTAGTCTTTGGTGCAGTAACTTTCGCTACTTTAGCAGTTGCGCCGACAATTTTCTTGCCAGTTTCTTTACGAGTTGCTGTTGCTTTGACAGGTGACTTACCGTTAACACGGCGAGCAAGAATCAAGCGCAGGTGACTACGTCGTAGTCCGGTCTTCCGGGGGCTACTCTGTTTCTTTGGTTGTCCCATTAATGTGCTCCTTTATTGCAGGTATTATTAAAACTTACTTGTATTATACGATTTTCAAGCATATTACTCAAGGGGGTAGTAAAAGGTTATGCTTATTCCCTATTTTGTGGTATCGTATATTCATATGAGCGAAGAAACACAAACACTCCCAGAAGAAAACAAAAAGACTTTCACGCAACACACAGATGACGTACTTGAGCTTCAGGCGGCGGCAGAAGCATCTCGGCGATATCAAAATGCCCAACAACAAGCACAAGAAGAAGCTCGCGCAGACGCAGCGCTTCGTGAACCAGGCGAAGTAGGCTTTATGGGCAAACACCCACGCCTTACTGCGGCCGGTGTCGTCGTAGGCCTTGCAGGTGTAGCGACACTCGGCGTGACTGGAATCGCATCTATGAACGGTGGTGAATCAAATGGCGCAGAACGTGGCGTACAAGATGGCACGATTGAATCTATTACACTTGCGCCAGGTGCAAATATTCGATTTGATCCATACATGAGCGACGAATCGACAAATACAGAAGCGCTTCACCTCGATACACAAGTAGTTATCGACGCAAATCATGACATTCGCGTACTCGATGGAACAAATAATGGGACATGGTACGGAGTACCTGTCGCGGACATGACAACAGCTATTCCGGACATCGCATCAAAAGGCGATAAAGATGGCATCGTCTGGGTCAATGAACAAGGTGTCGATAACGTCGAACGAACACAACTCGATACAAAATAATCTAAAGAACAATACTGACGAGCCGGCCTGGAACATAAATGATCTTGGCCGGTTTTTGGTTGCCAACAAACTTTGCAACGTTTTCATGTACCAGGGCAAGTGCCTTGATTTCTTCGGCATCAGCGTCTTTTTCTACCGTGACTTCACCACGAAGCTTTCCGTTTACCTGAATAGCAATCGTAATCATGTCTTCAACAATGAGGCTATCATCCCAGGTAGGCCAACTTGCATTCTGCACTAATCCCTCACCGCCAAGTTGCGTCCATAACTCATCGGCCATGTGCGGCGCGAATACAGCGATCATCTGCGCCAATGCAACCAGCGCATCATGCCAGCCTTTTTCAGAGAAACCATCAAGTTTTAATTTATACAGATCGTTCACAAATTCCATCAATCCTGCAATCGCAGTATTAAAGCTTTGGCGTCTAATATCATCAGTTACTTTTTTAATCGTCTTGTTCAGCGCAACGGCAAGTTTCTGGTCATTTGTTTCACTGTTCTTTTCAGATTCAATGTACTGCTGTGAAACAGTCCACACTCGGTTAAGGAATCGGTACACTCCAGCAACACCCTTTGTGCTCCAACTTGCATCAAGTTCAATCGGACCCATGAATAACAGATACGTTCGCAGTGCATCGGCGCCATATCCAGAATCAATCACATCCAGCGGATCAACAACGTTACCTTTACTCTTGCTCATTTTCGTACCGTCTTCGGCGTTAATATAGCCATGATAGATTAGTTTCTTGACAGGTTCTTTGAAGTTAACTAGACCCATGTCATAAAACACATGTGTCCAAAAACGAACATACAAAAGGTGCGCAACTGCGTGATCACCACCAACGTAGACATCAACTGGGTTCCAGTAATTGATCACTTCAGGATCCCAAGCCTGTTCGGCGTTCTGAGGATCAGCGTAACGAAGCAAATACCAACTGCTGCATGCGTAGCCGTCCATCGTATCAGTTTCACGCTTGGCTGGCTGGCCACATTCAGGACAGGTTGTATTGACCCAATCAGTCGCACGAGCTAATGCAGAAAGACCGTCACCTTTTGGTGCATAATCTTCAATTTCAGGAAGAATAACAGGAAGCTGGTCTTCAGGAACAGCAACCGCACCGTGTTCAGGACAATGAATAATCGGAATCGGTGCACCCCAATAGCACTGACGACTAATCAACCAGTCACGCATTTTGTAGGTTGTCTTTTCACGGCCAAGATTCTTTTCTTCAAGCCATGCAACAATATCTTCACGAGCTTGGCTTGATTGCATACCATCAAAGTGGCCGCTATTCACCATAACGCCTTCGCCGTGATAATTTTTGCCACCAACGAGTAATTCGAAGCTTGTCGCATGCAGTTCATCAGATACTTTTGAGAGTGCTTCAGTCTCGTTGAGCCATTCGACAGTAAATTTATTCTTTTCATCGGCTTCAAGTGCTGTTTCAGTTTTTTCGTCATCAATAAGGTCGAACAGTAATGCGTTTGCTTCAATACGACGAGCAACGTTTTTGCTGTGTGCAAAGTAGTTATGGTGCATCTTGCCAGTTTGGCTGACTAGCTGCACGTTCACATAGCCTGTTTCTTCGGCAATTTCACGAATTGCCGTCTCAACAATGTCTTCGTTTTCTTCACGGCCACCGCCAACAAACAGGTTACCGCCGTTTTTTGCACCCCAATTAATCGACAGGTATGTATTCGTTTTTGGGTCACGAACAATCGCGACAATACTCTGCCTGAATTCAGGATTTTCTTGTGGCACACCAGTTTCGGGTTCAACAACCGCGATAACTGGAAGACGGAATTTATTCGCAAATGCGAAGTCACGTTCGTCATGCGCAGGGACGGCCATAATTGCACCAGTTCCATAACCGCCAAGAACATAATCAGCCACCCAAATCGGCGTCTTTTCACCGCTGGCTGGGTTAATTGCGTATGAACCAGTAAAGACGCCAGTCTTGTCTTTTGTATCATTTGTGCGATCGATTTCAGACTTCTTCACCGCTGCTTTTACGTATTCTTCGAGGTCTTGTTTAAAATCACCAACGCCAAGCTTCAAAGAAAGTGGATGCTCTGGTGCCAGAACGATAAAAGTTGCACCAAAAATAGTATCAGGGCGTGTCGTGAAGACAGTAACAATATCGTCGTGTCCATCAACTTTAAATTCAACCTCTGCAC
The DNA here is from genome assembly GCA_036569465.1 of Candidatus Microsaccharimonas sp. GTDB lineage: Bacteria > Patescibacteriota > Saccharimonadia > Saccharimonadales > Saccharimonadaceae > Microsaccharimonas. Next base: position 51,664 of record DATCQO010000001.1, read on the forward strand.
CAACGGATTTACCTATCCAATTCGTCTGCGCAGTTTTAATTTTCTGTGGCCAATCAAGATCTTCGATTTCATCAAGCAATGAATCTGCGTAATCAGTAATCTTAAAGAACCATTGCTTCATCGATTTCTTTTCAACCAGACTTCCACAGCGCCAACAATGACCGCCTTCTACTTGCTCATTTGCAAGGACTGTTTTATCGACAGGACACCACCACTGCAGAGATTCTTTTTGATACGCCAAGCCACGTTCAAATAATTTCGTAAACACCCACTGTGTCCATTTGTAATATGATGGATCACTGGTGTTAATTTCACGGGACCAATCAATACTGACACCCATTCGTTTGAATTGATTTTTAAAGTTTGCAATGTTTGTCGCCGTTGCAAGCTTTGGTGAAGTACCTGTTTTAATGGCATAATTTTCAGCCGGCAGTCCAAACGTATCCCAACCAATTGGATTTAATACGTTCTCGCCGTGCTGCCGATGAAAACGCGCAATTGCGTCAACAATCGCCCAGCTAAAGGCATGGCCTGTGTGCATACCGGCACCAGATGGGTACGGAAACATACCTGACACATACATCTTTTGCTTTGATGGGTCAGTGATTACTTCGTTGGCTTTCTGGTCTTCCCAGATTTGCTGCCACTTTGGTTCGATTTCAGACGGGTTGTAACGCTGCATAACTTTTACAAGTATAGCAAATCTGTTGGCTCTATAACAGAGAGGTTAGCTTGAACGCTTGTTGCATTGATGTCGTGTCAACAGTCAGACCTGATGAATAGTAGCTCGAGTATAACGATGTGTAGTAATCGGTCAGTGCGTTTTCAGCATCGGTCGTCACTTCACTGAACGGAATAGACGTTGTTGGTGCCGACACTGTGACACCTTTGACGAATGTAGGATTCCATACAATCGTTGCAGTCGTATCCTGGTCCTTTGAAGTGATGTCGAGTTCTTTTAGCTGGTGACCAAATCGACTTGACCAGACCTGAATATCATTCGTCGTTTTACTTGTGTCAGTTGATGAATCAAGATCGCCCGCTTTAAAGCTAAAACTACTATCACAAGCGGTCAGTGCTTTGCCAACTTTTGTTTCGCCAAGTGCTGTATAGAATGTCTTTGCCTTTGCTTCATCGAGTGTTACTTTGTACCCAAGACTCGCTACGCCGTCAATATCTTTGACACCAATTTTGTCGCCAACGGCAATGAAGTCGTTCTTTTTGTAGACAGCCGTAATTTCATCGGTTGCCGCTTTTTGATCAAGCGATTTTAATGCGTCAGTTGCACAGGTTTGTGTCTTGCTGTATTCGTCACTGACAGATTTTAAATCACTGCTTGAGATCTTGATCCACTGCCCATCAACTTTTGTAATCACAGTGTTAAACGCACTAAGATCGACACCTTCACCAGCAACTTGCGTGAGTAATGTTTTGACGTCGTTCAGCTTAAAGTAAAGATTACCGTCTTTATCGGTCAAAACTGATCCCTTAACGTTATAGTCTTTGCCGCTATAACTAATCTTTGCCGCAATATCAGTCTGTGATGCAGGGCTTTCTGCTAACTTCGCATCAAGTGTTACCGTTACGGTCGTATCCTTTGTCTTTATATCAACGGATACTTTATGTGTTGAAGTTCCCGATTGTAGCAAAGAACTAACTGCCTCAAGCACTACCTTGTCTGGATTTTGATACCACAAATTATATGCCGCAGCAGTTCCACCGCCAAGTAACGCAAGTGCGCCAACAATAATTGCACCAAGAATAATCAGTTTTTTCTTCGGTGATTTCTTTGGAATAGTAGCGTTCGGTATTGGAGCGTCGATACCCGGCACAGCTGCGCCGAACACTGAAGCAACCGGTGCCGCAGGTGTGGCCGGATCAAGAATCGGTGCTGTGTCTGGCGTCGTAGGCTGCGATGAATACGCCGCTAATTCTTCGGGCGATACTGCACCGTCAACAGGAGCTTCAACGACTGTTGGGTGTACGGATGTTTCAATTGGTGCCTCGACTATTGTTTGATCCGTCACGGGAGTTGATTCCGCTGGTGTCTCGGCTGTTGGCCATGCAAATGCCGGCGCATTCTCTACTGGCGTTTCGTTGGTCGTCGGTTCTTCTGGAGCGGTATCTTCAGGCATACTAAAATTCTCGATTAGCGTTTATGCTTTTCAGCATATCATAAGGATTCGTTGACGTTGAGATTGTTTCGTTAAAACTGTGAAAAAAAGTTTCGCTTCGTTTCAAGCCACTGCGCGGATTGTCGAACGAGTTTTGATTCTTCATCAGTTGAATGAAGGACGATCTTGACTGCTTCTTCGAGATAAATGCCGCCCTGAGATCCCTTAAAGAGAATTGCCGCACCTTCTTCAAGCACTTTATGGACGAACGCACCTGCTTCGAGTGCAGTCTTGAAACTCACTACTTGGCAGCCATTGGTTTGAGCTGCAGGCGCAAGGTATTTCTGCGCATCATCACCAACCGTCACGACATAAGCAAGCTGATTGCCATTACATAATTTTCCAACCGCTTCGTGTGCAGCAGGTGACGATTCACCCAGCTCATTCATGCTTCCCAGGACTGCAATCTTTTGTGGAACTGATAATTGATACAGTGCTTCCAGTGCAGATTCTACGGCTAGCGGACTTGAGTTGTAAGTGTCATCAATAATAATCGTGTCTTTGACGCCACGTAGTATATTCATGCGGCCGTTGACTGCTCGGATTTTTGCTAAGCCGCTGCGAATTTCATCTTGTGATAATCCCAAACGAACAGCGACCGCACCAGCTGCAATGGCTGCACGAATACTATGTTCACCGACAACCTTCAAATTAACTTTAATACCTATGTCAAATTCGCCGCGCACAATAAACAGACCCGTAAAACCATTTTCGAGTGTAAAATCTTCCTGCGTAAAATGATATTCAGCCGCATCAGTCGTTCCGTACGTGTTGATGTTGGCATTTGTTAGGTCCTGCGCGTACTTTCCAGCAATGTTGTCGCGGTTGATGAGGGCTCGTTCGCTAAAGTTAGCCGCAGACAACTCTTCGGCCGCAACCGCATCAAGCGTCTTAAAGAATTCCATGTGCTCTTCGGAAACAGCCGTCACAACAGCAATATATGGTTTTGCATACGTGCCAAAATGCGGTACCTGGCCAACACCATCACTGCCGACCTCTTGCACAATCACATCAACATCCGAGGGTTGCCTGATACGCTTTCGCGCAGCGGCAAAGATAGCTAGCCATGCACTGACAGATTTCAATGACGACGGATACTCGATACCCAAGATCGCAAGTGGCGCACTCAGCTCGGCATTATGATTACCCTCGTGGAGGCGAACACGGAATTTCTCTGAAAGCACCGTTCCAATGGCCACTTTTGTACTTGTCTTACCGACTGAACCGGTCACAATAATCAGTTTGATATCAGAGTGAACGCGAAGATACTTCTTTACATAGCCCTCTAATTTACGTTGAATATAGTTTTTGAACATTAGCTCTATTATTACACATCTTTTGGTGCCTACGAAAGATACCTTGAAAACAAAAACACGCCTCCTTTTTAAGGGGAGACGTACTTTCGGCTGCTGCGCGCCCACCCGGGACGCCGTTTTTTGTTTGACTAATTAACTGTTTATTTTGTCGCGCATGGAACTTTGTCCCAATTGCGCATCAGCATAGGTTCATTATGCCTCGTTTTTAGCATAAGCGCAAGCATCGATATTCAGAGGTCATACTAGTATTATCTTTGAGAATGTGCTTAAATGATAAGCGTTCAGAAGCACAACGCGTACCAAAGTGGCGACGAGCGCTTATCTCACCATAGATATTCTCTCTTCTTCACCGTAATACTGTCGTCATGGTCGATCTGGCAACAAGTAATTAGAGAAGAAAAGAAGTAGATATCCAATATGGCATCACAAAATCTTTTCATCGGTAGCCTTGCTTACGCAACTACTGATGACACTATGAAGGCTTTCTTTGAAACTATCGGCGAAGTGACTAGTGCACGTGTCGTTATGGACCGCGAAAGTGGTCGTTCAAAGGGATTCGGTTTCGTTGAATTTGCTGATGAAGCAAACAACAACAAAGCCGTTGATCAACTAAACGGAAAGGAACTAGACGGACGTCCAATTAACGTTAGCCTAGCCCGACCTAAAGAAGATCGCCCACGAAGCAACGACGGTGGTTCATTCCGCCAACGTAGCTGGTAATCCAGTGTTTCGTAAATAACCCCTCCTACGCGAGGGGTTATTTTTTATGTCCTTTTTTAGGCAATCAAGCTATGAATACGAGGACTCACCAGATTACTGACATCACTGCCCGCGGCAAGACCATTACGTACATCGGTTGAGCTGATTGAAAAATGCGGGATCGTCAGTGCCATCGCTCGTTTTGCAAGAGGATTGATCGTATGTCGGTCGCGCTCAAGTACCAGCATTGATAAGTTTTCCAGCAACCATGGACCGTTATACCAATCGCCCATTGTTTCAGTTGAGTCTGCACCGAATACCCAGGTGAATTCGCGTTCAGGATACTCATCATTCAGTTCTAGTACTGTATCAAATGTCTCAACAGGAATCGTTCGCTCTAACTCTTTCGTATAGAGCTGCGTTGTAACGCCATAAGTATCAACATCGGCAATCATTGCATCAACGTACGCCAAGCGGCGCTCATGATCTATTGCTTGAGGTTTATCGCTTCGGACACCACTTGGCATCACCCAAACATCTGCGCCTCGTGGACGGGCATACTCAACACAAGATTGCAAAATCGCAATGTGAGCGAGAGTAGGGGGGTTAAATGCGCCGCCGTAGATAATTGTTTCGATGCGTTGCTGATGTTCCATTGTTGTATTCCTAAGTTATTGTTGACATTACACTAACTATGCTCTACGATAAGTATATAACAAGTTAGTGTAAAAAGGAAGATAACTATGAAAACCCCCGAAATGACTTTCGACTACCAGCCAAAAACCGACTTCATTAGAGTTGCCACTGCCACTCCAGAAGTTGCTATTGGTGACGTCTCCACTAATCTTCTCCACATCAAAGAACTCTACGATACAGCAGTCAAATCTGATGTCGCCCTTGTGGTCTTCCCCGAACTCTCACTCACTGGCTACACAATCCAGGACTTGGTTGCCCAGCCAAAACTTCTCCAGAATGCGCGAAATGGACTGGTTGCATTAGCTGACTACACCGAAGGCACTCACACCGCGGTCATTGTTGGGTTACCACTGGCCGTCGGTAATGCGATCTACAATACAGCTGCAATTGTTTCAGAAGGTAAAATTCGTGGCATCGTCCCAAAACAAAACCTTCCCACCTACAATGAATTCTACGAAAAACGCTGGTACCAAACGTGGAACGATCAGCCAAACCTTCAGATCACTATTAATGATCAAGTTGTGCCGTTTGGCCGCGATCAACTATTCCGCATTGACGATCAGCTTGTTGGCATCGAAATCTGTGAAGATCTTTGGGTGCCCGAACAACCCAGTATAGAGTTAGTCGCAAATGGTGCCACGATCATCGCCAATCCCTCAGCATCTCCCGAGGCGGTCGCAAAAGCACAGTACCGTCGTAGCCTGATTGCGAATACGGCAGCAAGAAACGTTGCCGGCTACGTCTATGCCAGTGCTGATGAGACCGAATCAACTGCAGAAATCGTCATGAGCGGTCACTCACTCATTAGCGAGCTGGGAACAACGCTGGCTGAACGTGCACCGTTTACAAAACCGCAGCGGCTGATGATTGCCGACATCGACACCCAGCACATTGCAAACGATCGTTTCAAAACAACAAACTTCCCTAACCGTCACGATATTACGCCGACTGAGACCAATGTCACCGCACATCAAACGGATTTCCTTCGTACGATTGACCCAGAGCCATTCCTTCCTAAAGGCAGCACCGAAGAAATTCGAGAACGTCTTGACACCATCCTCAATATCCAAGCAACTGGCCTAGCAATGCGCCTTCGTAGTGCAAACATCCAAAAAGTAATCCTTGGACTATCTGGTGGACTCGATTCTACACTTGCCCTTCTCGTGGCTATTCGTGCCGCAAGCATTCTTGGTAAAGAGCCGAGTAACCTTATTCACACACTGACAATGCCCGGTGTCGCAAGTTCCGATCGAACGCAGAACAATGCGATGAAACTGGCCAATCTTCTGGATATTGTTAACGAAGAAATCCCGATTGCAGCACTTGCTGACGCCCAACTCCAGGCAATTGATCACCAAGGCGAAGAAGATGTAACTTATGAAAATACCCAGGCCCGTATTCGCCAAGCCCTTGTCTTTAATAAGGCTAACCAAATCAACGGCCTAGCACTTGGAACTGGTGACCTCAGCGAAATCGCACTTGGTTGGTGCACCTACAATGGTGATCACATGTCTCACTACAACGTGAATGCCTCAATTCCCAAGACGCTTGTTCGAAGCTTAGTGCGACATGCCAGCGAAACACTCCCCGAAGATGCCCAGACGATCCTTCATGACATCCTCGACACGCCAGTTTCTCCAGAACTCACCGGTAACGGCTCAAGTATTAGCCAAGAGACGGAAGATTTAGTTGGACCATACGAACTGCACGACTTCTTCCTGTACCACTTCCTCCGCTGGATGGAACCAAAAGAAAAGATTGGCTTCCTGGCAATAAAAGCATTTGAAGGTCGATACGGGCCAGCAGAAATCGCAAAATGGCTCGATGTATTTATGCACCGATTCTACCAAAACCAATGGAAGCGACAGGCAATGCCCGACGGTGCGAAGGTCGGTATTAGCCTCAGCCCTAAAGGCGACTGGCGCATGGCCGCAGAAGCAAAGTTAGTGTAAGCAATAGTGATATACTAACTGTATGAAATACACCTCTCCTTATGTTCCCCCTACACTGACGGTTGATGCTGTTATCTTTCAGATTATTAACGGCGCATTAAACGTTCTGCTACTCCAACGACAGAATGATCCTTTTAAAGGCGACTGGGCACTGCCTGGCGGCTATAGCCCACAGGGTGAAACAACACTTCAAGCGCTCGAGCGAATCGTTGACTACAAGGCAGGTATTAATATCACCCACGATCTTAGCTACGTTGAGCAACTGTACACATTCGATACTGTCGCGCGTGACCCACGAGGCCACGCCGTGTCAGTTACCTACATGGGCTGCGGGCGTGAAGTAAGCCCAGACCAAGCAGCGAGTGTCGTCTCGTTCTTCCCCGTAAATAGCTTGCCGCCAATGGCATATGATCACAAAAAAATTATTGATTACGCGCACGAGCGATTGATCGCAAAACTAACCTACACCAACGCTGTCTATGCATTCTTGCCACAATACTTTACGCTCGCAGCGCTGCAATCAGCCTACGAAGCCGTCTTTGGCCACGAACTGGACAAGCGAAATTTCCGAAAGAAATTCCTCAGCCTCGGCCTGACAACTGAAACAGATCAAATGCAACGCGAAGGCGCACATCGTCCGGCACATCTACATCAGTTCAAGTCAGATAAACTTGAGACGCTTTCTCGAAGCTTTGACTGATACTAACCCGCTAAGGCAGTCGTAGCTAACTTTTGTGAGACTGTTTTCAGCTCATCAAGTCGTTCAAGATTTTGATGATCAATCGGCATACGCAGCGCTTCTTTTGTACTAAATGCACTCATTGATGCCACGATTGAAGCAAGACTGTCTGTATCACCGCCTAGATTGACTGCTTCAAAAACAGAGTCTTTAAAGTTTCCCTCGTGTGCCATGAATGCGCCGTACGCCATAGCCAGTGTCTGTGGTGCATAAAAGCCTTTTCCGTCAGTCTCTGACAAAATGGTTTCTTTATTGACCGTTCCATACAAATACTTTAATTGATCACGCAAAAAGCCTGGCTGGACGCCGCCCCACTGCCGTGTCTCAAATTCGTGCAGCGCTAATGAGCCCTCAAGCACAACCATGAACTGCCGCTTATCGTACTCAGCTCGCAGTAGGTAGCTCAACATATCACCGTGTACACGTGTCGTCAGTCTTGCGACCGCACCATCATGTGTCATGTTTGTCAGTTGATCATATTGATTAAAGACCGTTCGAAGTGGCGTCTGGCGTACCGATTGCCAATACGCTAGTGGCGCCATCTTCATAAGAACACCGTTGCCAGCGCCATCAATCGTTCCTGTTTTTGTTGGATCGATGCCTTCGTGTAATTTATCCATTGCGGCAGTTGTTGAGCCACCCCAACCACGTTTTACTAACTTTCCTTTGCGCATAATCTCGACTGTTTCGTCGTACGCTTCGAGGTGTGTTTCTGCGAGTGCTTCCAAACTAAAGCCGTTTGCCTTGATAAGTGACCTCGCAACAGCTAGCGTTAACTGTGTGTCATCACTCCATGTTCCTGGGTGATCAGTTGAGCCGTAGAAAGGATTTTCTTTGGTCGGAATAAGTTCAGTGATGGCACCGTATTTTTCAGCAATATATGCAGCGCTTCTGGTTTCAACAGGCAGTCCTGCGGCGTCACCATAGGCAATCGCGGGAATTAAAACAGCGCCTTGTTGGCGAAGTATGTCTCGTTTATGTTTATTCGTGTCTTCCATACACTAATTGTATCACCTCTTTGTTCTATCAAGGAAGTGCTTATATAAAAGTTGCTCTAAAGTATAAAAAATTGTATAATATAGTACAGTTATGGTTGAGGTCGTGGTTGGTAGCGAACGGGAACATCCCAAGGATCAACTCATTGCGCAATCAGCCAGTGAGCTTCTTCAAAATGTCTCAGAAATTATTCGTCTTTGGCCAGAAGAGGCCACAGCTACTCCTTCATTCCTCCAGCAAATCGATACACACAATGAACATATAAAAGCATTCCAGGACGTTGCGTCTTCCCTACCAGATCCTACCATTCCTTTGGAAACTGCATTCGGACATAACCTTATTAGTGCCGAGCAGTTAAAGACCTTGTATCAAAATCTTACAGATATGCTGTACAGGGAAGATACCCAACGACTTGTTCTCTATCTTCCATTTGAATTTCTTCCGTCAGCAGCGTGGACACCAGAAGACGCAGCACTGCAAACCGCAGTCAATGAATTTAAAGACAGTTACCTACACGCATGGAAGAAACAACTCTTTGTACACGATGTACGCGCTAACTTCGCGGATGGTGATGTCCTCGAAGAGTCCCAACGCACGAGCGACCTGCCTCGTGTCGTGAAGGCGGCTCACTTAATCCCTGAACTCTTAGCGCATGGGCTGATTGATAGTGAAACTGTGAAACATCTATTCGACACGACAAAAGATGCCCTACTTAAAAAAAGCATTAGTGAGGCAATCGATACCCCAGACAGTGACACTCCGCATTTAAGTTCAGTCAACCCAAACTTCACTGCCCCTTCCCACACGCCAACAAAACGACGACAAGAATGGCTCAGTCAAAAAAGTATCGAACAGCAAATCTCGACATACGGTAAAGAGCTCGGCCAATATATTATTGAATCCACAATACAGTCTGGGACGGTTCCAAATGTCTCTTTCGAGAACACAAGTGAGCTTGGACAACATATTCTCATTGAAGGTGTTCAAACAGCAGTCGAACAAGCAAAAAGAGACGGGACAGTAGCCGTTGAGGTGATTTATAATTTTTTTAGAACTGACCTTATACACCACCTACAAACGACGGATATCGATGCCATCAAAGATCGCATCACGCAGCTCCTACGACGTGTCCATAAATTAGGCTTAGTAAGTGAATCAGAGCTAACAAATCTTACCATTTCACTTCCTCGTCTATCAGGAGATCTTACAAAGAACCTCGAACTTATGCCGGAGTCAGTACTTCAAATCAAGCAATTGACGGAATTAATACATACAGACCCCGAACTTACTGCCATGATATATCCACTCGTGGCGGTTGGTGGTTCACGCGTAAAGGGCTACGGAACGCACACCTCTGATGTAGATATTAGTATCTTCGTTCGTCCAGAAACATCGCCAGAACATAAGCAAGTAATACGCAAATTACTACAAAAACACCTGACATCTGCGAATATCGATGATGAACCCACCGAGTTCTGGCTCGAACAAGACAATGAGAACTTGGTCATTAAAGCGATGGAAGATTCCGATGCAGTTGTTGCCGATACCTACTGGACACATATTTTGTTTAATGCACCCATGATTGGCCAGCCGCAAGAAATTCGTTCGTTAAGGAAACAATTGCTGCTTCCTTATTTTAAATCATCGTCCCATCAAACATTTGGACGCGGTGACCGCGCGCTATACCTCGAGAGGATGGAACAGGACTTATTGCAATATCGCCTCATGCATAAAGGCTATGAACGACAGTATCCCCGCGTCAGTCAACCTCGTAAAAAATCCCTTGATGGCGATAGTATGTTTTGGGATGCTGGGTATCGAAGACTTGCAACTGAGTTGTTTATCGAAAAAGTTTTCCTTCCAAAAATCTCTTCATTTTTTGTAATTTAAAAGGGCCCCGCCACGACATTTCTGTCGCGACGGAGCCCGTGAACCGCTATGAATTTAATCACGCGCGATTCGGTTTTTTCGAGGATGTAAACCTCGGGGAAAGCCGTTAGAGCCTTCCGTTGTTGCGCCCACCGATTCCGGTGTAGCCCTGATCTTTGCTGGCGCCGATCTGGCTCCAGTCGATCTGGGAACCCAGCAGATACATCGCCTGGAAGTAGTTGTACTCCTCCAGGCCTGCCGGCTGGTCCTTGGCCTGCAACGCGGACAGCACGAACCGAGTGAGGTTCGTCTCCAGCCGCGGGTAGGTCGCACTGACCGCGATGCCCAACTGCTTGAGCATCAGTTCCCGATTGGCGGCACCGATCAAGGCCGGAAGACGGGTGTCCTCCAGCTGCTTCTTGATCGTCATGGCATCGAACGCGAGCGCCGAAGCGATCTGCGCACCGGTACCAGCGAACACCTTGTTCGCAGCGTCGTTCAGGGCATCGCCATGATCGCGCAACGAACTGGTGTCCGGTGCCTGCATTGCCCCAGAGGGCATCGCCATACCGGACTTTGCACCTGCCAGCGCCTGGATGAGGAGTGCCGGGTTAGCGGCGCCCTGCAGCCAGGTGTCGTACCAGCTCTTCAACTGGCTGTAGTAGTCGGTGATGGCCGGCCACAGATAGGTGTTGATGCGAGCGAGCAGCTCGGTCTTGCGCGCATCCGTCACATAGTTCCCGTCGAGCCCCTCGATGACCGAGAAAAGCTCTCCGTAGTTCCGACGCGTCAGCTGCGCACGCACCTTGTAGTACACCGGATCGATCGGCTCTTCGGTGACCTCGGTGAACTGCTCCATAGCAACGACGAGCTTCTTCGGGATATCGAACATCCCGACTCGTGCTGCAAGAGCCACCTTGATCGCCGAAATGACCGTCGACTGATCTACCTTCAGAACGCCGCCTGTCTTCAGCGCCTCCAACCAGGAGGCGTCGTCGAGCGAAGCCGGCAGAACATCGAGTGTCTCGTCGTCGACCACCGTCGCCTTTGGGGCGAAAGTCGCCAGGAGCTTGCGCGCCTGAACCGGCTTGAGACCAGCCATCATCAGATCGGCTTCGTTGAGAACCGCGAGGTCATCGACCGTCACAACTCCCAGCTCGTCCTTGATCTTTGCGATGACATCGTCACCGATTCCTTGTTCCTTCAGCGTGGTCGTGACCTCATCGGTCTCGACCGGCTCCGTAACGGCATCTGCCGCGGGAGCACCTGTTGCATCAGTCATGAACTTCTCTTTTCTATGTGTGTTTGGATTTGGAAGTGTTACCTGTAAAACTTGTCGAGCTCGGTCGGTCCGAACGACATCATCCGGACTGCCACACCAAGCGCATCCTGAACTACCTGTTCACACGTCGCATAAAGCTCGGCGGGACTGGCAGCAAGATCAATTGGCATCGTGCTGATTTCTGGTCGACAACTGAGCAATTTCTCACCCAGCAGTTCTTGATGCGCCAAATCGCCGCCTTGATTGAGACGTATTTCCCCCGAGGGTGAAAAGTAGTCACTATCGTCGGCGTCAACATATCGGTCGCACCACTTCCAGACTTTATTGGTCTGGATTTGATCAAACCAGGTCATAGCAAGACCATCGAAGACGCTAGGTCCGCCACACGCCGCAAGGGCGTATCGCAGCATAACGAAATCAAGTGGACCTACTCGGACTGCACCTTGGTAACGGTTCTCGTCCTTGTTACTGTTAGGTAACAAGTTCTCCGTCATCCGCGAGTCGATCGTTGGCATCGGACCAGCGCCATGCCGAATGGCGTAGGCTCTGGTAACTCCGAGGTTCACGATCTGCCCGTCGTAGCCAGCGCGCTCAAGCATGTCACGCGTAAAGCGCGGCAATGTTCGAATTGCACTGGTATGCGGATGAAATCCAACGAGACGATCGGACAGAACGCCGTGCGATGTTTCAACGACAGCAATGCCTTTCCGGGAGAGTATTTCATTTCCCAAATAGTCACTACCAACGATATTCGCAAGACGACCTGCCTCTTCGAAGCGGGCAACGACATGGTTTAAAAACCCGTCATCACCCAGCAGGGCAATTTCTTCAGCCGCAGCCACCTGATCTCCAGCGAGAAACTCGCCGTCAAGAAGTGGTTGCAGCTCTTTCCGAACGCGTTCACGGATAGCAGCCAGTTGCTCTCGCAGCCGAGGACCTTGCAGGTCTCCTGCTTTGATAGCAAGTTCCGGATACTTTCCGAAGTTGCGGTAGGCTTCACCGACACCAGTTCCCACTGTCCCACGGGGATTACTTCCTCTTGCCAATTCTTTCAGGCGAGAGGAAATGCCATGGAATGGTGTTGTACATAGTGCTGCTTCGTCTACGGTCAGTAGGTCGAAGACATTGGTAAGACCATGGCCATATCTCAGCGTGCTTGCTTCGTTCAACAAGCCTTCTGGAGAGACGACCATTTGCTCGGACAGATGCGTCGGAATACCCTCAAACGTCCCACACCCCCATTGGCTAAAAGCGAACTTCTCGCCTCTGGAGGTGTGGACGCCGTGGCTTCCCTGTGCGCCGCCGCGCTTGATGACGGTGTGGGCACGCAGCTTTGTTGCGACTGCGTGCACCACACCACCTTTGCCACCGTCACCAACCCCAAGATCGGTGACGACGTAGACCTTGTCGGTCATGTCGAATCCTTTCCTAGGGTGTTTGATGAGTTAGAGCCAGGCAGGCCCTTCCTTTGTGTCGGTCGTGTCGGATGCCACGTCCGCGGGAACTTCACTCGGGTCAATCGGCCAGAGATCGGTCTTGTCGCGGAACAGGTCACCCTTCACGGGCCGGCGGTTGTAGTTCTCGGCGGTCGCCTGCACCCCGATGGGGATGTTGGCGACGGAACGCGTGATGCGCTCAGCATCGGCCTCGCTGACGTTATTACTCGTCAGAAAGTCCTTTGCCTCGTCGAGAGCAAGCGTTCCCTCGGTCAAGCCGATGATGACGGCCTGAACCTGAGGTAGGAGCTTGGTGCTCGGCAGGATGATCACTCGATCGCGACCGAACACTTCGTTCCAGAACCTGGTTGTTTCGCCCTCGCTGCCGACCTGCAAGAAGAAGGCATGCGCCCGCTTCAGCAGATCCTGAACGACTTGCTTGGTCGTCGGCAGATCATCGGAGTCGATCTGGAAGCCATTGGCAGCCACTTTCTCGAACACCTCCTTGCCGAAGATTCTCTTGAGCTGCGACTCGCTCAGACGGTCCCTTGCGGGAGCATCCGAGACTGTGAAGTCGTAACCCTTGAGACCGATGCGGTTGATGTAGGCAGCCGTCAGGTAGGCTCCCCCAAAGAGTCCATAGTGCGGATCCTCGGGGAAATCACCACCTGCGCGCTCCGGAACCATCAGCGTAAGTTGCTCGACGATCTTCTCAGCGAGCATTTCGAACTGTGGACGGCAGAGGACGAAGTCATCCACCTTGTCACCGAAGATGCCGGTTGCCATGTGCAGATCATAGCCCGGAAGGACACGACTGCACAGTTCGTAGGCATCTGGAAGCACCTTGAGTGCGACATCGACGTTACCGCCCATGCTTCCGGTTGTGTCGAGCCGTGTTTCGACCGGCATTGAGGTGCCGACCGTCAGCTCGAACAGACCAGATTCCAGCTCATCGAACCGCAGCAGCGAGCGTCGAATGACGCCGTAGCCTGCGGGATCGACGAGTTCGTCAAGCTTGCCCGTTTTCCGTGCACGCTGTTCGGCACGGTAGGTAGCCGGTCCGCTCGTATCCACGAATCGACTTGATGCCGATGTGTACGCCGAACGGGTAAAGGTATCTCTTCCCATTGTTCTTTTCCTTAGTTCTGTGCCGCTTAGAGCGGCAATGTGGTGAATGGATGGAACTTCCTGCCGTAGAGCTCGTCCACCAGTTCGTAGAACTGGCGATGCGCTCTTTCGGCATTACTTTCACGACAAGAGGCCAAGTTCCAGAGGAACTCAACATAGCGGGTTTCCCCATCTCCTTCGTTCAAGTAGGCGTAGCTTCCCGTTTCCGAGTCACCACCGATAGCGGCAAACACTGCTTTCGCTGCATCTGCAATATCGTCGGCTCGGTTAGTTGCTGGGATCTTGTCAGGAAACGTCTGTGCAGACGACCAGTCAAAGACCACAACAAAATGTTGAGCAGGGACAATCAGGACGTTGTTGCCTGAAAATGTACGGACTGTAATTCTCTCGTTGTGGGAAAACTCCAACAACTTGAGCAGTCTGCCCATAATCCAGGCACTCGTCCTAAGATCGACGCGGATGTGGTCTCTTTTTGCCAGATTGGTCAACGGTACCATTTTCATGGCATCATCGACCTCGCTAAACTCCAAAATGACCGCTCGGCGATTCCCCTGATCTTCCCAGATGAAGCTATCAACCACATTTGGAAAAAGCCGTTCATAGCTCAGCAACGTACCGGTCCCCTTCTTGGCGTATTCCACCTCGAAAGATTCCGCAGTTTTCTTGAGCTCCCTTAGGATGTACACCGCACGGTCAAGACCGCCGTTGTGCATGGACTCTTTGGCGATTTGCAGCAGTAACCGTCTCCCCGTCTCTTCATCTACACAGATGTAGGTACGGTAAGTCTCGGCTTCTGCAACTCTGTCGCCAATTTGGTAATGCCGCGATCCCCTTTGCAGGATCATGCGCTCACCTCCTTATCTTTTTGTCGAATTATTAAGGGACGAATGGACCACCCGTCTCGCAGGTATTTAAGTAATACTTTTAGACATTGTGCTAGTCATTGTCCTATAAATACGTCATTTTGTCAATCCATCTACCTCTGTTTCAGTTGTTAAAGAGCAAGCGATATTCCGTATCACTCTGGACGGTTGAAAACCTTTCAGCAGTCGGTATTGCATACATCAACTAACTGATAGTGTTATATTAACACTATCTAAATAGTAAAAGCCATAGTTAGTGTAAAAACTACAATAATATTATTTATTTTAAAGAGGTTTTCGAGCAATAAGCAAGACGTTTGTCACAGGCTGTTCTATTTCTACTAGTGTATCGTTCTTTTTTTCGTAGACTTTTGCCGCTGGCTCGAACCGATTTTCAATCAACCAAGTATTTTGTTTTGTCCCTGATCCTTCACCTATTTCAAA
Organism: Candidatus Microsaccharimonas sp.; assembly: GCA_036569465.1. Classification (GTDB taxonomy): domain Bacteria; phylum Patescibacteriota; class Saccharimonadia; order Saccharimonadales; family Saccharimonadaceae; genus Microsaccharimonas. Next base: position 67,258 of record DATCQO010000001.1, read on the forward strand.
GCCGACTTCAGTCAGCGCCTGTGTCCAGTCAGCATATTCCCAAAAGCAAAATCGTTCATGCATTTCACTGTGCCAACTATCGAAATAATCTTTCTTTGCAAGGAAATCACACAGGTCGGCGTGACGCAGGACTGCGTATTCTTTATCGTCGATTGTTTCATACCGAACAGCAATGACATCCCCTTCTTTCGAACGGAAGTCTTTCACAAATCGGTGAAAACGAGCTTTGGTTGAAAGGGTCCTCAAGAAAGAAGCGAGCGCTTCTTCAGGCATATCAGGAAACAGCGTATGCGGATTGTCGCCGTCATCATCTTTTAGTAGTGCATAGACCATTTTGTCTTTATCATCGGGACCGATCACATCGTAGTTTATGTAGACACCGCCTGGCGCAGTAATGTCATACATGCGTTGTATGAAACTTTTTAATGCATCTCGCCCCAGATACGATTCAATTTCGTGCGTGAGTGCCATCGTAATAATCGTGTTGAGGGAATTATGCGGAAACAACGAACTGCGCATAATATTACGCTGATAAAAGAACACGTTGGCAGCACCAAATTCACCATTATCTTTTCGCTGCTGACAAATTTGGAACAACGGACGTGCCGCTTCAACGCCGTAAAAGTCAGACTCAAACAAATCCGGTCGTTTCGCCAGAATTTTCAGTGTTTCACCAGTTGCGCAGCCAACATCAAGGATACGACCTGCTTGCACATACTGTCCAAATTCAGCGACTTTTCGAATCGCGCCGTCTTCAAATGCTTGACGATACGTAGCGTAGTCGCGTGTAGTCGTAATGTCGCCGTCATCGCTATCAATCAGTGGATCTTGGAAAACTTCTACGATATCGTCACCCAGCCCATATCGTTCAAAGTGCGCTAGACACACTGGGTGTAGTTCGTCTTGAACAATCGCGCTTGATCGCCACTGTGGCCCACTTTTAATAAGTTCTTCGACAACATCCCACGGACGTGGACCCAACTGATGCTCAAACGACGCGTCGACTTCAGCACTATCGATTTGGAATCCCGCATCGCTATATTGCTGCGCAACTTCTTTTGTCGAACAAATCACGATGGTGTCCTCTGGTCGCATACTCGTCCGCCCTTTGCTTTCGAGACGAATCCCTTCAACCACGTAGTGGGCAAAGTTTGGCTTGGCGGTCATGTTCGTGATACGAAATACCTGCGAGGGAATATCCTCGGCAATAACAACAGCTTCAATCATCCCGAGGCGACGACTGCCCGAGATTGGGTTGCGCTGCGTGCCGGCGTGATTTGCACTCGTCACTGCCCATATCACCTGCGCACTGCGATCAACATCAGGACGAGCCAGTACTTCTTTTAAATGGTTCACTTGGAAACGAGTAATCGCCTGATGACGACCAGGCATCAAAAGATACTTGTAGCTCATTATTCTTTGCCCAAAAGTGGTGGTGCAATTTCTACTTGTTCTAAAAGTTCCGAACCGATAAATCGTTGTCGGATAGGCAGCTCTACCCAAGCCGCGCCATCAGGCGATTCATGAATAGCATCCGGGTAAATCATTTGTCGCCAGCGTAGTTTTTCGCGAATATCCTGCGGGTCATCTGGATTAATTCGACTGTAGCGAACAATTGTACAATTTCGAAGTGTGTATTGGTCGCCCTTATCCATGTCTTCCCACTGTTCGGGCAACATGCGTTCGATATTATATCGTGACACATTAATAAAATCGCCGTGTGAAACAACCAGCACTTTTTTCTCAGACATTTCGCGGTGTAACGTACCTTGGAAATCTCGGTAGCGCCCACTCACATCAGGCATGTTTTCACCACCATCAAATCGTGTAAACCAAGACGTTGCTTGCTGCATCTTTACCGTATGAGGAAACTGCGTTCCACGCTCTTCGATAGGGGTTGCACCAAATGAACCCCAGCTTCGTTCGATCAAGCGATCATCAATTGTCCAGCGTGCATCACTATTACCCGATAGGTGCGCTGCAGTTTCTCGCGTTCGAAGGAATGAGGATACATACAAAGCATCAAACACGGCAACGCCGCCCATATTCTCATCAATCCACACTTTAGCGAGCCTTGCCTGCTCAATACCTTTTGGTGATAGTCTTTGTCGCCAGTCTGGTCGATCATTAATCACCGACTCCATGTCATGTGGCTGACCAGCCTTTCCGGCTTTCTGGATTATGTTCGCTTCTGATTGTCCGTGTCTTACAAAGACCAGTTCATTCGGCATTGCCATACGTGTGCACCTTTCTCTTTACTAGTAGTATACATTGTCAGACTTTTTTATGCAATTAGTGTTGACTTTACAATAACTACGTATTACTATGAATAGTAGATAGTGTAAAGAATACACTTAATAAGCAAAGGAGCTAACAATTATGGAAAAGTTTACCGCTGATCGAATCGTAACTATCAACGTTGATGTACAGAATGACTTCCTTCCTGGAGGCTCTCTTGCTGTCACGAATGGTGATGAAGTCATCGCTCCACTCAACTCATTAAACGAATATACCCGCGTACATAAGGGTATCGTCATCGCTACTGGTGACCAACATCCTGAAACAACTCCCCACTTTGACATTTGGCCTGTCCACTGCGTAGCTGGTACCGAGGGTGCGGCGTTAGCAGATAATCTTGACATTAAAGAAGACGATGTCATTATTAACAAAGGTATGGGGCAAACCGATGGCTACTCTGGGCTTGAAGGTATTGCAGACGATGGACAAACAATTGAATCGATCATTACGCCAGTCGGACGTGAACGAGTAGCAGTCCTTTTGGGCGGCGTTGCAACAGATTATTGTGACCTACAAACAGTACTTGATGCCTTGAGGGTTGATCCAAAAGAAGGAACAATAAAGCTCTTTGTCGTCGAGGACGCGATACGCGCTGTAAACATTCAGCCGGATGACGGCGAAAATGCAATCGCTCAGATGCAAGCAGCTGGTGCACAGCTAGTACAAAGCATCGATATTTTAACCGGTAATGCAATTGAGTTAGCAAAATAAGGAAACAATCATGCACGAATTTTTATCTCCCGAAGAATACAACACAACCCCAGAGCGTCACTTATCGGACGGCCTCGATTACTACAAATTGACAATGGGCCAAGTCGCCCTTGAACGATTCCCAAACGCCGAAGTAACCTTTACGATGAAGAATCGTGCTGGTGACTTCCCTCTTTCGCAGTATGTGAACATAGACGAACTTCGTGGTCGCTTCGACGAAATTATCGCACAAGGTTTTACGACTGAAGAAATTACTTATTTTGCAGGATTAAAAGCACAAAATGGCGAAGCTCGTTTCGATGAATCATACCTCGACTTTCTTGCAAACATCCACCTTGTCGATGTCGATGTTGCGATCGACGAAGAAACTAACGACCTTGCAATTTCAGCAAAAGGCCCATGGGCAAATGTGAGCCTTTGGGAAACGATTGTCATGAGCGAAGTGAACGAGCAGTACTACCGAAACCTAATGAAAGCACAAGAACTGAACGTTGAAGATGTTTGGGCCGAAGGCGATCGTCGTCTCGATGAGAAAATCACAAAACTTAAAGCCCGTCCTGACATTAAATTCTCAGACTTTGGTACCCGCCGTCGATTTAGTGCTGCATGGCACGACCACGTTATTGGACGACTCGCCGAAGAGCTTCCTGACAACTTTGTTGGAACAAGTAACCCATGGTTCGCACACAAACACAATCTTGCGCCAATCGGAACCTATGCTCACGAAATGCCAATGGTATACGCAGGTCTTGCTGATGCGGAAGGCCGCAACCCACTTGAAGGCCACAGCGATATGATGAACGACTGGGACGTACGCTATAATGGCGACCTTTCAATTGCGCTCACTGATACGTTTACCTCTAAATTCTTTTTTGCAGACTTTACTAAAGAACAAGCCGAGAAATGGCATGGCCTCCGTCATGATTCTGGTGATCCAGTAGAGTTTGGTGAACAAGCAATAAAGTTTTACAAAGACAAGGGCATTGATCCTTCAACAAAGACACTCGTCTTTAGTGACGGACTTGATATCGACACAATCATCGCACTTGCCGATCACTTTGCTGGCCGCATCAACCTTATGTTCGGTTGGGGTACGACACTCATGAACGACCTCGGAATTCGCGCAAACAACTTTGTGATGAAAGCGACGAACGTCAACGAAATCGATACGGTAAAACTCAGCGATAATGCAGGCAAACACACAGGGCCTATTTCTCAAGTTGAACGATACGAAGACGATGTTCGACAAATGGTTGATGCAGTATATGGAGAAATGGTAACGGCATAATGAACGAGAAACTATTTGCCGCAACCAAGAAGACTTTTGAAAAAGGCGCTTCCTATCCTGGCTACCCAACAGTTCGACTCACGATTGCCGACGTATCTAAAAACTCAAACGGAACAACGATTCTCCCAGACGGCGAATGGACTAAAAACAATACCAACCTTCCGACATCAGCCGAGAGTGACGCATTCCGTACAGCTGGTTATGAGACCGATAATGAAGGTCGTCCGTTGCACCCATGGCTCACACAAATGCTTGCTAACCCAGATGTTGGCGTCATTACTGGAAAAGGCTTCTACCACAACTGGGGACCTAACTATACTGCCGATCCTATCGTTCTCACCCATGAAGTTCGAACCAGTGTCCTACTGATTAAGCGCAGCGATACTGGCATTTGGGCGCTCCCGGGTGGTTTTGTCGATCCCGGCGAAACAAACCCTGCTGATGCCGCACGGCGTGAACTGTTTGAAGAAGCCGACTTAAAACTAGAGCTTGAAGGTGACCTCATATACCAGGACGTCGTGGCTGACCTTCGTACTACTGCACATGCCTGGGCAGAAACCTCAGCCTATTCGTTCGTTGTTGACGAGCGACTTCCTGTTGCAGTAACCGATCCGAATGAAGTAAAAAGTGTGCAATGGTTCTACGTCGACGAACTGCCAGAACAACTTCACGGATCACATGCGGTACTTGTTCAAATTGCACTGGAACGACTGCATAACCCTCAGGAGCATGAAGGTGGTCATAAAAAATCCATTCGCGACATACTGAACACTCCCAGTAACCAACTTGAAACAACAATCGTCGATGCTGGCCACATGGCATATGATCACTTATTCGTGAGTGATGGTACCGACCGTCTGTTCATTAAAGCTCACGACGCATCTCGTTTCACGGATGCATTTCGCGAAGCGCACTCACGCGCGTACCTACAAAAAGAATTCGCACTATTTACACAACTTGCCGAAGAAGGCTACTCTGCGATTCCTGACCGCGTGGACCTTGTTGATGATTCATTACTCGCAATGGATGCGCTTCATGAAGACGATGGATGGCAGTGGCGTGCGCCTGAAGATAGCCAGTTCGACCAGTACGTCCGCGATGTACTGACGGCTTTCGATCAGTTGCAGGCCTTACCTATTCCAGTAAACCCATCGTACCATGAGGTGATTGAACCAACCTATGAAACGTTTTGGAAAGAGGGTTGGGATGATATCACTGACGATAAAACCGAAGTGTTAATTGAAAAGATTCAGCAGCTCTCGCAAGACTGGAGCGTCCAACAGCAGCAATTTGCAACTCAGCTCATTCAGGATTTTCCTCAACTCAAAAAACAAGCACATGCACTTGATCGAAATGTTCCTCTTGTTATGGCACACAACGATGCGCGTCAATCGAACATTGGCCGACATCCCGACCACGGCGCCAAGCTAGTTGACTGGAGCTGGGGTGATCCTGCACCAAAAGATGCCGATAGTACAATGTTCCTTATCGACCTCGTGAAATCAGGTTATGATGTCAGCCCCTATGTTGACCATATCAATCGTGATCAAGTTATTGTACTGATTGGATTCTGGCTTGCGCACAGTTTATGGCAAACACGTGATGGCAGCTCAACGGTTCGTGAACAACAAGTCGCCTCAGCATCAGCAGCACATCGCTTGCTTGACCTACTTACTTAAAACTGGTGAATGAAGCCAAGTTTGATGAAAGTGAAAGAAATTATCAATAAGTCCAAATGTATTCAGTAGCCATACCGTCACCACTACCACCAGACCAGTGAATCCAAGGATGAGGATACGGAGGATCACAGGTTGCCGCTTGACCCAGGCTTTCCATATTTCATATTTTGACTTCAACCATTCGAGTGCTTTTGCGGCAAACTCAAACTCCGTTGCAAGTATTGCAAGTCCTGCAAACACAACCAGCCATCCAGGCCCGGGATATGGAATAAGGATCAGCCCAACAAGTGAAACAAGTCCGCCCACAATTGCAGTTCCTATTCTTTTTCCATGACGAAGCATCCGATTCATGTATTTATTCCCGGAGGAACGTCCTTAGGCCATCAAAGTCACGGATCTTTTCGTATGACTCATCGTCTTCCTGAGATGACAATTCTGCGCGGGTTCGACCACCGTATCCTTCTGGTTCAAACACACCGTCCCAACCATAGCCACCACCACCTCGCGGACTCGTTGCAATCGTTCCATTCAATCGTCCGATAAACGTATGCAGTTGCTCGCCGTCATAATACGCATAGATTGCGCTCGCATACGCTGTCCGATCGTCAAATCCATCAAGCATACGACACATAATTGTTTGTCCGTCTTTTGCGGTGACGAAGAATTTTACAAATGGGCCAGGCAGTCCATCGAGCGCATTAAAAAAGAGTGAGGTATCTTCAACCAGTACAGGTTTTTTCAAGATCTCGTAGGCCTGTTTTACTTTATGCTCAATTACTTCTTTTGGATCGACTGACTGTATCTCATCCAAATCCAATTTATGGTGTTCTAGTTCAATACCAAGAATACGTGCAAGATAATCAGCCTTGTTTTGATTACCTGTAATAAATATTGGCTGCTTACTCACTGATTTTCTCGAATCGTCTTACTTTTGTACCATCAACTTCAACAAACTCTAAAAACATTTCGTATGAACGTACCCAAAACGGAACGTTCGATTCGTAAAGAGGAACATAGATGACAACTGGTTGAGTTGTTTCTGAATCAAGCCCAACGCCAACTACTTCGTAGCGTTTACCTTTGTAGTGTTCATAGACACCAGCTGCAATAAGTGGAAGTTCAAACGCTTCGACTTTACTCATGCGACCTCCTCGTACTTATCTGGATTCTTTCTAAAGTAATCCGTCCATTCGTTTTCGCCTTCTATCGTAAAGCTCGTCACGAATGCGCGTTTCTCAAATGCTCCGTTTTTTGCTGTTTTTTTTGCTTGAGCAGTAATAATATCCTGTTTCGAATATCCGTAGACTTTCACTAACGCGTCGAGCGCTTCCTGAACATCAGCTAGTTCACCAAGCACCTCATCGTCTTTTTCGTCAATCACCGGAATCTCATCTGTTTCTTCGTGAATCTTTGCAACCAATGATGCCTTAAAGTCTCTTGGTTCTAATACTACATAATCGGTTGTAAATTGTGGATCATCAAGACAACGCTGCAGCACTTGATCACGCACCAGTTTTCTTAAATAAAATGTCGGCATACTATTCCTCCAAAAGTTTTATAAACGCGGCTTCATCAATAATCTTTGTTCCGTATGCGGTCGCCTTCTTTAATTTACTCTCGCCGACTTTACCACCAGCAACGAGGTATGTCGTGTCTTTTCCAACGGCAGACTGAAACGTACCGCCCATGCTTCGGATTTTTTCAGCCGCTTCCTCACGTGACATTGATTCGAGCGTTCCGGTTACCACAAAATTCTGTCCGGTAAACTTACCTGTCTTCTTTTCAAATACAGGTATAACATTCAGATCAGCAAACTTAACAATCAACGCCTCGTTATCAGGGTCAGCGAACCAAGCAGCAACACTTTCAGCAACTACTTCACCAATACCATCAATAGCCTTCAATTGGTCGATTGTAGCGTTTTGAACTGCTTCGAGTGATCCGAATGCATTCACGAGGTCAATCGCCGTTTGCGTTCCGACATGACGAATTCCAAGCCCATACACGAATCGTTCAAGTAGCGGTGTTCGTTTGTCTGCAATTGCATCAACAAGTTTTCCAGCCGAGATATCTGCAAATCGATCAAGTTCCAATAGCTGTTGTTTTGTAATGCCATAGATATCAGCAAGATCTTTTACCAGTCCTGCATTCACTAACGCAACGACATTCTTTTCGCCGAGCGTATCAATATCCAGTGCCCCCTTCGATGCGAAATGTTCAACCGACTTCGTCAGCAGTAGCGGACCAGTAGCGCCTTCAACGCGGTAGACAACTTCTCCTTCAGGACGAACAAACGAAAGTTCAGGATATTGATGTTTCAACGCTTCAAGGAAGTGAAATGGTTGTGCGTCTTTTGGTCGAAGTTCGAGGACGATACTTTCAAGTTTTGGGATAATATCACCAGCCTTAAAAATAATCGCCGTATCACCAATGCGTACGTCCAGTCGTGCAATCTCATCAGCATTATGGAGACTGGCGTGTTGGACAGTCGTGCCCGCAACCACAACAGGATCGAATACAGCAACCGGTGTTGCCGCACCCGTCCGTCCGATACTAATCACGATGTCTTTCACGATAGTTGTCGCTTGCTCGGCAGCGTATTTAAAGGCAACTGCAGCACGTGGCTGCTTTCCCACAATCCCAAGCTTTACGAACTGTGCACGGTCATTAACTTTGACGACAAGTCCATCAGTGTTAAACGGAAGATCTAAACGCTTTTCACTCCACTCATCAATAAAGGCCATGACGCCGTCAAGGTGAGTAAACGTACTCGCTTGTTTGTTACGACTAATGCCCAGTGCCGTTAATGCCTCATAGGCAAACATATTCGTCGGAATATCCGCCGGGTTATCACGTAGTAAATCATATGACCTAAACGACAATGGACGGGCAGCAACAAGTTTCGGATCAAGTTGACGAATAGTTCCGGCTGCGAGGTTGCGAGGATTTGCAAATTCAGGTTCACCAGCAGCACGACGCTTTTCATTCAGCGTCGTAAAGTCTTTTTTCAACATCACAATCTCACCACGAATTTCGGTTCGGCCAACTAAGAACTTTTCGTACCCAGCTGCCACGCGGAGCCGAAGTGGCACATTACTAATTGTGCGCACATTGGACGACACATCCTCGCCAACAAAGCTGTCGCCACGCGTCACCGCCTGTATCAGAACACCATCCTCATAGATAAGCGCACATGCCAAACCGTCCATCTTGATATCCGCAAAGAATTCGTGCTGTGCGCCTGGTAACAACTTATCCATACGGACAACCCAAGCTTCGACATCGGCGCGATCAAACACGTCATTAAGGCTCAGCATACGTGAACTATGTGTGACCTTCTTGAATCCACCTAGCAGTTCGTTACCAACGCGTTGAGTAGGACTATCAGATGTAATTAGTTCAGGGTGTGCAGCCTCGATCGTTTTTAATTCACCAAATAAACTATCATAGACAGCATCGTTGACTGTTGGCATATCCAGCACATGGTATTCGTAACTATATTTCGAGAGTATATCCCGTAGTTCCTTTGCTCGTTTTTCGCTAGGCTGGCTTTGCGTCATCATCAACTACCTTTCTATACAACAAGTATATATAACTAGCTGCCCAAATAAATGCGACGACGCTAAACAAGGTCAGTGCGATCGGAACAATCGGTGCATTTGCAACCACAGGCCAAATATTTGTCAGGCCCGTATTGATAAGAATAATTGGGATAAACACAACTGCCCCGGCAACAATAACACTTGCCATCATCCACAAAATACGCAGCAAGATTCGTAGTCGTCGTCCAACGACCATATCGCCAGCTGTCTTTAATGCCTTCATTGGATACATACCCGGCAGCGTCACGATAATCAGCGCTAGGAAAGTACTGGTGATCCAATACAGTGACATAATCGCAAGCAGCCCTGCCGCAAACCAAAATAACATCGCCGCGACTCCTCCAGTTAATAGCCCGGTTGAGTTTGCTGCCGCGTACGCAACAATTGCAAGTCCAATCGGAATAAGCTGCACAATCAGTACCAAGCCCACAAGAAGCGTTGCAATAATCGGCGCACCCGCACTGTATAATCCATCACGCATCTTTACCTTATGACCGGCAAGCAGACTTCGTAACAGCCATACGGTCGTTAGCCACACCAAAAGAGCAATCAGAACAATGTAGATCTGCTGCGCTTCGGTCGGAGTAGCATTCAATCCAGACGAACTTATCGAAACAAACAAAAGCGCTGCTTGTCCCAGTTGCCCCAAGTTTCCTTGAAAAATTTGCGTGCCGGTATCCTGCAAAGTTGATGTTAGTGAGTTGTATGTCTCCTGCGACCCAATACCAACGAGCATCATTGTCAGAATTGCATAGACAACTGCCAGCCAAATAAATATCTTTTTATGCTGCCACAACGTCTTCGTTACAGATCGTGAAAACGCAAAGTAGCCTGGTAGTTTTAAAGAACGATTATAATCACGGCGCCTCGTGATACGAAAACTGCGGTGGGGACGCCTCGCCATTAATGCTTTCGCGTGTTGTTGAACCGCAGTAACCGGCTTTTTAACAGTTGCCAGGAACTGTTCTTTTTTAGAGAGTGGCTTTTTCTTAGAAGTGCGCGGCATTTGTTTGGAGCCTTTTTATACGTTCAGCAAGAGGCGGGTGGGTGCTAAAAAGTCGAGAAAAAATACCGGGTTTTAATGGGTCATTCAAATACATATGAGCAGCAGCTGTATTTTGTTTTTGCATTGGTCGGCCATAGGCCTCAAGTTTTTGCAATGCATCAACCATCGCTTCTGAATCATGCGTCGTCACAACACTCGTCGCATCAGCAAGATATTCACGTTGTCGGCTAATCGCCAGTTGTACAATAGCCGCAACAATTGGTGACAAAATAACGACGACAAGTCCGAATATCAACACAATTGGATTCATATTGTTATCCCGTCGGTTATCGCCAAAGAAAAACATCCGCATCACCACATCAGCCAGAATACCAATCGCACTGACCAGTCCAAAGGCAATCATACTGACACGAATGTCGTAGTTCTGTACGTGCCCCATTTCGTGGGCCATAACGGCCTCTAATTCCCTATCATTCATAATTTCAAGGATACCGGTTGTTGCCGCGACGACCGCGTGTTTTGGATCACGACCAGTTGCAAAAGCATTCGGTGCTGGATCTTCAATAAGATATACCTTGGGGGTAGGGATTCCTAAAGTAATCGCGAGATTTTCGACAATACGAAATAATCGTGGGTTGTCTTTCTTCTCGATCTCCTGCGCACCGCTCATTGCAATAGCAAGTGAGCTGGCTGCAAAATACTGAATAATTGCATACAGTGCAGCGCCACCGATGACCCAGAAAACAACCGAAGTGTTATTGAAGTAGAGGCTGACAACGTACCCAATTGCACTAATGAGCGCCACGAAAACCGCCATAATCAGCACCGTATTTCGTTTATTTTCAGCAATCGCTCTATACATGATTACCTCTATTATAACAGATTAGAGCTTCATTTCTTTGTGTGCTTTTAGGACAATATCATACAGCGATGCATAGATATTTGCATTGGTATTTCCTTTTGTAAATAAGTAGACAACATTGTCAACGACTTCGATGTTCACTTCGAATGGTAAGTCACGCAAGTTTGCCATAAATAATGGGTTCAATAACTCAAAGCTCGTCACTCGTTCAAGGTCACTTGCGTAGACATCATACATGGCATTGAACTCGCCCCACTCCATCTTTACCTGTGTCAGGCCTTTCACAGGCCAGTTAATAAACTTTGACCGCCGACGCACTAGAATACGTCCGTATGTTTTTGGTACGTTTGTTTGTACGACTAAATATTGGTCGATTCCGCCAATCGATTGATTATTTGGGTTGGGCGTATAGGTGTATAGCTGAGTTAACACATTGTTTACGAAACCAATCACATGGTTATTTATGTCGGATGTTCCAAACTTCCCATGACTAAACAAGTAGCCGTCAGCCGGGAGGAGCAGCCATCCCCAATCGGCTGAATAATACAGCCCATTTTGATGTGCAAACTGTGAAATAGCATAGCTGGTGGTTGCCATCGACTGCGTTTCTTGTCGAATGCCATCAAATAGCCAGTTATTACCGCTTCGTATAAAGCGCCAATACTCAGTAAAGGTACTCCTATCTCTAAATAACAAGGTATTCGTTCGATCATCATACAATTGGTCATCAGCAAGCGCAGTGATGGCAACTTCAAACGTGTCTTCATCATTATTGTCAGAATCGTTTGCAGAAATAATATAGTGTGAAATAACCTGAGGACTCGCCACTTTATTAAGCCTATGTGCACCCTTTAAGGCATACATCATCAAATGAGTATGGTTGAAATAATTCGGTGACATGTATTGTTGCATCGACGCCGTATCAAAGTCTGTCCAATCTTTTTGGAATTTATAAAAAATACCCTCGACGTATTTCAGGATATTTTTTTCATTCCACACATTATCTTTACTGGCATAAGCAGCGACAGCGTTTTGAACCTTCGCATTTCTACTAATCTTACCCGCCCATGCATTCAAGCCCGCGGCCATACCCAGAAGCGCACCGACTGCAATCGGAACATTGACATAAAATGCCAAGAGGAAAGAGTGCAGGATGAATATGAGTGCAATACTGACAAGTCCGATCAGTCCTGCAATGACCCATCCGACAATACGTGCTGCCAGCCAAGAGCCTTTGAAATAATGTTTTCGAAGGAATGCCCCTAAAAAGTGCGTTGGTATATATCCAACGAGGCCAACAACGTAAAGGATACCACCACCGCCAGAACCTGAGCCGCCAGACGATCCCCCGCCACCGCCGCCAGAGCCACCACCTCCACCACGAGCAAGCTCCTCTAATATAAGAGGAATTTGCCCAAGGATGAATGCGCCCATCATGTCAACGTGTCGGTGTCGTTAAACGAGGATTAAAATTTAACTTCGGTTGGCTTGTTTGCTGCTGCTTGCTCAGCTTCGTCAACTTCGAAGAACTCACGAACGACGAAGTGGAAGATTGACGCAACAATATTACTTGGGAATGTTTGAATCTTGGTATTAAGATCACGAACACCAGAGTTATAGAATCGGCGAGATGCCTGAATCTTGTCTTCTGTATCAACAAGTTCAGCTTGTAGATCCTGGAAGTTTTGGTTCGCCTTTAAATCAGGGTACGCTTCAGAAACTGCGAATAGGCTCTTTAGAGTTCCTTCAAACTGATTGTCCGCTGCGGCAGTTTCTTTCACACCTTTTGCGTTCATCACATTTGCGCGAGCTTCAGTCACTGCAGTGAAGACACCACTTTCGTGGGCTGCATAACCTTTTACGGTTTCAACGAGGTTTGGAATCAGATCCAATCGTCGTTTCAATTGCACATTAATATCACTCCATGCTTCGTCAACACGAACACGTAGTGTCACAAGACCGTTATATGCTACCCCTACAAATAAGGCGATCAAGACGACAACTGCAACGATAATCCAAATTGCTACCATTATATTTCCCTCACTTAATTACTACTCCTAGTATAACAAAAACTCGGCTAAAATCTGATTTTTGGCCGAGTTTCATAATTGTGGTGCGCAGAGCGGGACTTGAACCCGCACGGCCTTGCGGCCAAGAGATTTTAAGTCTCTCATGTCTACCGATTCCATCATCCGCGCAGATTTTTGTAATGTACGACATCATGTCTACACATACGAGTTTAGCCATCATCCGCGCATGTAGTGTTTGTAGAAATAAATATGGAGGCACGTATGGGAGTTGCACCCATCTACGCGGTTTTGCAGACCGCTGCGTAACTGCTCCGCCAACGCGCCATCTTGGATTATTATACCAGAGTTAATTAGATACCGACGCCCATTGTCATCATGCTCCCTGAGTTTGGATTTGCCTGACCAGAAACCTGGATCTCAACTGCCATTAATGTATATGTCTGTGATGTTGGTGAAGTTAACCCAAAAGTTTGCGAACCTGCACTGACGGTTTGATAGGCGTAGTAGGCGGCGTATGTACTGGCAACCGCATGAATCCCATCCTGCGTTGCGCCGCCCGAGTACGTTACTGTTCCTGTCGATGCATTCCAGTCACCGTCGAGCCACGAAAGCACGCTACCCGTACCAGTAATCGTTATAGCGCCTGTTGCTGTACCAGTTGTGCCATTTATATAAACAACGGATGCTGGCGAGGCAAACTGTGCTCCTGTCCAGCGTTCTAATACCATAGAGACGTATCCGTTTAGCCCTCCGGATGTTGTCACTGAAACGGTCATAGCAGATCCACCGGACGTGACGGTCCCTGTCCATAATGCAGCGTACACCGTGTTCCCCACCAAATTCTCGGCACGTTTTACCCATGTGATACCGCCCCCCGTTGCCGATGGCGCTCCAGCAGGAACTGAGGCGTCTTCAGTGATGACCTTCAAAACAACAAGATCTCCTGTCGTTGGAGTGAATGATGCGGTCGTAATCGTTTGGTTGATTGCCTGTGTCGCGCTGTTGACGCTATATGATGCAGCCAGTGCGACTGCCATTACGCGTACGCACCGTTCAATTGAATTTGGTTTAAGGCGACTGCAGTTGAGTCATTCCCCGCCGGTAATCCTGTCAGCGCATAGGCAATTCCGGTTGAAAACGTAATGCCTGTAGGCGGAATAGGAACCATAACTCCACCATTGGCTGGAATCATAAAGGTGAGTACCACAGAACTTGAACCGACTGTCGGTGCGGTTGATAAGTTATACATTTTCAAAAATGCAACCGTGGCAGAGTTATTTGTCGCAGTTAACATATATAGAACACCCGCGCTAGCCTTGACGTTGGTACCGTTGGTTGTAGCAGCCGAGATAAGTGTGAAGCTTGTCGCACCACCAGTTGTCTGGGTCGTGACGTTTACTTTACCAATAAGGTTTGCACCTGCGGCAATCGATGCAATAGCTGCTGTCGTTTGCAATGATGCGGCAGTTGCTTGGCCAACAGTGATAATAGGCTCAATAGCAAACAGCTGCGCAGCTACTTTGATTGTCGCCGTACCGGTTCCGACAATAATCGTACTCAGGCGGACACGGAAGTTTGTAAAGGCATCGACAGAGCTTGTCCATGCACGGTTTGCAACTGTACTGAGTGTATACGTTGTTTCCACGGTGTAAGAATCAATACGTGCCATAGCAATCGCAAACCACGTAGTTCCACTATCGGGAGATACTTCAAAAGTAAGCACACCACCCGTCATGGTTGATGTATTACTCATAGTCACCGAGACGGTATTAAGATTTGTGACTGAAATTGACGATGCAGTATTCACCGTTGTCGCACTTGTCCACGAAACGGTCGTTGGGGCTACCTGACTACCAGTAATAGGCACAGGGCTCTGATCCGAAGCAAGAACAACAGGGAGTGAAGATGCCGATACTTTCTGTCCGAGAGAGAAAGCCGTACCATTTACCTCATCGAGTGAGACAGGTGCATTACCAAGGTTAGATGCTGCCGGGAGTGTTCCATATGCTGTGTTAATGTTTAGGGTTGTAGTAGTTGATCCACTTGTGTTTTGGAAGGTCAGGTTAAAGTAGTTACCATTTCCCACAAAACAACGACTAAATGGCACGCCAGCGACGATTGTATATGTCCACGCACTAATTTTTCGTGTACCCGCCAGGTCAATGTATTGGTTAAGTATCAGAGTACCGTTTTGGTCTGTTGTGACCAGAATAGATATAGCCTGTTGGTTGAAAATAGTCTCAATCGTTCCTGTAAAGGTCGCAGTCGTTGCCAGTTGTGCAGTTGTTGAGTTCGCGGCCGAGACTATAAAATTTGTCGCAGTCATAGCGACGCTTAGTCCAGTGCTTCCTGCGCCGTCTGCTAGGCTCGTGAGTAAATTGCCCGTACCGTCGGCTATACGGAGAGCTGATTGATTAGAGGCAATAACAACAGGCGCACTGTTTGCACTTGTCGCCTGTCCATTCGGATTGTTAGGATTATATGACATGATTTTATTATATTATAGCACCCTATTATACGCATAATATACAAACATAAGGAGGATGATTAGCTTATACTAAGCGTATGAATATTGCCATCATCGCAGCGAACGGACGATTAGGACGTGCACTCGTTAAAGAGGCCCTCGCAGCCGGTCATACAGTGCGTGCAGGCACGAGAGGATTATCACATTTTAAAGATGCTCCTCACTTCACCGCAATCCCCTGTGATGCAACGAATTACTACGAAGTAAAAGCACTGATCAAAGACCAGGATGTTGTTTTTAGTTGTATTGGCCACGTTCCCACGTCTCTCGCGGATGTGCAAACTCAGGCAACAAAAACTATCATTCGTGCTATGAAAGAACTAGGCATAAAACGATTTATCACCCTCACAGGAACCGGTGCAAGGCAACCGGGCGATCATATTACGCTGATCGATCATTTCTTGAACCTTGGTATCGAAATCCTCGATAAACCGCGTATTACTGATGGGCGAAATCACATTTCGGTCTTAGAAAAAAGTGACCTTGATTGGACCGTTATTCGCGTATTAAAACTTCAATTTGAAAATAATCGACCATTTACATTACGCGCGCATGGTCCAACCCTGCCATTTGTTAGCCGAGAGGAAGCAGCCCGAGCAATGCTGGAAGTTGCTGAAAAGAATACGTTTATTCGTGAACTCCCTATTATTGGGCGTTAAGCACGAGCTTTGCGAGTTTGACTGTGTCATCAAGCGAGTTACCTTGCGGTGATGCACCGGAACCATAGCTAACAAGAATCCATGTACTGTCCTTGAGGACATTAAGTTGGCCAAGTCCTGTATTAAAGTATGCGCTATCGCCAACACCCGTCACGTCTTCAACACCAGCTGATGGCTTACCGGCAACAAATTCATTTTTATTCTGCAAAATTCCTGCATCATTGACACCAGAACGAACGATAATTGCCGCAACCACCGCATTGGCTGTATCAGAAAGTCCATCAGAATAACTACATTTACTGATAGTGAGGTTTCCTTGTTGCACCGGAGTTGTAACGACTCCATTGATTGTTTTGTCACCAAGGAGCGTCTTGGCTTCATCTAGTGTCAAAAGATCGCAGGCATTGGCTGGCTCGTAGACGATACTTGGCTGACGGTGATTATACGAATACAGCGCGAGAAGAAAAAGAATAATGATAACTGCCCCTGCGATAGACCCGCCAATTATAAATTCTTTTTTGTGGTCAATAACGTATTCTTTGGCTTTTTGGAAGTATTCTTTCATAACTAAAACATAGTATAGCAGTAATGCTATCTATCCGCGTGGGTACTGGTGCGCTTCAGTTATTTCACGAAGCGCAGCACTATTACGTGCAGCAGCGAAACTAAATAATTCATCATTCACGTCAACTGATGTATCGGTCAGTTCAACGTTACGCATCAACGATTCGTAATCATGTTCAATAGCAGTGAACTCAACAAACCGAGCAGTCTGATTGACATGTTGCAACCATCCCTGCGTGCCATGCCCACCGCCTTCATGCCAAATCTTTGCGTTAGCCTCGAGGAAGCCCTCAACTGGTCCACCAATATTCGCGGTATCAGCACGATGCAGTACAAGTTCTGCCGGATTACGATGCGCCGGGTGCTTGTGAAACGTTGCAACAATTGGGTTATACATCAAGACGACCCGGACAGCCTCGGGAACATGTTTATCTTCAAGGAATGTATCCAATAAATAAGCCGAGTACTCTTCTTTGCTATGAAACTCCTCAGGTGTATTTTCATGGAATCCGGCATCGTGCCATGCAGCCGCAATCTTTAACGCGTTTCGTCCGATAAGAACACCCTGAGCTTCAAGTTTATCGGCAATAACATCAACGCCGCGCATCACATCCTGGGCGTGCTCCCAGTTGTGATAATTAAGGAATGAATCGTAATGTTGTTCAGCCGCAGCAATATATTCCTCAACCTGATCTGGGCTGAATGTATCGCGATATTGTTCCGGAACACCAAACTGAGCATTAATCATATACCTATTATCAAACGAGTGGGCAAGGAAGGCAAGCGTCGTTTGTTATAATAGAAAATGAGTGTTATTGCTATTAATAAGCAGTTGACACTTGCACGAGCGTAAACAATTCATCAGCTACCTACAATCTTTGGGAGATCACATGCGTTCTGTTATTAGGGTAGGTCTTACCTGCTTCGTACTTGCGACCACACTTACCGCCTGTAGTACGTCAACAACGAAAGCCGAGTTCAAAACCACGGTCGAGTTGAAAAAGGCCAGCCCAGACTGCGACGTCGACCCACGATGCTGGCTGCCCACTCAGTTCCAACCGAGTCTCGTCAAAGGAGAGAGTGTTTCACTCTTTAATGAGTGGCCGGCAAAGGGCGACCAGGTCAAGGTCATCTGTGAAACAACGGGTGAGAAGCTCGTCGATTACACAGGCCGTGGGTCCAGGAAGTGGTATGGTATTCTCATACCTACCGACAAAGTATCGGCAACCAACACAAAAGCCCATCCTGTTAAGGGTGGATACCTGGGATACGTCAGTGCACTTTGGCTTGCTAACAAGCAATCTAGCGCACCGGCATGCTAGGCTACGATGATTCGTTGTCTTGTGTGGCCCCGTTCATGATTTTATGAACGGGGCCAATTTCAAATATATTTAAGGGACTCTCACCCCAGCGCGCTGAAGCGCTTGGGATTTCCTGGGCTATTTTCTTCTGATTCGGCCCAGTATTAAAGCTCGTTGAACACAGACCAAATAAATAGCCCCGATATTTCGATCGAGGCAATTTATTTGGTGCGGATCTTGCATAACTACTCCAATCATTGCGTAGTAGGTATAAATCCCCGCCAGCTACTGGATCGTGCTCGCGTTGACCAGAGAGCGGACGAGCCTGGCCCACGCAGTCAGAAGACCGCCCGGCAACTGCGCGTCACGGAAGTCGACCGATTGGTCACCCGGTATAAAGAGGCGAAGAACATTCGACGGGTCGCGGCTGAGTTCAAGATGTCACGCACAACGGTCGCGAAGCATTTAGCCGATCGGGGCATTGTTACGACAAAGAGGATGAACGCCGCACAGGTATCTCAAGCGATAGAGCTGTACGCGGATGGACTATCAAGCATGACTATTGGCAAGCAGCTCGGGTTTGATAACCACACGATCATCAAAGCGCTGCGAACATCGGGAGTAACGATCCGGTCGGCGCTCGGACACTAAATGAGTCCTCCGATTTACGCTGGAACGTCACCAATAAACGTCATGACCTCAGAGTGGAAAAGCTTCACGTGCTTGGTCGGACCTCACCCAGCGAAGTTGAAAAGGAGCGAGCGCGTCAGCTCTTCGATCGAGGCTGGAGTGCAAATCGGATTGGGCGGGAAATGGGCTGAGATCCGAAGACTTTCCGGACGACTTTAGCGACTTCTTTCCCATCGCAATCAATAACGCAGTGACCGCAACGATTAAGGCAGAAGTGAGTGTGGCAGTAACGCGGGTCATACGCGCGCCGCCACAGTAGACATAGATCACAAGCAACTCAATCGTGATTGCAACCTAGATAAGGTCTCTTTCTTGTAATGCACTACGGAGTCGCTTGTATGGCTCTGTCTCAACTAGCCCATTCGCTGACTCGAGGACGTCACGGGCACCCTCATTAATGACCATTTGATCCCAGTCGTGAGATTGCCGTCGCACCATAAGGTCGAGTACGGTAAGGACCTCCGCCGTAGGTGTCGTCTCCTTTAAGCGTTCGACAACTTCATGGGACGCATCAAGTGGTTCTGATGTGTGTTCCAGTGTTGCCTTGAGAAGCTCGACGAGGTCACTGTCAGGAAAAGGCTTCACCATGGCAATCCAGCCAAACCCAGCCAGCGGTTCATTGGTCCTCGATGCCAGGGCCGCCTGCCAAAAGTCGGTCGCGATCTTCAAGAGATGAGGCTCAATTTGGGACGGACCGTGAAGCATCCGAGCCAGTGTTTCACCAGCCGTCGACAGCTGGTCCATCGGCTTCAGCCGGTCGACGACCGCCTGTACCGAGTAGCCCTTGACCTGCCAGAGCATGGCGTAGAGACCGTGATTGAGCGCATTCGGCACCTCCCGCGTGACGGCGTTCCACAGTTGGCGCCCAAGATTGGTCAGCAGTCGCTCGCTCCGGGCACCCCACTTGAGCGCCACATCGAGCGCGCCCTGTCCGAGTAAGTTGCCCTTCCCTCCAGCAAAAAGCGCAACGAAATGGTCGTCTAGCCAAGCTGGCGCGATGCCTTCAAGTAACTGGAGATGCGCAGCGAGAACGGCACGCTGCTCTACACCGCGTGTATCAGTAAACAGAAGAGCAGCACTGAGTTGGTTAAGTATCCTGGTCGACACTTCCCCCGACCGCCGAAACTCATAGGCACCGACCCACAGCAGGACGCGAAACGCCGTAGTTGATTGTCGGTTGTAGCCCTGCTCGAACGAATCGCGACCGGTCACGTCCGCGCCTTCAAAGTCATCAATAAGACTCTGTGCGACCAGGCGCTCAACGACAGTGCCAAGCTTGTCGCCGAATCCGATGTCCTTTTCAGCCAGCTTCTCTAGTAGCTGGATCGCAGCTCGCTGTGCACCCCTGGAATCGGCTTCGAAGCCGTAACCATCGTCCAGTGTTGAGTCGTAGCGCCACTTGTCTGAATAGGCCCAGTCCGCTGCATCCACCAACTGATCTGGGGAGCATGAGACTTGTTCGATGTGATCAGCCAAGAAATACAAGTAGCCAGCCACGTATGTGGGTTGTAGCAGACCTTGGGCGACCAGGAGTGGATCAGCCGTCCAGACGGCTACATCTCCGGCCATGACAGCCATAGCTGCTTGCCAGAGTGAGCCGCGATCAGCCATCCAATCTTGTGGTCCAGGCGTCCAGTCTGCCACTGTCTTGAGAAGGTCCTCGCTGGAGAGTTTTGCGAGCTTTTCGGCTGAGATTGGACTCTCTACAGTTCTGAAGCCAGAGAATTGCTTGGTCAGAATTTGCTCGCGTGACGGCACCCCATAGTGATCAGCCAAGATTGCCAGCGCCCCAGCCCAGTTCGCAATCGCTTCCGCTGGCATTAGCGGGCTCCAGGCGTGCTTCCGAATCCACACTCTTTCAAAACTGCCGTCAGAGAGGCTGGCAGTAAGTTTGCCCGAGTCAAGGGGAGCACCATACAGCGCGACCAATTGGGGCAAGTATTCGCCCGGCGACAAATCCCGAATCATCCGGTCAACGAGCAAGATATCGTCCGCGCTCGGAAGCCTTTCAATCAGTCCCTTTTCAATCTCCTCCGTGTACGCAGTCGAAGGAACGTCCGGGAAAATTGCGACAAACCAAGGCATGATCCGCCTCCTCACCTCGTCGGAGAGACCATTGATCGTTCCTTTGAGTTCGTCGAAAGTCCCGAAGCCAGTCGCCCGCTGGATCAAATCGGTAAGGCTATGGACGAGTTGTAGTCCAAACGAGAACGCATAAGAGTCTCGCGGGTCCGCGACGGAGATCGCTCGTTCCAACTCGAGCATTGCCCATTCTCGCCCGGTCGATGGAATCTGATTGATCTTCTCAACCACCAGTTGAATCCGGGTCAAGTAATTGTCCCCATCGAGTCCGTCCACGAGGACAGCCAAGACCGGATCCGGATACACCTGATTGTCCTCAGCGACAGCAGGATCCAAGATCACAACCGCGATGGCCACGACGAAGTCATCAGCATGCGAAACAGCCTTCAAGGCATCAATCGCAAGGTGACTTATCGCCTGAGGATACAAACGCAAACACTCAAGCAACAGATGATTTCCAGACGCCCCCAAGTCATGCGCAGCCCACGCCATCGAATAGGTGGCCTGAACTCCCTTGGATGATTTCGCAAACAGCTTCTGGAGCGTGACGAGAAGCTCGGATGGAAAACGTTCGCCAAGAGATTTGACCAAGGCATGACCCACCCACCAACCCTGGACCTCTGGAAGATCGAGAAGGCCAGAGGACTCGAGGCAGTTGAGCCATGCAGGACCTGGAAGCAGTGAAAGAAACTTCACCAGATAGCCAGGCACGAGCACCAGTCGTTTTAGCTCCGCAAGATCATCTTGCGTCGGTTCAGCCAGCCCAGCAAGTCGCTCCAATTTCTCGTTCCGGAGCTCTCGCGGAAGGAACAGTTCCTCCAGCAGACCGACTGTACTGGTCCAGTATGTCTCGGCGTATTCGACGCTTGTTTCACCGTGCAGTGAATTGTTCGCGCCCTTGATCAGGGAGGCATACTCATCGATGAGCGCAGTGCCCTCTCGTGTCGGAGCGCTTCCCGTCCTATTCAAGAGAACTGCGATTAGTCGTCGGCGATTCAGGTCATCCTGCTCATGAATCTCAGCCATGTCCGTGATAGATATCGATAGGTCCTTAAGAGCGAGAGATTCTGCCTCCTGCACACCACCCCGACTGTCGATCCAAAGCTGATGCGCCTTGACAACCGCCCGAGAGCGTTGATTCCAGCCGGTGCTCTTGCCCTGCTTGCGCTTGACCGCTGGTGCTTGCGAATTGAGGAGTGACTGCAAAGCCTCGCGAACCATGTAGGCGACGACCTCGCCCTTCTTCGGAAATTCGAGTTGGCTGTCAAGGAGCACCCGCCCACCCTCAATAAACTCAAGCGCTCGGTGACCCTCGTCGCCGAACTCAGTTTCGATATGTTGAGCTACCTCTTGGGTCATTTCGTGGATCGCGATGGCTAAGTCCTCCTCGTTTGTCCCGAGTATGACAGGCACCACCGACCTTGTCTGCCGTCACATTTACAACAGCAACATGCTACGCAAGGCAGCATAAGAGTAACTACTCGAAGCAGCCGCAGGGTTTGCCGACCGCATCAAGTTGATGCTTGAGGCCAATCCCTCGTTGCTCGACGATGCGACTTCAGCTGAGCTGATACGAGTCTTTAGGTCGCGGTCGAAGCCGTCGAATGACCCGCGCGGGCCGGAGCTGGAGCAGTAAAGACGCTGTCGGTCGCTCATCCAACGAACTTGACGACCTGCTGTCGAGTGAGCTTTTCTTATCGCACACTCAAGGTCGGCCAGTCGGCCGCTCTGAACCACTCGACGATTCCGTGAGCGTTGAGTGGAGAGGCCCCAGCGACGGACGAAAGGAATCGCGACGGTGTTCTAATCCATGTCTTGCCAGCGTTATTGGGTACGTCCGCTGCGTGCGCCAAAATCACGCCATGGCGCGCGCGGGACACCATGACGGAGAGCACCCGCGCCTCCTCCGAGAGGGCCTCGGAGGTTTTTGCTCGAAAGTCGGGAAGGATGTCCTCCTCGAGGCCCACGACCACGACCCAGTCGAACTGCTGGCCTTTCCCGACGTGACCCGTCAGCAAGTGAACACCGGCGGTCGAGATCAACGTCGACGAGTCCCCTACTTTGATTCGACTCCGAAGATCATCAGGCAGGACACCGTCAGCGAGGAGGTCGTGAACCCACCCCAACGCATCCGCCAAGTTCCGCCTCCCATCGGTGTCGGAGATCGCCTCGAAGCCAGACGCGTCCCGAAGAAAGATGAGCTTGTCGGCCGCCGCAAGATAACCGCGGAGATCGAAGCGAGCGAGCATGGCTTTCACGACTTTGGCTGTATCGGTATCAAGCACGCCGTCGTCCCAGCGGTAGTGAGGCACGCTGCTCGCCGCGAACGCTGCATCCGCAAAACGACGCCGGCCCACGGTTCGCGCCAAGACGCCGATTCGGTGGCCTGGCGCCCGAGACAAAATCGCCGACGAGAGCTTCACGATCCAGTCGGCTTCTGCTGCAGCCGTGTCGTGAGCTACGGAGCCCGCCAGGCCACCCTCTGGCCAAGCTGATGGATCGGCGCACGTAAGGGCTTGACCGTGCGTGAGCGGTGCCAACTCGTTCACGACGGCCAGCACGGCAGGCGAAGACCGGTGGGACTCAGAGAACTCGACGATCTGGGCGCACTCGGCTCGAATCGCTCGATCGATCTCTACAGGCTGAGCGCCTGCGAAACCATAGATGCCCTGCGCGAGATCTCCGGCAAACGTAGTCCGCTTGTAGCCGATGCGATTCACGATGCGAAGCTGCTGCGGAGTGAGATCTTGAAACTCGTCGACAATCACCGCGGCAAAGTGACTCGCATACAGATCGGCGACGACATCATTGGACAGGATCAGTTCGGCAATCCTCGGCAGATCGTCGTAGGTTAGTCGCCCTTCCGAGATGCGAAGGCGCTCAATGGCAAGAGCGTCCGCATTGCCACGGCGAACGAGTTCGACGTCAACCTCCTCGTCATTTCGGGGCTCCTGCTTTGTTTCGCGAAGAACCGTCTGCACAACAGCGGCAGCGTTGAAGTTCAGCCCGCGTTGACGGCATTGCTCGGCCACCCAATCGGACTCCGGCAAGATCATCGCTGGGTCGAGGCCAATCGTGTTGGCGTGCGCTCGGAACAGACGGGAGGCGACTCCGTGGAAATTCGAGATACTAATTCGTTCCCTGAGCAGAGACGGACTTAAGTACGAAGCCAGCCGCTCACGCACATTGTCGCGAGCTCGATTCGAGAATGTCGTGACGAGGAGCTTCTGAGGATGCGCAACCACGCCCCGGTCCAGCAGTCCTTGTGCTCGAAGCGCCAACGCCTCAGTTTTCCCGCAGCCCGCAGGCGCAATGACCAGCAGATCAAGGACGAGAGCGTCGCGGATCTCCAGCTGCTTGGGCGTCGGCGCGATCATCAGGGAGCGATCTCATCGAGAACACTTTGGATACTCGTCACCTGCAATGCATTGGTCGCATCGAGGAGAGTCAACACGGCAAGCGCTGCGTTGATTTTGCGCTTCTTGTGGCGACAGAAGACTGCGACGTCGCCGTCCGTCGGAACCCCGCCTTGCCCGCTCGGGCGCATGTTCGCAAGCTCGTTTGCCGAGAAATGTCCGGACGTCTGCAGTTGCGCCCAGACTGTTGCCGCTCCGATGGCCCGCACATACTCGTCTTCGAGATCGACCCGAGAAACCCAGACAGAGTGGGCCGGCAGGTCAGCCGTTGCGACTCCGAGCTGCGTCGCGACGGTTACTTCCGCATCCTCGTCGATGAGGCGAGTTAGGGGGATGTCGAAGCCGCTCGCTCCGAAAAGCTTTTCAATCGGACCCATGTCACCCGATCCGCCGGTCTCAAGAACTGAAACGCCCAGGCGGTCGAGATTTCGATCCGTCAGCTCGGCAATTCGCTCGAGGATAATTCGATCAGATAGTCCTTCCACGGCTACGACGCGTCGCGCCGTCAGCGGCTCGAGTCGATCGCGCACCCACCAGCGCACGCTCATCCGCTCATCTGCGGATAGGAAGCCTTTGGTGGGTTGCACGACTTGTCCGCCAGCTCGAACGACGACGATCGAGTCCGGGTTAAACGCCCCGACGATGTCCGATGAATGCGTTGCGATGATCTTCTGGTTCGGATTCGCCCGAAGCAGGCGCGCGAGGCTCCGCTGACTTGTCGGGTGAAGATGAACCTCTGGCTCGTCGATGCCCACGACGTTGGCGCCCACACTCATGAGGTCATAAAGTGCGATTGCATAGAGCGCTCGCGTCCCATCTGATTGCTCCGAGAGGTCGTGCGCGACGCCTTGCTTGGTCACTTGGAGCCGTACGTCGCTCAGGACGTCGTTGTCTGCCGCAGCACCGGGCACAAACGAGAGGTCACCCTCGGCTACCCTTTCGGGAAGCGCCTTCGACAGTTGGTCGGCCAAGGAGCTACGAAGGTCCTTGAGAGCCTGCGAGTCGCCAAGCGTGCGGGTGAGTTCATCAGTGAGCGCGTCGAAATCAGCTTTCTCGGCCCCGAGTTCGACGCCTTGCAAGATCTCGTCGAGGGCTGACTTCCGGTCATCACGGAGGTCTCGCGTTTGCGCCGTCGCGCTGAGGAACTTCCATCCGAGACCGATCACTTGATCTCTCGATAGTTGTCGACCAGTGCCGCCCGCCGGCGCCGATCGCTCGACAACAATCGTTTCCTTGTCGTCAACGCTAGCGAGCAGACGCAGCGTTAGTCGAGACTTTCCGGTAGCCGCATCCACTTCAATTTCATCGGGGAATAGCGCCTTATCGACGGCCGTGAAATCGGCGAGATCCACTTCGATCAGGAAGGGCTGATCGGAGTCCCGAAAATCGTCTGGCGTGATCTTTGCGTACAACTGAGCCGTACTGGCCCCAAGGATCAGGTCAAGGCATCGCAGCAAGGATGACTTGCCGACGTCGTTCGCCCCGACGAGCACGAGGTGTTTTCGGACGCCGATCTCAAGGTTCGCGAGGCGACGATGATTTTCAACTTTTAGTCTTGTCAGTCGCATAGCTGATCCAGACGCCGCAGGTCGGTCGTGGGACTCAACATCAGGAATCTCCGTTCGAACTCAGCCCAAAGAATCTCTCGAAGAAGTCGCCGAGTTTCGTGAGCACACGCTGCTTGGTTTCGCCGTGGCCGCCCTCGGGTGAGAATCGGGACGCCGGAGGAAGAACGCGCGTGATGGCGGTGCCGCCGGTCTGGATTGCACCATCGCGGAATGCACGCTCGACGTACTCGCGCGTCTCGTCGGCGCGAAGTCCTTCGTCCTCGATGATCTTGTCGAGTTCAGCCGCACGGCGAGCCGCGACGTAAGTAGTCCACTCTTCGTCGATGGCACCTGTCGCAGACACCCGGTCCACGAAGGCCTCGATGAGGTCCTTCTTGTTGCGGAGCGATGGCGATGCGTCAATGGCGCGCGTGATCTCTGCGCGGATCTCCTTGTCGTCACCGTCTCCGCGCTGATCGCGGTACTTCTGGACGAGCATAAGGATGTAGTCAACGTTGATTTCGACTTGCTTGATGAGTTCAATCTCGAAGACGACGTCGTCGTTAATCGACTCCTTCTCTGAGTCCTTTTCCCTGCGGAACTCTGCGTAGAGGTCGAGGTAGATGCTGCGGTAGTCCTGGCTCTGGCGCTCCGTGAGGATTTCGTTTCCGACGAAGTCGTCGAAGGACGTCAGGATGTTCTGCAGTCGAAGGATCGAGCCGAAGAGCGCGATGAATTCCTTCTGCGCTGTCTCGCCGATGATCGGTTGGCCGAGCTGGTACTGGTCCAGTAGTTCGGAGACCCGGCTCGCGTATTCGCTGTAGTAATCGCCATAAGCCTTGAGAAGCACAACGCCGCGAGCGTTCTTGTTGCCGAACAACGCTATGGCATCATTCGTCTCTTGCTCGAGGTCGCGGAAGCTGACGATGTTGCCGTAGGTCTTGACCGAGTTCAAAATTCGGTTGGTGCGCGAGTACGCCTGGATGAGTCCATGCGAGCGAAGGTTCTTGTCGACGAAGAGCGTGTTCAACGTCGTCGCGTCGAAACCAGTGAGGAACATGTTGACGACGATGACGAGGTCAAGCTCCCGGTTCTTCAGCCGTAGCGAGAGGTCCTTGTAGTAGTTCTGGAACTTGTCATCGGACGTGTCGTAGCTCGTGCCGAACAGCTGGTTGTAGTCCTGGATCGCATCCTCAAGGAAATCACGCGATGACGCATCGAGCGCGCCCGTTTCGAAGCCCTCTTCGTCGAGATAGCCTTCACCTTCCGCTTCGTTGGCGGCGTATGAAAAGATGAGGCCGATCTTTAGTCGGCGGTCCGGAGTGAAGTCCTGCTGCTGGACCGCGAACTGGTTGTAGTAGCGCTTGGCGGCGTCGATGGAGGCGGTCGCGAAGATTGCGTTGAAGCCATTGACTCGCCTTGACACCTTTACTTCATCGACGCGGTTTCGGCCAGAAGCGACGTCCGCGATGTTGGATACGCCCGAGAAGACATAGCCGTTGCTGCGTTTGGTCTTCTGGTCGAAGTGCTGGAGCGTGTACTCAACCACCTGACGAATGCGCTCGGGCGCTATGAGCGCCCGCTCGGTGTCGATCGCCGATACCTGTTTGTCCGTAAGACCCTCGGGGAGCTTGATCGTGTTGACGTAGTCAACGCGGAACGGCAACACGTTCTTGTCGTTGATCGCGTCGACGATTGTGTACGTGTGGAGCTTTTCGCCGAAGGCTTGCTCCGTCGTGCGAAGTGCCGGGTTGCCGCCCGATCCAGCGTTCTCGGCAAAGATCGGCGTGCCCGTGAAGCCGAACAGGTTGTAGCGCTTGAACGCCTTGGTGATGGCCTCGTGCATGTCGCCAAACTGCGAACGGTGACATTCATCGAAGATGATCACGACGTGCCCGTCGAAGATCGCATGACCCTTGTTTGCCGGCGCAGTGATGAACGTCGCAAGCTTCTGGATCGTGGTGATGATGATGTGCGCGTTGGGGTTCTCGAGCTGCTTCTTCAGCACCGCAGTCGACGTGTTCGAGTTCGCCGCACCCTTCTCGAACCGGTCGTACTCCCGCATGGTCTGGTAGTCGAGGTCTTTGCGGTCGACGACGAAGAGGACCTTGTCGACCGATGGCAGGCGGGATGCGAGTTGCGCGGTCTTGAATGAGGTCAGTGTCTTGCCCGAGCCGGTGGTATGCCACACGTAGCCGCCCGCGGCGACCGTGCCCAGCTGCTTGTAGTTGGTCGAGATGTCGATCTTCTGCAGGATTCGCTCGGTCGCCACGATCTGATAGGGGCGCATGACCAGAAGCATTCGATCGGCGGTAAGCACGCAGTACTTCGTAAGGATATTGAGAAGCGTGTGCTTGGCGAAGAACGTCTTTGTGAATCCGGTGAGGTCCTGGATCGGCTTGTTCGTCGCATCCGCCCACCACGAACTGAACTCGAACGAGTTCGACGTCTTCTTTGCCCGCGCCTTCACCGCAGAGCCCGATGAGAGCTCACTCAGATGCTGCCGACGGGTGGTGTTGCTGTAGTACTTGGTTAGCGTTCCGTTGCTGATGACAAAAAGTTGGACGTACTCGAAGAGCCCGGAACCGGCCCAGAAGCTGTCGCGCTGGTAGCGGTCGATTTGGTTGAACGCTTCACGGATGTCAACCCCGCGACGCTTCAACTCGATATGCACGAACGGAAGGCCGTTGACGAGGACCGTGACGTCGTAACGGTTTGAGCGCCTGGCGCCGCCCTCGCCCTGGCCGATTTCGTACTGGTTGATCACCTGCAGGCGGTTGTTGTGGACATTCGCCTTGTCGATCAGCATGACGTTCTTCGTCGAGCCGTCATCCCGCTTCAGGAGCTGGACGTGGTCCTCCTGAATACGGATCGTCTTCGCCTCGATCGTGTCGTTTGCCCCAGCGATCCGATCGGTGAAGAACTTTTCCCACTCGGGGTCGGAAAACTTAGTCGAGTTCAGCGCCTCGAGCTGGGTACGGAGATTCGCAACGAGCTGGGACTCACTCGTGATCGGGAGGTACTCATAGGCCTGCGACTGCAAGAGCTCGATGAACTCGCGCTCGAGGCCCGCTTCGGACTGATAAGCCGCTTCGGCAGCGGCATCAAAAATGAACTCAGCGACGACCGTGCTCTCGGCGGACACCACGATCGGCTCATAGCGGGCCGGAATTGCGTCGCTCATACTGCAGTCTCCTCGAACGTCAGGAGACGATCACTGTAGTACTCGTGCTGTTTGCGACGAGCTTTCAGCTCCGCCGGCAGCCCGACCCACGGGTCGTTCGCGAGTGCGTCGAACTTGTCGAGTGCATTCGCGGTCTTCGCCTGCTCCCCAAGAGCTGGAACAGGCATCAGAAGAGCGTTGAGCATTCCCACAGCGAGGCCTGGCTGGGCGCCTTTTGATGCGTACTGATTCAGATTCATTTCGGTGAGCATGTGGAATGTCCAGTCGACCCGGAGGTCAGCGCCGACCGTTGCCACTACTGCATGCTCGGTCGCGTAGAACTGGCCGCTTACGCGCTTCACATTCCCGCTATACGCTCCCTGACGACCGATCAGAACGTAGTCGCCCTCGTGGTTGGGGAGCGCGACAAAGCCACGGAGACCATTTCCACCAAAGCAGGGAAAAGGATGCTCAGGGTCTTGCAGTGAGCTAATCTGCGACGCGCTAATGAAATGGCCGGATCGCATCGAGAGAACCTCGCCCATCGGAATCTTCCGGACCTGCGTTCCAGGGAACGTCAAGAGCGAACCCCGGTAGAAGGCATATTGTCGCTGCCGTGCTTCCAACTCGGCTTCCAGCTCGGCTTCCAGGTCCTGAAACAAGTCAAGCACTCGGACGATTTCATGCTGGACAGCGACGGGCGGAACGGGGATGCGGAACGAGAACAACTTGCTGCTCTCAATCGACGCAACAGAACCGCCCGTCTTTCGTGCGAATCGCAAAACTGCCTGTCCGCGCGATCGAAGAATGTGAGCGACGTAACCAGGCAGAATGCCGTCACGCGGCACAACAGCTTTCATATCCTGATTTAACGCGACTTGCACTGGAATGAGCGCAGTAGGAAAAATGCGGTCCAGGATGCTTGACCTGACGACCATCGCGACCGATGTTGGCGGGACGATCTTCGTTGCTGAGCCCTTGACAGCCGCCTCGGTGATGTAGTCCTCGGTCCTATCAACGACCGCTCGGCCCATGTCTTTCGGCGATACCCAAGGGATTGTGCCGTTGAGCCAGAATTCGGGCTGACTCTTTGATGGAGTACCGCCCCCGTACCAGTCTCCGATGCTGGCAAGCGGCTCAAACGGTACACCGTCAGGGCACAGACTCTCAATCAACTCATCAATCCGACTCACGAAGTGCCCTCAAGATCAGCAACAATCGAGTCGATGCTCGTACGGAGTTCAACCTGTCGAGCGACGATGAGCGCGATCTCAGAATTCAGGGCCGTGATGTCGATGGCCTCGGTCATATCTTCCTTCTCCACCCAAGAGGAGACACCAATGTTGTACTCGTTGGTGGAAATGTCAGCGTTGGAAACGACGTGAGCGAAGTGATCCACGTCCTCGCGGGCCATGTAGGCGTCGAGAACCTTTTGCTGATCGTCCGGGGTGAGCTTGTTCTTGTTGCCAACTCTGGCGAACTCTGCAGACGCGTCGATAAATAGGACTGAGTTGTCTTTTTTCGACTTCTTGAGCACAAGGATACAAGTCGCGATCGTGGTCCCGAAGAACAGGTCGGGCGGGAGTTGTATGACAGCCTCGACGTAGTTATTGTCGATCAGGTACTTGCGGATCTTCCGCTCCGCGCCGCTGCGGTACATAACCCCAGGGAACTCGACGATCGCCGCCGTGCCGTTGACTGCGAGCCACGACAGGATGTGCATCGTGAAGGCGAGGTCCGCCTTAGACTTCGGCGCGAGTACTCCAGCCGGAGCGAAACGCGGATCGTTGATCAGCAGCGGATTCGCGTCACCTTCCCAATTGATCGAGTACGGCGGGTTGGAGACGATGGCTTCGAAAGGCTCGTCGTCCCAGTGGTGCGGATCAATCAGGGTGTCGCCGTGAGCGAGGTTGAACTGCTCGTAGGGCACGTCGTGCAGGAACATGTTGATCCTGGCAAGGTTGTAAGTCGTCAGATTGATCTCCTGACCGTAGAAGCCCTGCCGCACCTTGCCAGGGCCTAGGACCTTCTGGAACTTCAGCAACAGGGAACCAGACCCCACGGCCGGGTCGTAGACCTTGTTCACCTCGGTCTTGCCGACGACAGTGATGCGCGCCAGCAGTTCAGAGACTTCCTGCGGCGTGTAGTACTCACCACCGGACTTTCCCGCCTCGGACGCGTACATCTGCATCAGGTACTCGTAGGTGTCGCCGAAGGCGTCGATCTTGTGGGTCGTAAAGTCGCCGAGGTTCAGGTCGCCGATCGCGTCAAGCAGCTTGACCAGCTTTTCGTTGCGCTTGGCGACGTTATTCCCGAGCTTGGCGGAGTTCACGTCCAGGTCATCAAAGAGACCCTTGATGTCCTCTTCACTGTCGGCACCGACCGCCGACCCCTCGATGTTCTTGAAAGCCCGCTCGAGGGTCTCGTTGAGGTTTTCGTCGCGCGGCGCACGGTTGCGGACATTCTCGAATAGCTCGCTCGGGAGGATATAGAAGCCCTTCTCCTCCACTGTGACCTTCCGCCCAAACTCAGCGTCAGCGTCGGCGAGCTTCGAGTAGTCGAAGTCCGGCAAGCCAGCCTTTCGCTCGAGGCCGTTCAAGTATGCGGCGAGGTTCTCGCTGATAAAGCGGTAGAAGAGGATCCCAAGCACGTACGTCTTGAAATCCCAGCCGTCAACACTGCCCCGCAGATCGTTCGCGATGCGCCAGATCGTCTTGTGCAGTTGTGCGCGCTGGGCTTCCCTCGTCGTTGGAACCATCACCACTGCTCCACACTTGTGGTCACGCTGGTCGCCGCTGTTTCGATGGTCACTGGATAGGTCATGTCGTGCGTGTTCTCCTCCACACCGAAGGGTGCGCGTTAATTTTCCTCAAGCCTGATCAAACGATACCGGCGGGTTGCGACACGAGGCCTTTGCTCAGGCCGGCCCGCGAGTCGGTTTCACTTGCAGCCGGGAGCTCCCTCGAACCTGACGCTGCAATCTGCCCTTAGTTATAACACGATCGGCAAGTTCCTTGAACCCCGGTGAACGCGGTTCGCAGGATGTGAGAGATCGTCCGTAGCAATTTCCACAACACAATCTCCCGAACGGAAGATTGAACTCTGCGGGCATAGGAGCATAATTCGAGGTCCGCTCCTCATTGCCGTGCGGCTTGCAGAGGAACCATTCCGGTTCGTCGGCCGCATCAAGAATGAGGAGGTGGCTCACATGAGTGAGACATCCGGAAACCCGCAGCACGCGGGATCCACCAGTC
>DATCQO010000002.1:0-125634 GCA_036569465.1 Candidatus Microsaccharimonas sp.
GGAGGCATCACCATGACCAATCGACAATCCCGTCGCCGCTACCGCAAGAGCGCCGATCGACGCGTCTGGGTCTTTAGCGAACTGAACCACGATCTGAAGCCGGAGCAAATGGCCAAAGTGCTCGTCTCCGCCGCCCTCGAACAGGCGCGCCTTGAACAAGAAGCACGCCGCCAGCGGGCGCAGGAAGCTGCCCTCGCCGATCCCGAAGCGGGCGAAGTTGCGGGCGAGGGGGTCGCCCATGACTGACCCGATCGTCTTCCGGCGTCTCTACCTGCCACTGCCGCTCGACGCGGCGACGGTGGCGCGACTGGTCGCTCGTCTCACCTCCCCCGATGCGCCCCGACCAGCCGTGTTCGAAACCCGCGCCGACGACAACGGGGTGACACACCTGATCGGGAGCACCATCGAACGACTCGGGCATCTCGCCCGGCTTGTCGAGGATCAGCTACCCGGAGCACGGACCACAAAGAACGGGCCAAGGGCGCCGCTCACAAGCGCCGGTCACGTGCACATCGAGCCGCGCAGCTTGCCGCTCAACCCGGACGCTGGCGGTGCTGCCGTGCACGCCATCTACGCTGCCCTCGGGCTTCGTCGGTCTGGCGAAATCATCTCGCTGCAGATCGCGTTTGGTCGCGGTCACCGCCCACAGCTACTCCCCACCGAAACCTCCGACCCCACCGACACGAGCCTCTGGAGCACGCTCGTTCGCGGCCCACGACTGGCCAGCCCTGAACTCCGCACGCGGCTCAAGCGCCGCGCGGAGCAACCAACGGTGGACGTCAGCTTGTATGTCGGCGTGACGGCCGAGACGCCAGAGCGTCGCCGCGCACTGGCGCACCAGGTACTCGGTGCGCTGCAAACGCTCGAAGCGCCTGGCGTGCGGATCGAACTCCTCCGGGATACCCCACGCGACGCCAACCAGCCAGAGCGCATTCGCCGCTTCCGACTCCAACTTTCCCCCGCCGAGCTCGCACCCCTTCTCGGCTGGCCGCTCGGGGACACCGAGCTCCCGGGTATGCCCTCGCTGCACCCGAAGAAGGTCGCCGCGCCGACGAGCATCAGCGCGACCGACAACGTCTTCGCAGTGACCACCGCACCCGGCGACTCCCGGCCCGTCGGCATCCGCCCCAGCGACAGATTGCAGCACCTGGTCGTGACCGGGCCGACCGGATCAGGCAAGTCTGTGGGCGTCTTCGCACCCCTGATCCTTTCCGACATCCGCGCTGGGCGACCGGTCGTCGTGGTCGACCCCAAGCGCCAACTCATCGACTATGTGGCTGACCGGATCCCGGACGAGTACATCAACGACGTAATTGTGCTGGACGCTGCAGATCCGCACCCAGCTGGCTTCAACCCGCTGGACACCGCAGGTCGAAATGCCGACGTGGTCGTCGACGGCATCCTGGCTGCCTTCAAAGCCGTCTTCGAAGATGGCTGGGGACCGCGCACGGAAGATCTTCTGCACGCCGGGCTCTTATCGCTCGCTCACGCCGGAGTCGCCCGCGGCGAGCCGTACACACTGCTGGACCTGCCGCGACTACTCACCGACACCGCCTTCCGGCGCACCGTGACTGGACTGGTCGCTGGCAACCACGCGCTGGCGTCGTTCTGGGCTGGCTTCGACGAGCTGTCGCCCGGGGCGCGCGCGAACATCATCGCCGCCCCGATGAACAAACTCCGCAAGTACGTGCTGCGTCGGAACTTGGCCGCGGTGATCGGGCAATCCCGTCCAAAGTTCCGTCTCCGCGATGTGTTTCGAGAAGGCAAGACGGTACTCATCCCGCTCAACGACGCCCTGATCGGGCCGGGCGCTGCACAACTGCTCGGCAGCCTAGTCACCTCGGAATTGTGGATGGCGACGCTCGAGCGCGCCGCTGAGATCAATCCGACAGCGCGGCCCGCCTCGATCTACATCGATGAAGTTCAACAATTTTTGAACCTGCCAACCTCGATCAGCGACGCATTGGCTACGGCGCGTGGGTACGGAGTGAGCTTCAACTTGGCGCATCAATTCAGGGCGCAGTTGACGCCGAGCATGCGAGCGGCTTTCGACGCCAACGCCCGCAACAAGGTCGTCTTCGGGGTGGACGCAGGCGACGCGCGCGACTTCGCCCAGATGGCGCCGCAGCTGGAGCGCGAGGACTTCATGAGCCTGCCCCCATATGAGATCTACGCACAGCTCGTCGACCAGGGCGGCACGACTAACTGGTTCTCTGCTCGTACTGCGACGCCAACCGCCTCCCTGGGCCACGGCGAGCGCGTGCGCAGCGTCAGCCGCGAGCGGTACGGCGCGGACGTCCCATCGCCCGAAGCGGCGACGCACACAGTGACAACTTCTGACGATTCAGCCGACGTACCTCCGGTTCAGCCGCCGAGTAGTCACCGGAAAGCGAGACGGTCAT
Organism: Candidatus Microsaccharimonas sp.; assembly: GCA_036569465.1. Lineage (GTDB taxonomy): Bacteria > Patescibacteriota > Saccharimonadia > Saccharimonadales > Saccharimonadaceae > Microsaccharimonas. The sequence goes on from DATCQO010000002.1 coordinate 2,403, forward strand.
GAACAGGCTGACCTCTGGGCCAGGTATACGGGTCGCTCTTCCAGTCGCTGTTCGAACCCGGTGCCTGAGCGAGGCGCTGTGTGCCCCGTATCTGGCGGCAGAAGGGCCCAATTGGGATGGGACTCCCCCTGTTTCCAGTGATGTTCTCGCTTTCTCAGCCGGAGGCAACTCCCCAGCCGCTCCTGCAGGAGACCAGCTATGAAGCCCGGTCGTTCTGCCTACAAGATCTATGAGCTCCGGCGTCACCTAACGCCTCGTGACCTGGACGTCCTTCGGTCCCTCGAGACATACCGTCTGCTGACGACCGGACAAATTCAGCGGCTTCATTTCACGGAACATGTCTCGTCAAGCTCCGCTGCACGCACCGCTGTCAGAGTGCTCGGTCGTATCGAGGTCCACGGCCTCATCGTCAGACTCCGCCGGAGGATTGGCGGCTTAGACAAGGGCTCCGCAGCAAACGTCTGGCAACTGGCTGCCCTAGGCGAGCGGCTGCTGCGAGCGCTCGATGGGGACCCAAATCGACGACGCTTCATCGAACCGTCAGAGCCGTTCACGGAGCACACCGTGGCGGTCGCCGAGCTGGCAGTTCGGATAATCGAAGAGTCGCGCCGCGGCAGGTTCGAGGCGCTCGCCCTTGAGACCGAACCGGAGTGCTGGCGATCATGGGTTGGCGCTGCTGGGGCGGAACAGTGGGTCAAGCCCGACCTGTTCGTCGTCACGGCAAGCGCCGAGTACGAGGCGCATGCCTTCGTTGAGATCGACCGCGACACCGAACATAGGCCAGCGATCATCCGCAAGTGCCTCAGCTACCAGCGCTACTCGAACACGGGCATCGAACAGGCACGCGCCGAGTTATTTCCGGCCGTGGTCTGGGTCGTGCCGGGCGAGCACCGCGCGGAGCGGATCCGCACCGCGATCCTCGGCGAACTCTCACTGACCGCAGCGCTATTCCACGTCGTGACCACCGACGAGGCGCTCGACGTGCTTAGACCCGAACCGACCGCACCGAATGGAGCGGCCGAACCACCATCAACCCACCCGAAAGGAGGAACACTATGACATCAATTCTCACCACCCCGGATCAGACCGACCGGGCACAGGAGCTCATCGAACTATGGATGAGCGTCGACCCCGAAGCGCAGGCCAAGGCGCTGGCCCGCCTGATCGCCGCGACGCTGCACGCCGGACCTGGCAGTGCACTGGAGCGTTTCGCTGGCACCGGAAAGCTCGATCCCGAAGGCGCCCTCACCGAGCTGAATAAAGTGCGAGTCCCGCTCGAACGCGAAGGCTGGGTGGACCTCCTCGGTCGCTTCATCCTCTCCGGAGCTGGAGGTAGGTCATGAACGAACGCGCACGCGAACAGGAACCACGCCACGTTGAGCCGTACATCCCTGCCACGATGGAGCGAACCGCTCGCCGGTTTCAAAGTCGCATCATCGAGGGCATCACGGCGGCGCAGACGGAGCGACGCGAGATCGACCTCATGACCGCTCGCATGATCGCGCACGCGCTCGGCAGGGCGCTCGGACGAGCCTCAGCCCTCGCCGAATTCGGTCGCACCGGCGAGGGCACCTACGAAGCCCTTCGCGAAGAGTATCTCGGCCTGTACACCGAAGAGGCCACACCGCCGATGATCAAAGAGTGGATCGACTGGCTCGGCACCTACCTCGTGCAGCAGCAGGACGGCTCGGGACGCCGCTTTATGAACGAGAACGCCAGCCCAGATCTTGACCGGTTGCTGGTCGCCACACGGTTGACGATGGGCGACAGTACATTGACCGTCTACATCCCGGCCAGTAGGACAAGCCTCGAAGTGAAGAGCCTGGCCGAACATCTGAGCGCACTGCCGGTCGCGGCTTCGCCCGCCTTCCGTATCTTCCTGAGCCTGCCGGATGTGGACGCGAGTTCCGCGAACCTCGAGGAGTCGTTTCACGAGGCATACGTCGGCGAGTTCGTCTCCATCGAGGATGCCCTGTACGGCCTCGTCGAGCTCGAAGAGTGGGAAACCGATCTCCACAACTTCGCCGCCGACCGCGGCATCCTGCCCGAGGCCGTGTCAATCGACCACGACGTCATCGAAGCGCAGACCAGAGAGATTTACGACCTCATCGAGCGCGAGCGAGTCATCTATGCCTTCAACAAATGAGTCGGCGATGCTCGACGCCCGACCACCGACGAGCCCGAAAATGGTGTTCTCCGACGGCAGACAGCGAGTGATGCGGAATAGTCAACAGGCCCGGAAATACGGGCCTCACGAGGTAAAATTAGAGGGTAAACGGAGACTAACGCCCATGCCAAATCCGGCCCCAGGCCCGCGTCCCAGCCCATTTCACGATGGGGCGCACACTCCACCACCGCTCTCTCGAACCTCATGGCTCGAGGCTGTCCTCACTCTCGTGAAAGGAGGACAGTCATGAGTCTGTCCGAATCTCCCACCCCAAATGCGTTCGCCGGAGCACCGACCCGTCCAGATGGTCGCACGAGCGAAGTCGCAAACACACTCGCACTGAAGGGCAAACGGGCCGTTCTCTATCTGCGCGTCTCGTCCAAGGGCCAGGTAAACACCGACTACGATCCTGAAGGTCTATCGATCCCTGCGCAGCGCGGATCCTGCATTCGAAAAGCAGAACAGCTGGGGCTCACGATCATCGAGGAATACGTCGAGCCCGGACGCTCTGCGACCGAGATGACCAAGCGCATCGCGTTCCAGCAAATGCTGGACCGCATCCGCCGAGTGCGAGACATCGACTACGTCATCGTCTACGAGCTATCGCGCCTCACCCGAAATAGAACCGACGACGCAATCGTCATGGCAGACCTAAAGAAGCGCGGCGTCACTTTGATTTCTGCCACGGAGTCCATCGACGAGTCGCCGGTGGGCCAACTTATGCAGGGACTACTTGCCGCCTTCAACGAGTACCGATCCGCAAAGGACGGAGCGGATATCGCCTACAAGATGCATCAGAAGGTCAAGACGGGCGGCACTATCGGACGAGCACCGATCGGCTACCTCAACACGATCGACCGATTCGATGGGCGAGATATTCGCAGCGTTTCGATCGATGAGGAGCGAGCGCCTTTCGTGAAGCTGGCTTTCGACATGTACGCAACCGGGGAATTCACGATGGACGATATCGTCGACGAACTGACGGACCGAGGACTGTCAACGCGCTCGACAGGACGCCACCCGTCCGGACCACTGTCAATATCAAAGCTGTCGCGTCTTCTGCGAGATAGGTACTACCTCGGCTTGGTCGTCTACAAAGGCGAAGTTTACGAAGGTCGCCACACAGCGATCATCGACCAGGAGCTGTTCAGCCGCGTCCAACATCTGCTGGAGAGTCGTGGTCAGGCACGGGAACGGTACATCGCCTATCCCCACTATTTGAAGGGCTCAATCTGGTGCGGACATTGCCGCACACACCGCGGCATCAACAATGCGCGCATGATCGTGCAAAAGACCGGTGAATACTGGTACTTCTTTTGCAAGGCCAAGCAGGACGGTCTCTGCGAATCTCGCTACATCGCACAGCACCTCGTTGAGGATGCGGTCCTAGACCACTACAAGACGGCGGTTCGGTTCCGATCAGATTTCATTGCAGCGATGCGCGCGCTGACCGCCGATACGGTCGATGACGCTGCGAATGCGAAAAAACTCCTGCAAATGCAGCTTCGGAAGAACCTAAAGAATCTTGATCTCAAGACGACCAACCTCATTGACCTCGCCGCCGATGGGGCGATGGCAACCGCCGAAGTGCGAACCAAGCTGCGCGAGATCGAGCACCAACGAACACGAATTCGAGAACAGCTCGACGTAGTGTCGGACAGCGTGGCCGCAGGTGCGCAGTACCTCAACGATTGGCTTGACCTTTTGGAGGACCCTTACACGCTCTACAAGAGCTCGGGAGACGAAACCAGGCGCCGGTTGAATCAGGCGATCTTCAAACGGCTCTGGGTCACGGACGAAGACTCAGCTGTCACAGTCGAATCCGAGCTCAATGAGCCGATCGCGGAGCTAGTGACTGCTCAGGCAATGCATCAAGCTCTCGCCCTTGGCGAGTCGAACGACGTCGCTACTAATTCAGCGCGCGACAGATTTGCGGCCACCGCTGGTGCCTCAATCGGCAACCAGCGACGGCAAACCATAGACGACTGGCTCGCGACTATGGATCAAGCCCAAAGTTCGAGTAAGCCGTCTATGGTGCGGGTACAGGGACTCTAACCCTGGGCCTCATCCTTGGCAAGGATGCGCTCTAACAGCTGAGCTACACCCGCACGCTCATAGAATTATACGGAAAATGAAGGTCTTTTACAAGGGTTAGCTTGGAGGAAGTCCGATTTGGAATGCAGTACCGTTAACCGTCTGTAGGTTTGGATACGTCACAACAACCGGGGTTGAAGTTGTCGCAGTGGCAAGTGTTGCATAACTGAGTGTAATAGTTTGAATCTTAGGGGTAGCGTTATCGATTTGAGGAACATAAAACCACCGAGTCGCACCTGACAATGAGCTTATATCCGTTTCGGTTATAGCCGTGCGTTCAGTGCTTATAGATAATACAAGAGATTGAGCGACTGTCGTTGCTATAGTTGGTGTCGTTGTTATATATTGCTGACCAGTTGTACCATTTCTATTTGCGATCGCACCCTTGATCCAAGTATTTAGATCGCTCGACGCACCTGACCCCCAGAACATAACTCCGTTAGCCGATGTTGGATTAATCGATCCAGTCACTGAGAATGTCGATGGCTCAGAAGATGTTTTGATTTTTCCAAACACCATAGTCGTCAGAGTCCCTGCTGAGTTTCTTGCATAGAGGGTCGTCCAGCCACTTGGTGGTACCGCATCTATTGGCGTGGCTACGTTATACGCCATCACCATTACCATCCAAGAACCATCTGGAATCGTAGGAAATGGAAGGTTTGCCATAGTTAACGAACCACTAAAGTCATAATACCCCGCAACAACCGGTGCACCACCAGTCAAACTATGGCCAGGACATGCGCCAACAGTAGGGACGCCCGTATCAGTCATGAAATACGCATTCGATCCGTTCACTGCAGTCACACAAAATGTTGCAGGGTTCACCGAGTTATCGACGGTGTATTGATAGGTTGTGCCGGGGCTTGCTGGTACACCCTTTCCCCCATCAGTTGCCGCAAGTGTTGCTGGAAACAGACCATTAATCGCTTGATCGGTTTTCAGCTTCTGAGAAACATTCGTAAGATCACTGGAAATAAGGGCTACTTTTGCCCTATTCGATACTCCATTAAATGAAATGATAGTAATCGCTGCCAAGATACCGATCACGACAATCACAATTAATAGTTCGACGATAGTAAAACCACTCTTGTGTGCGTTGATGTTAGAAGTGGTATTAATAAGCTGCCCAGCCATAATACATATCATTATATCACCCTCGTCTCACTCTTTTTTAAGCAAGAAAAAAACCGATCGTGTGATCGGTTCATTTCTTGGTGGCTCCTCCCAGACTCGAACTGGGGACACGTGGATCTTCAATCCACTGCTCTACCAGCTGAGCTAAAGAGCCATATGTTGGTATGCGTAAAACGCTCCCCATATAATACAGGTCATAGAGCCTCTTTGCAAGGTGTTAAGGCCCTATGAATGTTCCTGTGAGTGTCTTAATTAGTCTTTGGTATTTTTGTTGCCCATCAGGACAGTTCCAGTCCCACGAAGTGCATCAATCAGTTCAACTGGGAATAGCATCATCGTCTTTTGGCTTGGTTCAGAACTAATACGTTCGAGTGTCCCAAGTGTACGCAAGTTCAGTGCACCAGGAACTTTAGCAAAGATTGCAGCAGCATCGGCAAGATTTTGCGCAGCTAACTTTTCACCATCAGCGCTAATGATATTTGCACGACGTTCACGCTCGGCTTCGGCTTGTTTTGCCATTGCGCGCTTCATGTCTTGTGGCAGCTCAATGTTCTGCACACGAACGTTTTCAATATCAACACCCCATTGCTCGGTTTGCTTGTCGACGATCTCTTTAATCTGAGTGCTAATTTCTTCACGCTTTGAAAGCAGATCATCTAATTCAACGTTCCCGGTCACATCACGAAGTGCAGCCTGGGCAAATTGGCTGGTCGCAAACGAATAGTTAGTGGTTTCAAGGACAGCTTTTGCAGGATCAACAACACGGATATAGACAACTGCATCAACCGCAGCGGTGACGTTATCTTTCGTGATGATTTCTTGCTTTGGCACATCGATTGGTGTCGAACGAATATCGACGCGTACCATTTTTTGGAAGATAGGCACAACGATGCGGAGTCCTGGCTGTTTGATGCCTTTAAACTTACCCAGCGTCAAGACGACACCTCGTTGATATTGATTAATTACCTTTAATCCGCTGAGGATAAAGATAACGACGATGATAACGACTGTCCAGAATAATAATCCCATAAAAACTCCCTGTTTATCTTCTTAGTATAGCCTATTTTGTAGCTGAGGCGCTACTTTGTGAGCGCCAGGTTCAGCAATCGCTCGATCAATGCCGCGTAACTAACGCCGGCATGTTCCCATGTCTTTGGATACATACTAATGTCCGTAAAGCCTGGGATAGTATTCACTTCATTCAGATAAATGTCGTGTGTGTTCCTATCAATAAAGAAATCCACTCGTGCCATACCACTACACCCCAGCAAGTGGAAAATAAGCACAGCTTGTCGACGCAGTTCATCACTCAGTTCTGGTGAAATCTCTGCAGGGATAACGACAGTCGACTGGCTCAGTTCATCGTACTTTGAATCGTAACTATAAAACTCACCTTGTGGTTTAATCTCACCAACAACACTTGGCTCGATTGCTGGATAGTTCCCCAGTACTGCAATTTCTAACTCTCGGGCATCAATTGCCGTTTCGATAAGGACGATGTCGTCGAACATATGTGCCCCAAGGATTGCCTTGTCCAGTTCGTCTTGATTTCGTATTTTGTAGACACCAACTGAACTACCGGCATTAGCTGGTTTCACAAAGAGCGTCGCGCCGAGCTTTAGGGCAATTTCTTCATAGACAGGTGTGGCATCGGTCGCATAGTGAATCGTAAACGGCGACACGCGGATGTTATTCGCCATTGCGACCTGCTTTGTCAGATATTTGTTCATTGCGGCAGCACTTGATGTCATATCACACCCAACAATAGGAACATGGACCAGTTGTGCAACGGCTTGGACTGTTCCATCCTCACCATTTTTACCGTGAAGAATAGGCAAAATCACATCTGGCGTAATTATCGTGTCGGTTCCTTCAAGGGTAAATGAACTTCGTCCAAATTGCGGCAAGAGTTGCTTGGCGTCGGCTGTCAGATCGGTCTTAATACCGTCTACGTGCCACCACACGCCCTTACGGTCAATATAGCTATAGATTATAGTGAACTTATTTTTATCGAGCGCCTGATCAACGTTTAACGCCGAGGCGACCGACACTTCATGTTCCGTTGATTCGCCACCAAATAGTAATAGTACAGTCTGCATTACATACAAGTATAATAGAAACATGCAAAGAGTACCACTTGCGGAGCGAATGCGACCAGAAACCCTCGACGAAGTCATTGGTCAGACACATCTTTTAGGTGATCACGAGATCTTAAAGCAAATCGTCAAGAACCGAGAACCGGTCAGCCTTATCCTTTGGGGTCCTCCCGGAAGTGGCAAAACTACTCTCGCCCGAATTATCGCAAAGCAAGTAAATGCCGAGTTTATTGAAATATCCGCCGTCACCAGTGGCAAAAAAGACGTTGAACGAATCGTTGAGCATGCTCGTCAAAACTGGAACCTCCAACTACGTACAATTTTATTCGTGGACGAGATTCACCGCTTCAACAAAGCACAACAAGATGCCTTCCTTCCTCACGTTGAATCTGGCTTAATTACACTGATTGGCGCCACGACTGAAAACCCTAGTTTTGAAGTCATCACTCCACTACTCAGTCGAACACGCGTCCTCGTGCTGGAATCCCTTGCAAAACCTGAGGTGATTGCAATCCTAAAACGCGCAGTAAAGATAGAAAAAGCCTCATCACGTATCGATGCGAAGTCAATTGACTACATTGCCGAACTATCTGGTGGTGACGCCCGTGTTGCGCTCGGGAATCTTGAACTGGCACTCGGTATGGTTGGTTCGGGCAAAAAAGTGACAGTTGATGTCGTCAAAATGGCTGCTCAAAAACGTTTGCCTGGCTATGATAAAAAAGGTGACATGCACTACAACGTCATTTCCGCATTTATTAAAAGCATGCGTGGCAGTAATGTTGATGCAACCCTCTACTACCTTGCCCGGATGATCGATGCCGGTGAAGATCCAAAGTTTATCGCGCGTCGCATGGTCATTTTTGCCTCAGAAGATATCGGACTTGCCGGCAACGGTGCGCTTGGCCTTGCACTGAATGCCTTCCAGGCTGTCGAACGGATTGGTATGCCAGAATCAGGTTACATCCTGTTCCACGTCGCAACAGCGCTCGCTAAAAGCGAAAAGTCTCGCCAGGCAACCGAAGCCATGGGACGGGCAACTGCCCTTGCGAAACAGTATTCAGAGGCACCAGTCCCTTTATGGCTACGTAATGCGCCAACAAAACTCATGAAAGACCTCGACTACGGCAAAGGCTACAAATGGCAGGCCGACTTTCAACCAGACAAAGGGTTCTTGCCAGACGAACTAAAAGACGAAAAAATATTCTAGCTCCAGGAACCCCTCTCCTTGTAAAATACTGAGAGACTTTCGAAACACTAATGCTATAATAAACACATAAATGGAGTCCCCGACAATGGAAGAAAAAACATCCGTCCCTGTGCAAGTATCAGAGGTGAAAATAGATAAAAAACTTATCGATCCCAAACTAGGTAAGATCAAAGTTGCCTTTTTGTATGTACTCATTGGAGGTCTGATCGTTTCAGCCCTTATATCGGTTGTCGCTATTCTTATCGGCCAGTTTAATGAGGTTGTCGTAAAGGCACTTCTGACGACATTCATCTTCGTCACACACAGCCTTTTGATTCTGGCGTTTGTTTCTGCAGACCGCCACAATACGCTGGGAAAGAATATTTTTCCGACCACCATATTTATCGCTATTGTTGCGAACATGTTCACGACAACACTAGGAACATGGGGTGTCTGGGATAACGACATTTCATGGCGTGCGTTCTTACTATATACATTAGCTATTGGCTCGGCATTTATCGCTACAGGTGTCCTACGACTTCGCGTTGCGCATCGAAATACTAATATCGCAGTCTATGCGACAGTCTTTTTCCTCGCGTTACTCACTGCCATCTTAGTTCCTTGGGTACTTTCAACCGATGCTTCATGGCTTGGCTCATTCTACTACCGAGTCATTGGTGCGATTACAATCCTTGGAGCAACAACCGTTTCCCTCTCTGTCATCTTTAATCGTATCGCTGTTTCTCAAAACCCAGCATTGGTCAAGAAACCTCAGGCACGTGTTGATATTCCCGGCGGACTTCTGGCGATCTACATCGTCATTGGCACAGTCGTCGGATTCGCATGGATGTTTGGTCTCTCGGCAATTCTTGTGAGTGCATCTTCAGTCAACAAGCCAACCTACGATTACAACACACAGTACTACAATACTAACGACTAGTCGTTATCACTTACTAAAAGATCGCCAGTATTGGCGATCTTTTAGTTTCCTTCTGTCAGCTCTTTTTTGAGCGCTAGGTACACACCATTCGTCCAGCCAAACCCATCTTGCAAGACGTATTCACCGCCACCGCCTAGTCCGTTACCACCCATGACGTTATATTTCTCAACCATACGGTGTGTTTCATCAAAAACCGACTCATTCAACGTCGTCCAACGACGCGCAATTGTCTCGGCCAGTTCATCGTAGCCATAGTTTCGGAGACCCTTCACAGTCACCCATTGCAGCGGCGCCCATCCATTTGGACTATCCCATTGCTGACCGTTCTCGATCAATGTCGTCACAACACCACCCGGTTTCAAGAAATCACGTTGAATCATCGCAGCAACATCTGCTGCCTCAGCTTCACCGGCAATGCCTGCATATAGTGGGAAAACGCCGGCAAGACTAAAGACTTTCGTGTTTTCTTGGTGATGGAAGTTATAATCCATATAAAACTTTTGGTCTTCATCCCAAAGATATTCATTAATAGCATCTTTTCGTTTTGCAGCTGCTTTTCTAAAACGCCCTGTTTGAATAGGGTGTAGTAACGAATTATAGGCATCTCCAATCGTGCTTTCCATCATATACATCAAACTATTTAAATCGACAGGAATGATATCTGCAGTATGAATTGTTTTGAGATCGTTAGGATCAGCCAGCCAGCGCGAGCTAAAATCCCATCCTGATTCAGCTGCCGCACGAAGGTGCAAAAACAATCGATCGCGAACTCTTTTGCCCGATGCTTGTGCCGTTTCGACATCTTCTCGAAGTGATTCGGGACGGGCAGTGACCTTGTTATCGTAGTAACGATTCAGCAGGCTCTTATCAGACATCTGAACGACACGTCGATAAGCATTGTGTTCTGTCTCTTCCAGCTTGCGACGACCTTTCATCCAAAAACGATATTCAATCAAAAGATGTGGCAAATAATAACGGATGACTTTTTTACCTTTGTGTTCAGCTAATAGCTGCACCATCATCACAAAAAAAGGTGGTTGTGAACGACTGAGGAAATACGTTCGATTTGCCGTTGGGACGTAACCATACTTTCGAATCATGTAGGCAGCATTTTTTATCATATCTTCAACTTTTTTCCATTCACCCTGCGCAGCCAGGCCAAGCATGATGAAATAACTATCCCAGTAAAACTGTTCGTTAAATCGACCACCTGGCACAATGTATTTGTGTGGTAATGCAATTAATGATCCGCGATCAACACGATTGCGTCGCTCAAGATAATCCCACAGTCTTGTCACGTGTGTTTCGGCAGTATCATCAGCACGTACCTCGAATGGTTCTTTTTTATTCAGTGTTTCTGAAAGGTCGGTAAAATGTCGCGTCACAAATTCGCGTAGGTCAAAGTTTGGATCAGTTTTTAAAAGCTTGTACTCTTCTTTAATAGAACGAATGCGTTTCTTTGGAATCAGGTCAACAAACGTTTTTCCATCAGGGTAAATTTGTCTTTGTTGGACATCACCAAATAGTTCACCTAGTAACTCGTCAGGGCTTTTTTTAGACTTCAGTAATACACCCGTTGCTTTGACAAGCGACGACTTGAGAAGTTCGATATTCTGCTCTGTGTATGTTTTTGCCGACATGCGCCTGTACGATTCCAATCAAGCATAAGGTTATTATTAGTTCTATTATAGATAAGTCGGCTGAGGATGCACTACCTTTTTACAATAATGTCAATTTAGTTCGTTATAGAGCCAATTTTCATGGATAGCTAACTGTTCTGGAATACGCGTCGTTATGCCATCGGTTGCGTTATAAATCATCGGTGCAATGCCAACATGTGTATCGTGATTCATAAAATACGCCAAGCGTGCCATAATAATCTTTCCCACCAAGGCTTTGTCCGGATCATACACCGCTTCCAGACGTAGCCATAACTCTAACCCTTCATCAGCTTCAAATATTTCTCGCTGCTCTATCAGTACACTAGGAATTCTTTTTTGTTCACCTTGTAGCAAAGCAGCCTGAATCACTTTACGCTCAATAATCGTCGTATCGTTTCTTACGATTTCCAAAAACTTCAGTTCGCGACGATATTCAATCGTTCGCAGTAATGCACCACCGCTCAGCCGAACCATAGGCTCAAGTCCGTCTCCAAACTCGATGAGTCTTTGTTCCTGGGAAAGATCAGTCGGACTTAGTACACTCCCGTTAGCCAGCACAAGCTCGTCGTATTCCAATAATCCGTATGGAGTGTTCGCTGATACCTTTTGTATCGTTGCGGTGTCAAGAATAATTGACGCAAGCTTGCCCTCTACACCCCCATCAAAAAAGACCTCGACCTGACCGTCTTCGAGATGCACACGTTCCGAAGATGTATCTTCATAGCGAAATGACTCTGTCATAAACGAAGTGTACCACCCTTTCAAAGAGTGGTACAAGTCTATGTGGTAATTATCAAACTAATTCTTTTGAGAATTTCGTTTGCGCTGGTTTGGATCAAGGAATCGCTTTCGAAGACGAAGTGATTTTGGTGTTACTTCCAAAAGTTCGTCGTTTTCGATAAAGTCGATTGATTGTTCAAGGCTGAGGTCAGTGTAAGGGGTCAACTGGATCGTTCCGTCACTTGATGACGTACGCATGTTTGTCAGTTGCTTGCCACGACAAACGTTGACGTCAAGGTCACCACCGCGGTTATACATACCAACGATCATACCCTGGTACACGGTCGTTCCCGGACCAACGAAGAGCGTACCGCGAGCTGATGAGTTATCGAGTGCAAATGCAGTCGTAGATCCGGCTTCAGTCGCAATCAAGGCACCATTACGAGTTTGTTGGAGCTTCGGACCAACTGGTTGGTAGCCATGAGGTAACGTATTCATGATCACTGTTCCCTTGGTTGCCGTCAAAAGAAGGTTACGAAGGCCGATCATTGCACGTGTTGGGATGATATACGTAGAACGAGTTGCGCCACTACTTGTCTGTTCTTGCTTGACCGGTATTGCACGACGAGTACCAAGTTCTTGGCTGACTGCACCGAGGAATTCAGCACCAACTTCGATAAGTAGTTCTTCGACAGGTTCTTTTGTTTCGCCGTCTTCTTCAATCGTCACAGCTTGTGGACGACCGACTTCGAATTCGAAATCTTCACGACGAAGTGTTTCAATCAAAACTGAAAGGTGAAGTTCACCACGTCCAGAAACGACAAATCCGATTCCTTCATCACGAACACGAAGTGAAACGTTTGTTTCAGTTTCTTGGCGAAGACGATCACCGATTTGACGGCTGGTGTTAAACTTTGCTTCCTTACCCTTTAGTGGGCTGGTGTTTGGACCAAGGTACATTGAAAGTGTTGGTGCTTCGATATCAATAACAGGAAGTGCATCAGGGTGTTCTTTATCGGTAATTGTCTCACCAATTTTTGCATCAGCGATACCAGTTAAGGCGATAATGTCACCAGCACCGGCTTCAGTAACTTCTTCACGCTGCAAACCACGGTAAGCAAATAATTTTTCAATCTTTGCAGGAACTATTGTTCCGTCGCGCTTAATAAGAACAAGTGGTGATGCTTTGCTAATTTTTCCACGAGAGATGCGACCAATTGCGTACTTTCCTAGGAATGAATCATAGTAAAGAGACGTGACAAGCATCTGGAATGGTCCATCAACGTTCACTGCAGGTGCAGGGATATCGTTAATGATTGCGTCAAAGATTGGCGTCAAGTCTGTGTGAAGGTCGGTGTTTTCAGGAAGTTCAGTCCATGCTTTTCCTTCACGTCCAATGGCGTAGTACACAGGATAGTGAAGTTGGCTATCGTCAACGGCAAGTTCCAAGAATAGGTCAGCAACTTCGTCTTCAACTTCAGCGATACGACGAGATGGCTTGTCGATTTTGTTAATGACAACAACTGGTTTGAGGCCAAGTTCAAGTGCCTTAGAAAGGACGAACTTTGTTTGCGGCATTGGACCTTCTTGAGCGTCAACGATAAGAAGCACGCCGTCGGCCATGTTCAGTGTTCGTTCAACTTCACCAGAAAAGTCAGCGTGTCCCGGGGTGTCGACAATGTTGATTTTGTAGTCGCCGTGATACACAGCTGTTTGTTTTGCTGTAATAGTGATGCCGCGTTCGTGCTCTTGGTCACCACTGTCCATGATCAGTGATTGTTCCATTTCAGCTTGGTTAGAACGGAAAGTGTTACTTTGTTTTAAAAGGCCATCAAGAAGCGTCGTCTTTCCATGGTCGACGTGAGCAATAATGGCAACGTTGCGAATGTATTTTGGGTCTTTCATAAAAATATGCCCGGCGTTTTTTCTACGTGGGCTTCCTTATCTGTAATTAAAGCACAGATTGGACTTTTATGCAACCAGTTTGACATGCCCTGAAATAAAATAAAACTCCAAAAAGGAGTTCTATTTACATGATATCTGGTGCGCGTGAGAGGACTTGAACCTCCACGTCCTTGCGAACACTAGCACCTCAAGCTAGCCTGTCTACCAATTCCAGCACACGCGCAGACTCGTAATAGTATAGGGTTAGCAGGATAAAAAATCAATCCCGCCGGTATTCTTGGGTATTGAAAAAGCCCACTGCCGGGGCGGAGGTCTGCAGCGGTGAGGCTGTGATCATCTCCGCCCGCAGCAAGCAGGCTTTGTGGAACTTTATTGAATTAGTGGTGCGAACTGTATACCGACACGATGACCACCAGGTAGATCACGATGATATAGAACATCATCGGACTCATGCCGATTCCAGCATTGTAACGGTTATACTGCGCATAATAACTGCGCGAAACCGGGCGATGTCGGCGTACACGGGACACCCCTACCTTGTAGGTGATCTTCACCTGGCGACGTTCTACCAGGTTTGCGACCTTTCTCTTGACTGCACGCCCTATGATGAACAGGGGCAGCAGCACGAAGCTGATCAGAATAATCACTATTCTTCCCATCTTCACTACCTCTTCTCTGCCTATGTGGTGGCGCTTTGCATGCCGTCGTGGCCATGCTTCATGCCAAGGATGGACTTTACTGCGTAAACCGCGAGTGCAGTTTTGCTGCGAGTCCAGGGTTGTGTGTTGAGATCAGAATTGTCGAACGGAATTGCTCCGACCTTAAATTCCAACACTTCGTAGCCATCCTCCTTGACCATCTTCTTCAAACTCGGAAGATGCAGGAATGGCTGTGCAATCAGAATGACCTGGGTGATGCCTTCCGAAACGAATTCGGCTTTGGCCTCTTCCCAAACACCCTTGCTGTCCAGGTACGTACCGTCCTGACGCAGTTCGACCGAATGGTCGACAACGTAATTGAACGGTGCCTCTATGGCCTTCGTGATTTCCCATTGGGTCACCACGATCGGCACGCTGTCTTGGAAGTTGACGTAAACGACTGCTTCTTCGACTTTTTCAGCCAGTGCAATGTTGCTAGGATTCGGCTCGTCTTCACGAAGGCCGAACGCAAAGCCGACAATTCCGACTCTCATGTGCATATCTTCACCTTCTCTTTGTGTTTGCGGGTACTGTACCCGACTTTCTTCTTACCGGAAGATCGTGTAACCGTCCTTCACTGCCATCGCTGACAGCTTCAAGAGCTGCCAAGATGGCTGTGCGACAATCATGACCTCGTTGACGTCTTGTCGAACAAGTTCGACTTTAGCCTCTTCCCAGAGCTTGTTGACGTCGAGCCGTGCACGACCGGTTCGCGGTTGAACTGAGCGTGCAACCGACATGTCCCATTCTTCAGTCAAAGCCTTGGTGACCTCTGACCCAGAGATGATGACAGCCCTACTTCCGCAGTTCATTACTCTGTATCGTGCCTCCACGACTCTTAGTGCAAGGAACCGATTACTTCGACTTATCCCGCGGGCTCGATAGCCGGACGGGAAGGCGACAACTCCAATATCAAGGAGCATTTTTCTTCCTTTTCTATAGACCCTGCAACGAATCGCCTCATTACAAACGATTACTTATATTATAGCATAATTTCTATTAAATTACAATGTTTTCGAGGATTCATAGCCATACAAAAAGCCCGTCATCACTGACGGACTATTTGTTTGGTGGGCGCTGAGGGATTCGAACCCCCGACCCTCTCGGTGTAAACGAGATGCTCTAGCCAACTGAGCTAAGCGCCCTAACAAGAAAGAATTATATATGATCTCACCTCTTAAATCAATGTTCAGCCAACGAGTAGCGTACTATGGGGTCTGTTGAACCAGTCGATCACCAACCGTCCAGTACTGTACATCGGCGTAACGATCAGCTGCAGAAACAAGGACTTCGTCATCGGGCATCGCATGCACATTCGTGCTACGCACATACTGCGTCGTTGCTTGGAACAATCCAATAGCCGGTGCATCGGCCATCCACTGCTTTGCAAACGTCACGTATTTTGCGTTACGAAGATCAGGTTCGACCCTTGTGCGTGCGCTTGCAAGTGAGTCATCGGCGATCGGGTTTGAATAATTCGAGAAGTTAAAGCCATTCTTAGACGCCTGCGAAGAGTGCCAGTACGCATACACATCAGGATCACCACCAATAGTGAGCTGGTAAAGTAGTACATCGTAGGCACGGGGTTGCAAGATATTTAGAACGACGTTTTGCGATGAATCTGTCGGGTCAACGATACTCGTCGTCACTGTAATACCCAGCCCTCGCCACTGTTCAGCCATACTAGAAAGTGCTCTTTCAAAGTCACTATTCTTTGTCGTCACGACTGTCAAACGAAGGAGATTACCGTCCTTCTTGCGAACATTTCCTTCCAGCTTCCATCCAGCCTGATCCAATAATTTTTCAGCCCCGGCTTTGTCATAGACAATCTCTGACGGCACATCACCTGTGACCTGTCCGGTAATAAATGGAGAGTGAATCTCAGGCGTATTTTTCCCTACGGCTGAACGAACTGCAGCGGTGTCTGTACCCATTTGCAATGCTTGTCGGACAGTTTTATCTGACATAACACCAACTGTAGTATTAAACAGCGCATAGACGCCAGCATTAATAGGCTTCCGTTCAACGACGTAGCGATCACTCGTGATCTTGGAAGCATCAGATACTGACAAATCGGTTGCTGCATTCACTTCTGACGTCGTCACCGCATGCACGATAGCATCACTCGTCGCATAGATGTGCAACTGGAAACGATCAAGTTTTGGTGCTCCACGATAATAGCTATCGTTTCTTGCCAAGTGAATAATACTTCGCCCAGCAGACGTATCAATATCTTGAATGAAACGCAGCGTAAACGGACCACTCCCCATTGGGTTTTTACTAAAAGCGTTTTCACGAAGTTCACTCGGTGTCACATCACGAAGAACATGTTCGGGAAGAATCGGAAGGAAATTCAGCGCATGGGGGAAGGCTGCATACACATCAGGCAGCGTAAATTGCACCGTCAAATCATCGACAGCGGTTGCCGTAATGTCATCCCAGCCGGTAATCGTCGCGCGTGTTGCTGGGTTCTTTAAAAGATTGACCGTATACACAACATCTTTTGCGTGGACATAAACGCCGTCTTGCCACTTTGCATCAGGGCGTAGTTTCAACGTGTAGGTTTTTTGATCGGTGCTAATATTCATACTCTGTGCTAAGTCATAATTGAGATGTCCCATTTGATCGTACGTCAATAAACGAGAGAACAGCAGGTAGCTTGCCGATTCTTCAGCGCTAGTGCTCGCGAAAATAGGATTCAACGTATTCACAGGCCCAAGGACTGCTTCGGCGTAAGTACCGTCGTTAGCGTGTGCAATCGATCGATAACTTTGTTGATACCACATCAATTGAAGCCCGCTCGCGCCAATAATCAGTCCGATAGTCAGTACCCAAAGAATAATATGTCGTCGTACCTCACGGATACTGTCCATGCGCTTAAACACAAAACGACGGGCATGCCGAACAGTCACACCCTCAACTTTTTTCATGCGCCTCGAAAGGTCTTTTGAGCTAAAGCTCAATTTTGGAATGCGACGCCATTTACCGGGTTGATTATCAGCCACTTAAAGTTCGATGCTCCTTTAATTAGTCGGCAGCAAAAGGCCAGCCAAGATCGAAAGAATGAAGATAGAGGCAAAGACAACGCTGACTTCGAAGAGGTTCTTATCAATACCACGACGAGTTGTGTAAAGTTCACCAGAGCTACCAAAACCGGCACCAAGTGTTGCACCACGTTGTTGCAGCAAAATAGAAACGATCATAAGGACTGCAGAGCCGATGTTCACGATTTGTAGAATTGTATCAATTGTCATAATTTACTCCTGATTTACCGCCTCGAATCTCGACTGCGGCACTTACTATATAGTTTATCAGACTCAGGATGATTCCGGTAAGAATCGAGTTAAAGAATGACATAGAAATGCCCGGAGCCAGTGCAATTGAAACATATACCAATGCACCGTTCACCACAATAACGAATAGACCAAGACTAAGGAGAATTGCCGGAAGTGACAATATAACTGCCAATGGTTTAAAGACACTATTGATGATTGAGAAGATAAATCCAGCAAGCAAGAATCCACCCGTCCCTGCTGTTACTTCAACATTTTGAATACCAGTACCTAAAAGTCTTACGGCAATCCAAAGACCAAATGAGTTCAACACCCACCGCACTACAAAAACAAGAATTTGCCATTTCATAAGGTTATGCTTAGTATATCACGAATACATTTACAGACTGGTCGGCAGACCATCCGAGAGATTCTCATGACCAGTTTCTGTAATCAAAATGTCGTCTTCAATCCGCACACCAATTCCCTCTTCGGGAATATAAATACCCGGCTCTACCGTCAAGACCATACCAGGTTGAAACGTTTCAGGACCACCCAACGAATCATGTACATCAATACCTAGTCCATGACTGACAGAATGTGGGAAATATTTTCTATAGTCATCCTTTTCTTTTAACAAGCCAAGATTGTTCAGTGCAACGAGCATAATTTTGTCGACTTTAAAGAAATAGTCTTTCACATTCAGTCCAGGCTCAAGAAGTGCAATAATTTTATGATGTGCAGTCTCAACTTCAAGGTGCACTGCCTTGTGTCGATCCGAAACATCACCGTGCGCGTATGTTCTGGTGATATCGGCAGGATAGCCACCTAGCCGTGCCCCGATATCAAGCAATACGAATTCGCCCGGAACAAGCGGGTCCTGGTTCTTGCCATAATGTAACGTACAAGCATTTTTTCCAGCAGCCACAATTGGATCATAGGCATGCCCAGACGCACCGAGCTTTCGGAATTGATAATTAAATTCAGCTTCTATCTCATACTCAAACGAATAGTGATGGATGTTGTTTCTGACTGTTTCGAATCCATTAATCGTCAGTTGAATAGCATTACGTATCAGCTGAACTTCTTCGGGAGTTTTGATAGCTCTGAGTTTCGCAAGTTCATGACGACAATTCGTAACTTCTCCAAATATATCTTGGAGGTTTTTGAGCATTTCGACAGGACCAGGATTAAGCGCAAAGTCATAGTGCTCTTTGTGTGGATCCTCACCAATTGTGGCAATTGTTGAACCGGCTTCTTTCAAACTTTGCAGTAAGTTCTTACCCGCTTTGTGCTTTAACACCACATCAACGCCACTGATATTTTTTGCATCTTTATTTGAAAGTGATCCATCAAAAATACGATGTATTTCATCAACGTCAGGTGCGACGAGGTAACTCTTTTCCTTTTCAATAACGAGCCACCAGCCCGGTGCATGTATCCCGGTCAAATACCAAAAGTTTGCTTCTTGTTCAAATGTATACGACGCATCATTCGATCGCTGCAACGAGACATGACCAGCCACAATGATCGCATCGACATCACTAACGCCGAATATCGCCTGACGATTATGTGTAAAGAATTCTTTTTCCATTAAGCCTATTGTACTTGCTGGAAACACGACTGTCGACTAAAAGAATTAGTAGGTATAGCCTTGGATCTCGTCCGAGTATGCAGCAGTCGCTGCGTCAAAGCCTGGCGTAATTGCTTGAATATGTATGTAATACACAGACGAAGGCTGCAAACCAGTCAGCGTGCCCGTCGTTGTCTTCGTACTGATCGTCTTCACGTCTTCACTAAACTCAATGTCAGTCGTGTACTGCAAATTGTATGACGTTGCACCGTTCACGGCATCGAACGCATAGTTAAACGATGTTTTTGAGACAGATATTGTCTTAACGCCTGAGGGACGAGGTGAATTAAGCTGTACGTGTGCCATCACCGTTAATGACCAGGTACTTTGTCCCTTAGCGTTAGTTGCCGCAACTCGACAGTAATAATCAGTCCCAGAGCTGAGCCCGGAAATTGTTACTTGTTCGCTCGTTGCAGTCACGGCCTTCAAGCCGCTGACAAAACTCGTCTCGGTTGCACATTGAATAGCATATGCGGCCGCAAACGGTGTACTGCCCCACCCAATCGTCATGTCGTCAGTACCTGTTGAGAGGACCGAAACATCGCCCGGCGTACCTGGTGCTTGCGTGACAGTTGCCCCGTCAGAACAACTACCTTTGTCCGGTTTTGTTTCATCGGTCGCATTATCCATATGATAGATTACTTTCGCGTCAGCTTTGCTAGTCCCTTGAATACAGTATGTCTGTCCGCTTTTCGCAACCGTCGCTTGGATCGTTACTTTATCAGTCGTCTTAATATTTTCTGGCAGTGTTGCTGAATAAATACCGCTCTTCGCAGAAGCTTTGAGGGTCTTATTTTGTTTGACCACTTCGTTTTTTACGTCACCCTCTATGTTAGCCTGGTGAACATATTGACTGATCAAAAATACAGCACCAGCAATAATAGCCAGCAGTACAATCACCACAATAATCCTGACAATGATATGTCGTTTTGATTGCGGTTCAGTAGGTATAGTTGGTATCACAGTTGGTTGCATATTTTTCCTTAGTACTTAATCGCAAACATTTTAGTAATAGATGGTTGAATCACATTATATGCAGCGCCACCGCCTGTTGCATTTGTACTGGCATTCTGGGCATAGCCACCTCCAGCAGCATCGGCCTTATAATCATTGCGCCAAGGGTTACCACCATTCGCAGCAGTGACGTACTGCGCGTGACTGTGCACCGGCATTTCGGAAAGTGTCATGATGTGTGTCTTTTCACCCATTTTTGCACCGATTGTCAGGAAAGTTGCATCTGCCGTATTTCTGTTAACGGCAACTCGGCCACGGGAATCAGGAAGGTTAAACGTTGTGGAACCATCGCCTGAACCGTAGGTTGTACTAATCAGTGCAAATAAGTCTGAGTACGTTGTTCGTGAAACAGCCGTACCGTCTTCGAGTAAGAAACCAGTTGGAGCGGTCGTCCACCAACCTTCAACACTCGTTCCAGTCACAATACCAGCGTCGTCAACAATGCCCGACGGTGCAGCTTGTTTAACGGTTGATTTTTTGGCAATCGAAGGTTGAATCACATTAAATGCCTGACCGCCACCAGCGCCACCCGTCGTGACAGTCTGAGTGTACTGTAAACCAGATCCATCCGCTGTATAGTCATTTCGAACCGCCGAACCTCCACTGTTAGCAGTGACGATTTGAACGTGACTATGGGCTACCATCTCACCAATCGTCAGTAGGTGTGTTTTCTCACCGTACGTTAGTCCCATCGTTGCAAACTGGGTGTCTGACGAGTTCCTGTTGACGCCAACCCGTCCCATTGAATTCGGGACATTGAACGTCGTAGAACCATCACCTGAACCATAGGTGGTACTAGTCACTGCAAACAGGGCTGAATTCGATGATCGTGAAACCGCTAGTCCATCTTCGCGGAGGTAGCCTGTTGGAATAGTTGCCCAGTATCCCTGGAGTGTCGTTCCTGTCGGTAACGTTGAGGCCGTTCCTGTTGATGGACGCCACTTGATAGCATATTGTTGAACGATTGACGGCTGGATGACGTTTGAGGCCGCACCGCCGCCAGCAGTATTAGTGTTCACGCCTTGAGGATACGCCGCACTCGTATTTTCAGGAGTATTGTAATCAATTCTTACTGCTGATCCACCACTGTTTGCCGTCACATTCTGTACGTGACTATGGGAAGGTAGCTCATTGAGTGTGATGGTATGTGACTTTTCACCATATGTTTCACCAATGGTATTGAATTCTGCATCGCTACTGCTCAAACCAACCGTCACCCGACCTCTTGAATCTGGGACGTTAAACGTTGTTGTCCCGTCGCCTGCACCCATAGATGTCCCAATAACGGCGAATAGATCAGCATAGGTTGTTCGCGAAATGGCTGAACCATCTTCTAGGATGTATCCCGGAGGCGGCGAAGTCCAGAATCCGGCAATTGATGTTCCCGCAGGCATAGAGTCATAGTCGTAACAGTCCGGATATGTTCCGTACTGCTGCGTGTCAGAACAGGTATGTTGCTGTGTATCACCGCTACCTGTGTTACTCCAGTCACTTTGACCATTAGTATTGACTGCACGCACTCGACAATAGTAAGTTGTTGTCGCATTGGCGCCATTAAGAGTCGAAGTAATTGTTGTTCCGCCAAGTGCAGTTTGCTGAATAAGACCGGTAATAAAGCCTGGGTCGAAGGCGCATTGTACAAGATACTGACTGGCATAGTTTGGCGAAGCTAGTGTCCAGTTCACAACAATTGAAGTAGATCCTGTCGTAAAGGCAATGTTCGCAACAACCCCAGGAATAGGAAGTGACGTCCTTGTCGCACATGTGCCTGACGTTGCACCGTTCGTTTGTGTCAAATTATCTACATAATATTTGATCGAAGCTGACTGCGTGGTTGTTCCATCAATACAAAATGATTTTGTATCAGGCAGTGTCAGAACAATTGTATTACCACTACTGGCTGTAAAAGTTGTTGGTAGGGTTATCGGATAGGCGTTATTAAACGTTCGACTCGACTCCATTGCAGTAGCGGCGTGCACAAGGTCACTTTTTAGTGATGAGGTAGCGACAGATGTGCGCCAGGCACCATATGAAACCAGTACAATACCAGCAAGAATACCGATGACTGCAATCACGACAATCAACTCGACAATAGTAAAGGCAGAACGAAACTTGTTTTTTATCATACTCACCATAGATATACTCTGCCACCATAATATAGCGACACTCCTCATAGCACAAGCGTCTTGATGACGACTATTTGTGACTGATTATTGAGGCTTAATGAGTGGCAAGATAAGTTTTGCCTTCTTTTCACCAATCACGGCGATCACAGCTGATTCATCGGCTGCAACAACACCGCGCATACTCCCAAATGTTTTAAGCAGTTTCCGTCTGGTTGCAGGACCAACACCAGGAATTTCTTCCAGTACACTGGCAGTTTGTTTTGCGCGTTTCAGAACGGTATGATAACTGACTGCAAACCTGTGTGACTCATCGCGAATACGTTGAAAAAGCTTTGTAACATCCGTGTACTTTGAGTGAATCGATGCACTACGAAGGTTCTTTGAGTGCGACGATGCATTCAGCTGTCCGACGTGGAGATTAACGACATAGTAATCACCTGATATAGTCACAGCAACATCTTCAGTTGGATTCGCGATAAAGTTTTTCAGCGCATCGGTCCCGACATTCGATCGAGTTCTGTGGACGATAATTTCTTCTTCACGCTTGGCAATACTAATCATCGGAATATGGAGGTTGTATTCTTCGGCCGCTTTCAATGCAGCATCTAACTGGCCTTTTCCGCCATCGATCAGGATCAAGTCGGGCTTACCCCATGCCTTCAGATTCTTTTCACTAAGGCGCCGCTGCAACGTTTCGTGCATATTATAATAATCATCATTTTGTTCAATGCGTGTTTTGAACTTTCTATAATTAGCACGATCACTCACACCATTTGTAAAGACAACCATACTTGCGACGACATTTGTACCACCCATATGGCTAATGTCGTACCCTTCGATGCGGACAGGGATTTTTGAAAGTCCAAATAGTGTGACGAGACTACTGAGTGCTTTGTCTTTGCTGATATCCAAAAATTCGCGGTCACCAAACATAATCTTTTGTTGCAAAGATCTTAGATCACTAATTTTATTTCGAAAAAGAGCAGCGTTTTCAAAGTCATGTAACTTCGCAGCAAGATGCATTTCCTTTTCAAGCTCTCGTACGATCGCACTTCGGCCACCTTCCATGTAACGAATCAAGCGTTTTAAAACCGCTTTATATTCTGACGAAGACACGCCTGGACGAGGACTCAGTCCGATATGCGCATCAAGGTCTGGACGACCATTTTCCTTCGGTGGCGTCGTGTAGTAAGGAAAGACTTTTCGAAGATAGCGTAGTGCTTTTTTAATAACAAACCCATTGTAGTACGGCCCAAAATATTCAGCATTGTCGTCTACAGGATTGCGCGTAAAACTCACTGTTGGCCATTCGCTTTTCATATCGATTCGAATAAAGCTTTGCGATTTATCATCACGCAGCAAAATATTAAATCGCGGCATGTACCGTTTCACCATTTCTGATTCAAGGAACAGAGCATCAATTTCGCTTTCAGTCTCTACCCAATCAGTATCATAAATTTCTTCAACCAATGCACGGGTCTTGATGTCCATGTCGCGAGTGCTTTGGAAATACTGGCGCACACGATTTTTCAAAACTGCTGCTTTTCCCACATAAATAATTTCGCCTGATTTTGACTTATGAAAATAGACACCAGGTGATCGTGGCAGTGTTTTTAATTTATCTTGAAGGGTTTGGGTCTTCGACTCCATATCTCTATTATATCGGTGAACGCCGTAGTATAATAGTGAGATTATTTTGAAGGAGTACACTCGTGGCGAAAGCTGAAACAAAAGCTACAACTAAAGACCCGGAAGGCCCGGCGCATCCAACTAGTTCCGCGCATCATCACGCTGGTAAATTTACTTCTCGTCAGCGTACTATTGCACTCGTTATCGTTGCATTAGCGTTTGTGATTGATCTTCTCGATAACACAATTGTGAATATTGCGATCCCTTCAATTCAAATTGACCTTGGCGCAAGCTACTCTGCAATTCAATGGTTAACTGCTGGATACGCACTCGCCTTTGCAGTACTTCTTATTACAGGTGGTCGTCTTGGTGACGTTGTCGGCTACAAAAAGCTCTTTATGTTTGGTGTCGCTGGATTCACATTTGCCTCGTTGATTAGTGGAGTCGCCTGGAGTACAGAAATTCTTATCGGTGCGCGCCTTCTACAAGGTGCGATGGCCGCACTCATGGTTCCACAAGTTATGTCCCTGATGCAGGTAATGTACAAACCAAAAGAACGCGGCGCGGTGATGGGACTTTTTGGAGCCCTCGGTGGCCTTGCCGCGTCGCTTGGTCCAGTTATTGGTGGACTCCTTATCCAAGCTAATATCGCTGGTCTCGACTGGCGTCCTATCTTCCTTATTAACATTCCTATCGGTCTGTTTGCCTTCTTTGCTGCAATTAAATACCTTCCAAACGGCAAATCACCTCACCCTCTCAAACTCGATATATTTGGTACCGGTTTGATTATTGTGGCACTTGGCCTCCTTCTCTTCCCTCTTATCGAAGGCCGTGAACTAGACTGGCCTGCTTGGGTATTTATTATGATGGCGATATCACTTCCTGTATTTGCGATTTTCTGGTGGTGGCAAATCAAGAAGAATAGTAAGGATGGATCTCCGTTAATTATTCCGGCACTTTTTAAAGCGAATTCATTCCGTATCGGACTGCTCGTAAACATCGTCTTTGAAATGATCATGCTCGGATTCTTTTTCACCTTTACATTAGTCCTACAAATCGGACTCGGTTACAAGGTACTGGAAGCAGCTCTCACAGGTCTTCCAACTGCAGTCGGTATTAGTGTCAGTATCGGGTTCCTTGCTCAAAAACTAACGAAGGTGCTTGGTCGCTACACAATGACACTTGGTGCAGTCCTGATGGCGATTGGCCTTGGTGCAATCGTTCTGGCACTTTCGATATCTGGCCACGACACCCAGCCATGGCAATTTATCCCAGGGCTTCTGCTTACCGGCGCTGGTATGGGACTCGTCATGGGTCTGATGTTCTCGGTGACATTAAAAGACGTCGACACAAAACACGCCGGGTCGGCCAGTGGAACACTCAACGCCGTTTCTCAATTAGGCGGCGCAATCGGTATTGCGATTGTTGGCGTGATCTTCTTTGGCCACCTGACTTCAAATGCAGCAACAAGTTTTGCGAACGTTGAACCTCAGATTCGTTCAGAACTGACGACACAAATGGTTCCAGCGCAGGCACAGGATGCAATCGTCAAAAGTATTCAGACATGCTACGTCGATCGAACCAGTCAAAAAGATTCAACACAAACACCCGAGAGCTGCAAGACACTTGAAACCACGCCAGCGACACAAACGCTTGGCTCAAAAAAGCTTGGCGACGTTATTGTCAGTGCAACAAAACAGGCTGCCAGCGATAACTTTACAAATGCATTCCGCATCACGATGATCTACGCCGTCTCACTCGTCGGTGTAACGTTCCTTCTCAGCTTCTTGCTACCTCGCAAGATTAACTTCGAGATGAGTCACTAGATTCGAGGGTACCTCTTTTTAGCCAAGTCGTGATCGTATCAACGCAATCACTGCCCAGATAATACCGACACCAACAACACTTGATCCCGTAATAATAACCGGTGTCCAAGAGAACGCAGTTTTTGTTGTATTGTCAGCTTTTGCTGCAATGGTTGTAGTTTTCGTAGGTGTTGTCGTATCAATTGTCGTTGGAGCACCAGGCGTCGAATTATTGCTCGACATATCCTGACTGTCGTCTGATGTACCTGTTGTTGCTCCGGTGACCGGCTGTGTCACCACAGGATTTGTTGGCGTTGTAATTGGATCCACAGGTGGATTGTACTGACAGATGTTCCAGATGGCTGCGCGTCCTGTTGTCGCAAGAACATACCATGCGGTACTAGCGACAGACTTTCGTGTCGTAATGCCATAGGTTGCATCTTCGTCGGTTGCATATTTGAACGATCCGTCACCTTGTTGACCAGGTGCTAACGTATCAAGAAGTGTTCGATATGCGTCGTAATCACCAACATGATACAGCGCCAAGGCGACGCCATACGAACCTTCAAACCACACAGTAGGGACGGCACCTGGATATCCTGTACTGTCATAGAATGGTGCATACCCGGTCGTACCTTGACGAGTAAAGGTGAATAGATCCAGTCTTTTTAACGCACCGAGGGCCTCATCATATCGTCCAGATGAATACATTTGCATTGCACCCCAACTATTCACATCGAGGGGGTCAGCCGTATCAACACCACCCGATTGCATACCTTGATAGTAGCGGTCTTCAGCCGTGCTGTAGAGCTTGCTGACAATTGCCACGTTGAGCGTTGAAGCTTTTTGTGTGTAGTTAACGGTTGCATTACCCAGTACCTTTGACGCCTTGGTAAATGTTTGCCATATGTCGAGGTTGTGCTCCGTTGAAGCCCACGGAATTACTGTACTGGCATTGAATGAGTTGCCTACACCCGAGTAATCACCGTAACCACCAAGATACAAACCAGTAGTTGCTCCAGTTGTGGAAAGTAATCCATCAATAAACGTCAGTGCACTTTGCGCTGCGGCTTGATACGAAGCAACGTCTGGTGAATTTGGATATTTCCCAATGTAACTGAGTAGCGCATCTGTTGCGATTGCATGTGCACCACTACGTATCTGCGCATCACGATATGTCGGACTGAGCTGAGGTGCCGCAAAGACAAAGCCGCCCGTTAGTGGACCGCTTGTTTCTTGGAAGTTTAGTAATCCGCTCGCAAGCTTGTCTGCCAACGTTTGATTATCAGTTCCAAGGGCGGCAAATAACGCAAGCGCTTGGTCATATACGTACGACTGATCTTCAAACGCTGTTCCATATGCAGGGTCACTGGAATCGAGTTCAAACGAACGAATCAATCCTGTTGTCACAACGTGTTCTGCAAGGACGGTACCACTGGCCGTATCAACAAGGCGGAATAGTTTTTTGCCATTCTGAGAATCAGGGAACGAGAAAGTCCCATCAGCTAATGCCTGCGTCGTGCTCCAATCATAGATTGCATCTGTAATCACTTTTTGTTGTACTTCAAGACCATCATAGTACGATGCGCTGGGCCACTTTGTTCCATACGGCACATATGATGCATTTGCATCGAGGATACCGAGTTCCCATTTACCCGCCGGTGGTGATGCAATTGTCGATAAATCTATCGTGAAGTCACCCGTCGTACCGTCAGCGAGGGCTTGCTTTGCAACTTGCACTTCACCCGATCCAGTTAACTTGTAGACCTGAATGATCCAACGACCGGGTGTTGGAGCGGTCAGCACTTTACCGGAAATAACGCCAGCGTACGTATCGGGTACAGTTGACGGCGAATCAACTTGAATAGATGCATCATTCTTGACTGGATACGTCGCACCAACAAGACTAAACGTTCCCGCGATAGGACCCGTATAGTTTGTCGCAAACTCTGCTGACGGCATGACAGTACTCGCTGTTGTCACGACTGTCCGCGTAGCTGTCATTGATGTCAGCCAGTTCATTGCAGAAGTTGCACGCGTTTGATCATTGGTCGTGAGTGCTCCAGCGCCAGTAATGACCGACGCATAACTACCGTCAGGTTGACAGGTATATTGGTTTGCAGTAATTGCGCCAACAGTTGAATGAACGTAGTAAATAACCAGTCCGATTACAAAGACCGTCAGGCTACCAACGAAGATTTTTATTGCTGTTTGTTTCATTTTTTGTCCACTGTAGTATAGCATAAAAGCCATAAGCATAACAGTGATGTTGAGGGGTCACTAGGCAACTATTGCGGCGCGTTCACGACAAAGTTCTGTGTGAAATAAAAGGTCGGGATTTTCTTTACAATTTTCGCAAATAAGGACGAGGTCATTACAATTTGCATACGCACAGTTTTCATAGTTGCTCGTAGCATCTTGGCAATGACTGCACTCACCAATGACGGCCGTGTGGTCCGAAAAATCAACCGTCATGCGGTCGTCAAAGACACGAAGACTGCCCTCCCATAATCCATCATCACCAAATTCTTCGCCGTATTTTACGATACCGCCATCAATTTGATACACCTCTTTAAATCCTCGGTTAATCATAAGTGAACTCAGAATTTCACAGCGAATACCACCAGTACAGTAAGTCACAATCGGCTTATCTTTAATGTCGTCGTATTTGCCACTTTCAAGTTCTGCAATAAAGTCTCGGCTAGTGTGAGTATCGGGCACGACTGCATTTTTGAATTTACCAATTGCCGCTTCGTGTGCATTACGACCATCAAAGAAAACAACGTCTCCACGTTCCTGAACAAGTTGATTTACCTCTTTTGGTTTCAAGTGAGTTCCACCGCCAATAACTCCATTTTCGTCAACACGCAGTTCATCGGCTGCATCAAAGGCAACAATTTCTGAACGAACTTTGACACTCATTCGAGGAAAATCTTCACGGCCACCATCACTCCATTTAAAGACAACATCCTTAAATCCAGCGAGTTCTTTCGTGGTCTTGATATATGCTTTAAGGTCTTCTAGCTCACCACCAACAGTTCCGTTCAACCCATGAGGAGAAATTAAAATACGTCCTCGTAAATGCAAACTTTCGGTCAAAGATTTCTGCCACAAACGAATAGCGTCCGGGTCTTTTATCGGTGTAAATTTGTAATAGAGTAATATTTTTTGCACAGATGGTATTATACCATGACCACTAGTGTTATAATAGAAGCATGAACGTCGGTATCATCAAGCGAATCGCGCTATTATCGACCAATCTATATAAATAACCGCCAATAGGCGTCTAACTGGAGTCTCGTATGTCTGAAAAACATTCTTCAAAACGTGTCGTACAATTCATGCTCAATCTCTGGCACATTGCGCCGGGGCTCACGAGTATCATGATGCTATCGCAAATTATATTTGCGGTGCTAACGACGACGATCGCCCCAATATTCGTATCTCAATTGCTCACGCATATCGCAAATGGAACAGCTACGCTACAGACAAGCGTTACTCTACTGATTGGCTACGGTATTATTCTTATCATCGGTGATGTTATTGCAATCCGCATTACGATTGCCCTCGCATTTATCTCAGTCAGTCGCATGCAAGCTCATGTATCGATGCAAATCCTTGAAAGTTTGACGAAAAAAAGTGTCACCTACCACTCGAATAAAATGAGCGGCGGTATCGTCTCTGATAACAACAAGCTCGTCAGCTCAATAGAGCGATTCTGGGATACCATCACCTTCACAGCGCTCCCTATCTTGACGACCTTGATATCTGTCTGTATTGCACTCAGCTTTATATTTTGGCAATATGCAGCTGCGCTTGCGTTGCTATCGGCGATCATTATTGCCGTGATCATTAAAGTACAAAGTTCAATCGCACCAATCAGTCGTATTGTTTCCGAAAAGTCGAGCGCCAATACCGGTTTCTTCGCTGACGTTGTGTCAAACATATCGGCCGTTAAAGCGTTTGCTAACGAGCGTGTGGAAATTGAAGCATACAAACTAAAGGTAGAAGATTGGCGAAAAGCTAACTTAAGAGAAATGCGCAGTGTCCTATTAATCACAGGTTCATTTGGAGTCTTGATGGTGATTCTTAACATCTCCGCTTTCGTTGCAGCGATTTTTGCAACAGAATACAAAATCGCAAGCATAGGCGCTGTCTACCTGGTCATTAGCTATACAATTACTGTCGTCGGCCAATTATGGGCTGTCGGTAATACAACACGGTCATATATCCGTATCATGGGTGATGCCGGGCCGATGATATCTTCGCTCGACGAAACAGCAACCCTCAATGACCCCGAGACGCCAAAAGCCCTTATCGTCAAAAGCGGTGAAATTCACTTTAACAACGTTACATTCACCCACGACGAAAACAAAGTAGCGTTATTCAAG
Source organism: Candidatus Microsaccharimonas sp. (assembly GCA_036569465.1). Classification (GTDB taxonomy): domain Bacteria; phylum Patescibacteriota; class Saccharimonadia; order Saccharimonadales; family Saccharimonadaceae; genus Microsaccharimonas. The sequence goes on from DATCQO010000002.1 coordinate 32,874, forward strand.
AATTTTAACCTCATCATCAAACCGGGTGAAAAAGTAGGACTTGTTGGTCCATCCGGTTCCGGTAAAACAAGTCTGACGAAGTTACTCCTTCGTTTCAACGATGTTGAAGCAGGATCAATTACTATAGATGGGCAACGCATTGATGAAGTGGCACAAAGTGATTTACGTCGTGCTATCGCCTACGTTCCACAAGAACCTGTACTCTTTCACCGATCACTCCGAGAAAATATTGCCTATGGAAAACAAAATGTTACAAAAAAAGCAGTCGAACAAGCAGCTAAATTATCACACGCTTTTACCTTCATCAATAAATTACCCCAGGGTTTTGACACGCTCGTAGGCGAACGCGGCGTCAAGTTATCAGGTGGCCAACGACAACGAATTGCAATCGCTCGTGCAATCCTAAAAGATGCACCAATTATTTTGCTCGACGAAGCTACTTCGGCACTCGATAGCGAAAGTGAGAAACTCATACAAGATTCGCTCGTTACCCTCATGAAAGGCCGAACCAGTATCGTTATCGCCCATCGCCTTTCGACTATCGCAAAACTCGATCGCATCATCGTTCTTGATAATGGCAAAATCGTCGAAGACGGCCCACACGAAACACTCCTCAAACAAAAAGGCACCTACGCTCGACTCTGGACTCATCAATCCGGTGGTTTTATAGAAGAATAAAATAACCCCCGTTTTAAGCGGGGGTTATTATTTTCATAAACGTTCGGCTATTTATTAGCGTCAACGTTTGATTGCTTTGGCTCAGCCTGAGCTTTTCCACCAGGTTGCTTTTCTTCAGCCTGTGAAGCTTGGTCAGTATCTGCACCGTTCACAGATTCAACTTCAGTGTCGAGTGTTGCATCACCGGCAGCGGCATCGTTAGCTGCTTCAAGTGCTGCTGGTTCGTAGACGCTGGCAACAACTAAGTCAGTCAGCTTTGGCGCTTCTTCGTCAGCTTCTTCGTGTCCTGTTGTGTGCTCAACGAAAGCAACACCCTTAGGAAGCACAATGTCACCAAGTGTGATCTGCTCACCAGCTTCTTTTAGTCCAGCAATTGAAACTTCAAGTGCTTCTGGAAGACTAAGTGGCAACGCACGGATCTCGATGTGATCAAGTGCTTGTAGCACGATAAGTCCAGCTTTTTCAGCTTCGCTTTCGCCGTGACCCGTCAAACGAATAGGAACTTCAGCGTTAACTGGTTCATTCTGCTTTACGGCGTGGAATGAAACGTGAAGTGTCAGGCCTCGTACGGCATCGACTTCAACGTCTTTGATCATTGCGATCTCTTTTTTGTTATCAATCGTCAAGTGAACCGGTGTGTGCCTTCCAGCATCACGGATCACTTTATCGATAATGTTCATTGGTGCTTGAACATTGACTGGTTCAAAACCAGGTCCATATACAACTGCAGGGATAATTCCCTCTCTACGTAGTTGTTTGACTTTCTTACCCTGCAGGGTTCGTGGGTCTAGAGTTAAAGTAATTTTATCTCCCATGTCTCTCCTTCTTCATCTTCTTGATGATAGATACCTTTACGGAAATATAATTGTCACCTATCGATTATAGCATTTTTAATGGTAAAATGAGAGGAATGATCCCCGGAGTAGACCTCGTATCCTTTGTGCAAGCCGTCAGCCTTATCGGTGTTGCATTTGTTATTTTTGCTGAATCAGGACTTTTGATCGGTTTCTTTTTACCTGGTGATAGCCTTTTGTTCACCGCTGGGTTCCTTATGTATACGGGCATGCTCCCCATTAACATCTTCCTCGCAATTATCGTGCTTTTTGTCGCTGCAGCACTAGGAGATTCAGTCGGGTATACATTCGGACGACGCGTTGGTGGACGTATCTTTCACCGCCCAGATGCACGAATATTCAAACAAGAATATATCCAACGCGCCCAAGACTTTTACGAAAAACATGGCTCGAAAACAATTATCCTCGCTCGTTTCATTCCAGTCGTTCGTACGTTTGCACCAATTGTCGCCGGTGCAGGCAATATGCCTTATAAACGTTTCCTGACATTCAACCTCGTTGGTGCGTTTTTATGGACCGCAGGTGTCACATCTGCCGGATATCTCCTCGGTAAATGGTTCGAGGCAATGGGCCTCCAGATTGATCAAGTGCTTCTCCCAATTGTTGCCCTCATCATAGTCGTCTCGGTATTGCCCCCTATCATTCATATCCTCCGCGACAAGAAAAACCGCACTGCTCTATGGGGCGGTATCAAACGACAATTTGCAATGATTTTCGGACGTCACAAGTAACGACGAGTACCCGCGACGACAAGGGTTGTCAAAAAACGCTTATGCCTCCATACTAATGGCTAGTTATGGGGCATCAAACAACACATTTTCTTGGTTCACACGTATCTAACAGTGGTGTTGATTTCCGTGTCTGGGCGCCATTCGCTGAATCTGTCAGTGTGCTGATTAATACTGACTTTAATTGGAACGAAAGCCCTCTCGAAAGCGAACAGAACGGCTATTGGTCAGGTACCATTGATGATGTAAAGGCTGGAAAATCCTACAAGTATCGTATGCATACTCGTGATGGTCAAATTATTGAGCGTAACGATCCACGTGCAAGACAATTAACCGTTTCCGACAATGGCGACTCCGTCGTTGTCGATCCAAACTATGACTGGGAAGATACCTCCTCGCCTGTCATCCCCAAAGAAAAGCAGATCATGTATGAACTGCACATTGGGACGTTTAATCGTCCAGATGCAGCAACTATCGGAACATTCTATACAGCTATCGAGAAACTCGATTACCTGCAATCACTGGGCGTCAACACGATCGAACTGATGCCGGTCACGAGCATGGCAATGAGTAACGGGTGGGGCTACGCACCGAATCATATTTTCTCGGTAGAAAATTCATATGGTGGGCGACGTGGCTTATTGGATTTTATTAAAGCCTGTCATAAACGAGGCATCGGTGTCGTACTTGATGTTGTGTATAATCACTTCTCGAACCAGACAGAACTGTGGCAATTCGATGGCTGGAGTGAAAATGATCGTGGCGGCATCTACTTTTATAACGACGAACGAGGCGATACACCGTGGGGCGGCCGACCCGACTATGGACGTCCGGAGGTTCGACAATTCATCCTGGATAATGTCACGATGTGGCTGACGGAATACCATGTCGATGGACTACGTATTGATTCGACTATTTACATGCGCAATAGCAAAGGCTCGGATGGCGGCAAAGATACCGAGATTGGTGACGCCTGGTCCTTACTACAGGACATGGCAAAACTCGCTCACAAAATCGACCCTAAAGTTATGATGATCGCTGAAGATAACTCTGGAAATGACTACATCACCAAGCCAACCTCAGAAGGCGGTGCCGGGTACGATGCACAATGGGGGCTTGGCTTTCCCTACACGCTTCGATCAATGCTGAATATCGGTGGATCTCACCCGGACGACAGTCTCGCCAAAGAATTAGCGCACAGCTTTAATGGCCAAGGCTTTCAAAAAGTTATCTTTAGTGACTCGCATGACACCGCAGCAAATGGCTCGGTGCGCATCAATGAAGCAGCGACTCCAGGTAATGCAGGGAGTGTGTTTGCTCGCCAATTCGGACTTCTTGCAAATGCTATCATGCTGACTGCACCAGGTATTCCGATGCTACTTCAGGGTGAAGAGTTCATGCAAGAAGGCAACTTCAACGATTGGCAAATGCTGGATTGGGCAAAAACGAAACAGTTCGCCGGAATCGTTCTTGCCCACCAACACCTCATTGGCCTCAGACTTGATACATACGGCAACACGACTGGACTGACAGGCCCTAACATCAACGTCTTCCACCAAGACAATGAAAATCGCGTGATCGCCTACCATCGCTGGCTAAACGGAGGCATCCACGACGACGTCATCGTCATTGCTAACTTTAACGATCAAAGATTTAAAAGTTATGAACTCGTCTTGCCTATCGCAGGTTCATGGCAAGTTCGCTTCAATAGTAGCTGGAAAGGCTACAGCCCCGACTTCAACGAGACAAAAACATCTACCGTCACGACAGACAGCAGTAATCGTATCAACATTGAACTTGCTGATTACAATATTGTTATATTGTCACAAGATTAGCGCGTTATTTTAGCATTGGTTTCAAGTATTTGCCGGTAAAAGATTCGGCGACTTTTGTAATGTCTTCTGGTGTCCCGAAGGCAACAACATTACCACCACCAAGTCCACCTTCTGGACCCATATCAATCACGTAATCAGCAGTTTTAATGACGTCGAGGTTATGTTCAATAATCACCATACTGTTACCACCTTGAACAAGTTGCTGAAGAATAACGAGGAGTCGCTTGACGTCAGCACTATGCAGTCCTGTTGTTGGTTCATCTAGGATGTAGAGTGTCTTGCCTGTTGAGCGACGTGAAAGTTCTGACGCAAGTTTAATACGCTGCGCTTCACCACCACTAAAAGTTGTCGCTGGCTGACCTAATTTAATGTAGCCAAGTCCTACTTCAACAAGTGTGTCGAGTTTACGTGCAATTGTTGGAATATTCTCAAAGAATGCAGCACCTTGCTCGACCGTCATGTCGAGGATGTCACTGATCGTCGCGTCTTTATATTTAATTTCCAAAGCTTCGCGGTTATAACGCTTGCCGTGACAGACATCACAAGTCACATACACATCAGGCAAGAAGTGCATCTCAATCTTGATAACGCCGTCGCCCTGACAGTTTTCACAGCGACCACCTTTAACGTTAAAACTGAATCGTCCAGCTTTGTAGCCACGAATATTTGCTTCGGTAGTACTAGCAAATAATTCACGAATTGGTGTAAAGACACCAGTATACGTTGCAGGGTTCGAACGTGGCGTACGTCCAATAGCAGACTGGTCGATCACGATTACCTTGTCGAGTTGTTCAATACCTTCGACATAGTCATGTGTACCAGGCACAACGTGTGCACGGTGCAAACGAGCTGATAATTCTTTTGCGAGAATATCATTTACCAAAGTTGATTTACCTGAACCACTGACACCACTGACGACAGCCATAACACCAAGTGGAAATGTCACATCAATATTTTTAAGATTGTTTTCACGAGCACCGTGGATAATAAGATTACGGTCTTTTTGAATTGGTCGTCGTTTTTTAGGCACATCAATCTTTTCGGTACCGACTAAATATCGTCCAGTGATGCTGTCTTTGTTCTTACCAACTTCTTCTGGTGTTCCCGCAGCGACAACGTGGCCACCCGCAACGCCGGCACCAGGACCAATGTCCAGTAGGTAATCAGCCTGACGGATCGTGTCTTCGTCATGTTCAACGACAAGGACAGTATTACCTAAATCACGAAGATGCTTCAGTGTTTTGATGAGACGATCATTATCTCGTTGGTGTAATCCGATTGATGGTTCATCAAGCACATACAAGACACCTTGTAGTCCAGAACCAATCTGTGTTGCAAGGCGAATACGCTGCGCTTCACCACCAGATAATGTATTGGCGGCACGCGATAGTTCAAGGTAGTTCAGACCAACATTATTCATGAATCCAAGGCGAGATTTAATCTCTTTCATGATCTGTTCGGCAATGAACTGCTCTTGGTCGTTAAGCTTCAGTTTGTTCTCGAACATGTCGAGGGCTGCATCAACACCAAGACCAGCAAAGTCCATAATATTAAAGTCGTGAATTGTCACAGCCAAAACGACTGGCTTGAGACGTGCACCGTGACAAGCGGTACATTCGCGTTCACGCATGAAACGCTCGATGTCTTTACGCATAAAGTCACTATCGGTTTCTTTGTAACGACGTTCTAGATTAGGAATGACTCCTTCGTAAGCTGCATCGTACGCACGGCCATCACCAAGTGAGACTTTGTATTTTTCATCACCCGTTCCGTACAGAATTTTTTGAACTGCATCTTCTGATAATTCACGAACAGCAACTTTCAGACTAAATCGATGTCGGTCAGCAACAGCCTGCAGACGTTTCATATACCAAGCGTCACTGTTGACGCGGTTGTATGGGCGAATTGCACCCTCGGATAGGGTTAGGTTTGGATTAAAAACGAGTTCTGGATCAACTTCAAGTCGACTTCCCAGACCAGTACAAACTGGACAGGCACCTTGTGGCGCATTAAAGCTAAATAGACGCGGTTCAAGTTCAGGAATCTCTTCATTCGGGTGATCGATACACGCATAGCGCTGGCTGTAGACGTACGTAGTATCTGAATCAACATCTAAAATTTGAACAACACCGTCAGCAATTTCAAGTGACTGTTCGATAGACTGTGCAACGCGGGCACGAACGTCGTCAGAAAGTGCAATACGGTCAACGACAATTTCAATATCGTGTTTGAACTTTTTATCCAGCTCTGGAAACTCATCCAAAGAATAGACAACGTTATCAACGCGGGCACGAGCAAACCCAAGGCGACGATACTGTTCAGGGACATGTGCAAACTCACCTTTTTTGCTTTTCACAATAGGCGCAAGAATCATCAAGCGTGCACCAGTCTGAAGTTTCATGACTTCATCGATAATATCTTCTGGCGTACGGCGACTGACAGGCTTACCACAGACAGGACAATGTGGCACACCAATACGTGCAAATAAAAGACGAAGGTAGTCATAGATTTCAGTGACAGTCGCAACGGTACTGCGTGGGTTTCGACTCGTTGATTTTTGGTCGATGCTAATTGCTGGACTCAGACCATCGATTTGATCAACATCGGGTTTTTCCATAAGGCCCAAGAACTGCCGTGCATAGCTAGAAAGACTTTCGACGTACCGACGTTGACCCTCTGCGTAAATGGTATCAAAAGCGAGGCTCGATTTACCCGAACCACTCAATCCCGTAATCACGACTAATTTATCGCGTGGAATTTCAACACTAATATTTTTTAGGTTGTGCTCTCTAGCTCCTACAACCCGTATAACCTCTGACATAACCGTTTAATTATACGCTTTATGAGATAGATTTTCTAGTCCTATACATAGTAAAGTACTATTACCTCATCACCCTTATGGTTGCTTATTCCCACCCCTGTTGTTATAGTTCCTAGAATTCAAGGATCTTCGTCATTATGAAAAAAGCAATCACCGTCATCTGTATCGTTCTCTCAGCCGTCATTATTCTCGACAGTTTTAACGCGTGGCACGCAGTTGCAATGTTCTATCTCGCTGGTGAAATTCCAGGCACCCATACATCAGTTAGTGCCGACACGATGATGTCAGTTTTTGCACTTTTATTTGGATTTGTCTTAGCACGAATCGGCAACAAAGCCGTACTATCACTCTTTGATCGTGTTTCTATCAAACGCACAAGCCAGCGCGCTTAATCGTTTTCAGTCGGAACAATACTTTCTGCCCATAGCTGCAGCTCTTCCAGGACGAAACGTTTGTTCTCATCACTTATTTTGGCACTTAAATCTTGTAATCTTTTTACAAAACCAGGTAATTGCTTGGTGATATGTTCGGCGCGCCACGTCTCCCATAACATAGCCTCGTCTTCCGCCAAACTGCGGGGATAATTACGCGCTTTATAATGCAGCAAAAGTGGCGATAATCGTTCATCATTAAAATCAGGGTGCAGGTCAGCCAATTGCTGTGCATCGGCTTGTCTGACCTTCTCGATACGAAGGGTATCAACATTCTCAACGAATCCATCATACAACTGTGCCTCAGGGTCTGGTGATTTTTTAAATTCCGGGCGCTTTTCAAGGACACTACGAATATTCTCCGCAAAACTAGGGACTGCCAGCAACTTGTTGCGATGTTCGGTAATCACTGCTTGGCTCAAACTAATTCTATTCCAGCCATCGGATTGCTCGAGCACACCTAAGGGTGCGACGGCGGGTGCACGGTTATACTGCATCTCTTTCACAGGTATGGCAACAAAGTCATCCTTTTGACGATCATCCCAACTGGCGAACATACGCTTTTCTAGTTCGTTTACGGATAGACTCAAAAACGGCGTTGGATCGAAACGAAGATCGTAGACAACGATATTACTATTTCGTCCGCTTGTTAGTGGAAATGCGACCGTTGCTTTGTGAAAATCTGCATTAAACTGCCCGCTAACATAGACGAACGGTTGTTTATCGTCCAGATTCACCAGTTTCTTGACTTCTTTTTTATCCCGAATCTTCAAAAGATAACTATATAGCTGCGGCTGAGTATCTTTCACTAGTTTCGTCACGGCAATCAATGCTTCGACGTCACTCAGTGCATCATGAGCTTTCAAATGATCAATGCCGTTTAACTTTGTGATAAGTTCTAGTCTATTCGCCTCTTTGCCATCAACGAATGGCCATTCAATACCATCAGGCCGTAGTGCCCGTGTCATACGAACGACGTCAAGAAGATCCCACCGTGACCGTCCATCCTTCCAGGTCCACTCGTACGGATCGTAAAAATTACGCCAAAGAAGATGTCGAACAAACTCATCATCAAAACGAATGCTATTAAATCCAACCGTAATTGTATCCGGTGTAAAGATTTCATCAATCAGAAGTTTAGAAAAATCTGCTTCGGTATACCCATCAGCCTGTGTTTCCTGCGGCGTAATACCCGTTACCATCAACGCGTCAGGACTCGGTAAGGTATCATCGTTTAGTTTGACGAGAATATTATACGGTTCGCCTATCGGTTCAAGCTCCATTGTGGTGCGGATACCAGCAAACTGCATAATACGATCATCACGTGCGTTCAGTCCGGAAGTTTCAAGGTCATAAAAGAAAAAAGTTTGAGACATATATCTAGCATAACAAAAAACACGCCATCTGGCGCGTCGAGTATAAAAGCTTAATGAAAAAGAAAGTATAGCTAGGTACATTGAGTGGGGGTGCCACAGAGGGGTGAAACCGACGACGTCGGTAGGTCATGGAGTTTCGGGGGAAACTCTACCATTTACTCACCCCTCTGTGGGGTCGGGCGGTATGAACACGCCTTCCTTTTTTCGCCACCTGGTCGTGGGGGGATGACAAGCTCTGGGGGCAGAGCTCGTCAATAGACCAGAGTGACGCTAACGGCGAGCGTTCCAACTAGGGGTCGGGAAAGCGCAGCGCCGTGATTTTTCAGTACGGTCCCCTGCTGGGACAAGGTGGGTATGACCGTAGTCATTGCTTATCCTCTGGACGGGGGGTGACCGTAAAGGCTCGGGTTAGCTACGGGCTCCGAGAATCAGCAATGACTTATCGGTATTATCTAATAAAAGAGAATACAAAAAAGTCACTGCCAATAGACGTAGCGTCAACTGACCTGAGCGATGTACCTAGCTATGAATGTTCCTCAGGAAACAATGTTTCGACTGATTCTGTTTCATTATAGCACTTTGTTGCATAAAAGTCAATACCCTTATGCTAAGTTACTAGTCGTCGTGCTGCTCGAGAAGGGTAAATGTATCGTTGCCGATACGAATAGTACTATTACCTTCGGCACCTGCACGGGTTAAGGCATGGGCAATTCCCATCTTTTTCATAATATCTCGGAGGCGTGCAACACCTTCACGTGTCTCAAATCGAGTTCGACGTGCAAACTTTTCAATCTTTGTACCAGTAACGAAATAAACGTCCAATTCACCTTCTTTGATCTTTTTAATATGCCATGAGAGTGCTGCTTGATCTGTAGAAAGTGAAATGATCGGTAACCCTTCGGCCTCTTCTTCCTCTTTCTCTTCTGCACGAGCAGCTACAACGGTTGCACGAAGTGTACGAAGGACTTCCTTCAGCCCTGTGTGTGCCGGTGAAGAGATCGCAAAGATGTGTGTGCCTTCAGGTGCAACTGCTTTTACAGCATCGAGTTGCATTTGAATAATATCGTCGTCGAGGCCTTCAACTTTTGTCAAAGCAATAACTTCTGGACGACTAACCAATACTTCATTATAGGATGCTAGTTCATTTCGAATCGTGTTGTACGCTTTTGCGATGTCACTAGTATAGGCATCAATCAGGTGCAGCAGGACGGCGGTTCGTTCAACGTGTCGCAGGAAGGCGTCACCAAGACCCTTGCCTTCACTGGCACCTTCAATAAGTCCAGGAATATCGGCAATCAAGAGGCTGCCATCATCAATGTCAGCAACACCAAGGTTTGGTGTGAGTGTCGTAAATTCATAGTCAGCGATTTCTGGTCGTGCATTCGTCACGACACTGAGGAAGGTTGATTTTCCAGCGTTAGGGAAGCCGACAAGTCCAACGTCAGCCAGAAGTTTTAGTTCTAGCTCCGCTTCAAAGATTTCGCCATCTTCACCCTTTTCGGCGATGCGAGGGGTTTGACGAACTGAAGACTTAAAGTGGGCATTACCAAATCCACCATCACCACCTTGAGCGATAACGGCTTGCTGGCCGTCTTCGGTGATATCAGCAATGATACGACCGTCTCGTTTCACCATTGTTCCTACTGGTACTTTAATAAGATTACGTTCACCAGATCGGCCGTGGCGATCACGTTTTGAACCAGCTTGACCAGGCGTACCCTTTAGTTCAGGTTTATAACGGAAGTCGATAAGTGTATTGAGGCCTTCAACACCGACAAAGATAACGTCGCCACCTTTACCACCATCACCACCATCAGGACCACCTTTATCGATATAGATTTCACGTCGAAAAGAAACGGCGCCATCACCGCCGCGTCCAGCTTGGACAAATACTTTGGCGGTATCAACAAACATATGGTCTATTATAACAAAAACGCCCCCGAATTAACAGGGGCGAATCATACTTCGGCAAAAGAGGCCTAGTGAATGTACTGGTAAAGGCTTGCTTGGCCAGCACTAATTGTGCGGTTATTGATGATATTGAATCCACCATAAGCGGCGTTATTCATCTCACTTACCACAACCGTACCGTCAGCGGCAACGCTTTCAACGACAGCAACGTGGCCTGGGCTTCCAGCTTCAACAAGCACTGCACCATATGATGGAGTGTTGTTAACAGCGTAACCAGCGGCACGGGCGCTATAGCCCCATGAACCACCATTACCCCAGAAGCTTCCAACAGCCATGCCCATAGCTGCACGACGCTCATAGGCGTACCATGTACAGTTACCGTAGGCATAGCGGTTACCAACTGATCCAGCACGATACCCAGCATAGTAGCCACCGGTACTGGCTGTATATGTCACAGGTGCGACGTAGCCAGGTTGCTCGTTACCAGGGAGGACACCGTTTGGAACGATAATCTTGAGGCCAGTTGTTAAACCACTAATCTCAAGGTCGTTATAGGTTGTAATCGAAGAGGCGTCTGACTTGTACTTGTCAGCAATAGTTTGGGCTGTATCACCAGCTTTTACCGTGTAGGCAAGTCCGTCTCGTGGAAGGATATCAAGCGTTGAACCAACGGTTAAGTTGTCCGTACTAAGGTTATTCGCCCATTTTAACGTTTGCTTTGTAATACCAAATTTGGCAGCAATTGTATCTGTGGTGTCACCAGCAGCAACTGTATAATTGGTAATTTTACGGCTTGCAGAAGAAACTTGAATAATCTGTGGCTTTGAAATCGAAGAATCATCAGAACTTGGAAGTTCACTTTGAATCTGTGTTGAAATTGCGAGGCTTGTCACCGATGGGGCAACAGAAAGATTTGTTGCAGTGGCAACATTTGCAGCAATATTTGAAGCGACAACATCATTGACTGCAGCTGGTGCGTCAGAAGGTGTCGTCGAAGCAGTTGCCGTAAGAGGTGCAGTGTTTGCAAGGCCCGATACCTGTTGAGGGGCACGGTAACCAATAGCAATCAGTACTACGAGGAGTACAAAAACACTTGCGTAAACGGCAATGGTTGACGATTTGATTCGGCCTTTATTCTTTAGAGCTTTCGCTGAAAGGGGTCGAATGAGCGTTTGCGGCTTGTTAGCTGCAACGGATCCTTGGGCATTACTGCCAGAGATCTGATTACGGATTATCGTTCTCCTGCCGCTCATATTACTACGAGGGCGTCTACCTTACTAAGTCTTACTTCTTTTACAAGAACGGGGTACGTGTCGACCGATTTAATTGATATTATTTCTATTATTCTAGTTTTTTCGGTACCCGTGCGACAGTTTTGGTAGGCTCATTCATGAACTGCTCTTCCCACTCGCTCGTGTTTATTTTCATAAGACGTATGCTTATTTAGATATCACTAGTAGACAGAATCACATAATGCGCTTCACCAAGTGTACCAAATACATCGCTTTTGGTCAATTTTGTTTGTGGTTTACCGTGCACAGCTACCCCTGTGAGAGTCCCCCCTAAAGAGTGCTGCATTTTACCTGACAATGGGCTTTAATATTAGCTTCATGCTCACTTAAAGTATGGGCGTAATAGGTAACATCATCATCTCCACTCAGGAAATAGAGGTAATCACCAGAGGCTGGAGCAGCGACTGCTTGCAGCGATCCTAGCCCAGGTACAGAGATTGGTCCAGGAGGTAACCCGGTATTAACGCGAGTATTATAGGGTGAATCAAGATTTGGATCACGTGCAACCCCTGTTTTATCAGCAATATACTGATAAGTAACGTCTGATCCGAGTGGCATGTTCGCAGCTAGGCGACTATAGAACACCTGCGCGATTTGCGCTTCACTCCCCTTTACCGCCTCACGTTGGACAATCGATGCCAGTGTAATGCCCTCATAAAGGGTCAGTCCGTGTGATTTAAACTTAGCAACCAAGTCGTTATCCTGAATCACCTGTTCGTACTGTGCAAATGTCCTATTCAAGATATCCGCCACCGTTGCGTTACTGGAAAAATTATAGGTCTCACCATAGATATAGCCCTCTAGATCACCGCCAGATGGTTTCGTATCAAATAAAGCCGAGTTATATACGCCCGATAATGCCGTATCGACTTCTTCGGCGCTGTAGCCGGCTTTCATCAGAACATCACGGTTCTCGGCAAGCGTTGCCCCTGGAAGGAATCGAATGCTAAAAGTATCGACATTACCATCAACAAGGTGCTTCACAATTTCCTGAGTAGTTTCACCAGGAGATAATCGATAGGTACCCGCTTGGAGCTTGTTCTGAGTACGTGTAATACGGGTATACAGAGAAAACGCCTGCTGATTGCGAATCACGCCACTTTCTTTCAACTGCGCGCCTATACCCGTCGGTGTTGTCCCGCTTTTGATAGTCACCTTAATCAGATCGGTCTTACTGCCACCAACTGCCCGTAGCTGCGTTTGATACCAAATAAAACTGCCCGTACCAAGTAATACGATCAGTGCCAGAAGGCCAAGCCCAGAAAAAAGAATGATTTTCTTTGTTTTCTTGCTTGGTTCTTTGCGTGCTTTTCCTACCTGTAGCCCAGATATACTATTACTAATAGGAAGCGGCGCAGGTCGCTCGCCCTCGTCAAGTGGTGTCTGTACAGGTTCTGGCGCTTTCGGTTTTCTAAACATTACTGCGTCTCCATGTAATCTTCGAGGATGATTGCGGCTGCTTGTGCATCAATGTCACCCTTGGTGTACGGTTTTTTCATAGCAATAAGACGGTTTTCAGCCATAACGCTGGTCAGAGATTCATCTTGAAAAACAATTTCTTCGGCAATATCGGCGAGTCCTTCAGCGAATCGTTCAACGTAACTTGTCTGGGCAGTCGTTTCACCTTGTTGATTACGAGGATACCCGACAACGATCGTCTTGGCACCTTCACGGATCACAATCTCTGCAATCTTCTTCAATTCATCACCGTCAACAAGAATCGTGTCAAAAGCAACAGCGATGCGAACGGACGTATCAGCAACAGCGACGCCAATACGCTTTTCCCCCACATCCAGGCAGACTAAAGATTGACTACTCATTTTGAACTTGGAATTGAATATTAATCTTGTTAGTGTTGTTCGGAACGGTTCGTACCCAGAAGTAAGAGAACTTTACATCAACATTCTGAATGCCGTTAATCGATTGCAGGGTTGATTGGACTTCACCATAAATCTTGCCCTTCACCTGGTTCTTGATCTGTGCTTCATCGATCTTTGGACCAATTTGGCCAGTTGCGGTGACAGCGACGGTCATGACACCACCTTCGTTCGTGAAGTTGCTCAGACCTGCGTTTTTGATACCTGTATCGTAAATCTTTTGACTATTCGCATCAGTGATTTGTGCATTCAGACTACTGTTGAGATAACTTTCAAGGTCAGCACTAGCGATGGCGTAAATGGTGTAGGTTGTTGAAATAGTCAGGGTTGCTTTGCCTGAGTCGGCTTCTGCATTAACTGCCGGTGCAGATACAGCCGGCGTACGGTCAACCGTAAAGCTACTATCAATCACCTTTTCACCATTTTGAAATTTCGCAACAAGGGTTTTCTTCTCGGCATCCGTCGATTTACCAATCAGTTGGCCAGTCGCTTGATCAATGTCAGCTTGTGAAGGCACCTTCACGATTTTACTTGTTCCACCCGCAGTAGGATTCACAATACTCGCAGCTATTTTACTTGGTGCACCAGATAGTGAACCAGTTGCCGCATTATAGTCGGTGCCGCTGGCTGATGCGGTCATACCTACTTGTACATTTTGGTAGTTCTGTGCGTTAATGACCGCAGCACTATCGGTCGTAAAGACGAGTCCAGAGGTTGTTGTCAGTGCCGTTCCTGCTGGGATAGTTGCGCCGTTGATTGCAGTTGTCGCATCGGAAGTAGAAAACTTCACTAAACCAGTTGCAGGTGTTCCAAGATCTTTGGTTCCTGTCGCATCAAAAGCAAGCGTCTCATCTTTCTTTTCGGTTTGTGACAAAGACTTGACGATACCTGTCTTAAAATCAGTTGCAGCCGTTCCACCCAGCTTCACGCTTGCACTCACAGGGCTTGGTGTCGTTGCCGCAGTCACAATAATCGTTGCCGCTGGTGCAAAGACGAACATCCACACAAGTAGTGCAATTAAAAGAACGCCTCCGCCGATACCAAGAAACAGTCGTTTACGGAATTTATCAAAGTTAGGAATTTTCACCTTCCCCCTTGCTGATGCACTAGCTTTTTTGGTCGCACCATAAGTTGCAGCAGCCACAATGGGCAATTCTTCCGTCCCGTTCTCGCCGTCAACGTCAATTGAATCAATCACATCGCTGCGCACGGCAGTACTGTTTGGACGAGTCCCGTCTTTCACTTTGATACTATTTGCGTGGTCACCAACAGGCAGGTCGGCACCGTCGATAATGTCATCACCATCATCAATTGCAATCGCAGCAATCTCGGCAATCTCAGGTTTTGACTGAAGATTCTTGGCAACAGGAATAAGGGAGTTCGCAGCGAGTGCAATGAGGGCTGGGTTATTCGTAATAAGGACAAGCTGCTTTTTATCAGCCTTAGCCATACGGTCAAGAAGGCGCAGATTCACTGCACTCTGGAGCGTTCCTGCTCGTTTCGGAGGAACAACGGCGACGATTTTTTCTTTGGCTTTTTTTATTTTGCCAATAATGGCTGTGACATCGTCGTCGACATCAATGTAAATAACGTCTTTATTCATGTTAAATTCTCAGAAGGCGATTAAGTTTTTCTTTAATAGAATCACCCTCTCCACTCCCTAGTATTGTATCATAGCCCACCCGTAGCAGACCCATTGCAGTAATGAACGTGTGGTCTGTTACGTCGTTCGTTGTATCGATCACGCCAATGACCTCGGAAGGGTTAATGAGGTGCACGGTAGGCTTCTTTGTAAAAGGAAGATCCTTGTGCCATTCACTCGATTCAAGCGCCGTCACGAGCTTCTCAAGACTTGAGCCACCACCACAAAGCAGGATACGGTTAGGTAAGTGATCAATTGAATCAAATTCACTGAGGGCAAGCTCCACACCAGCAATCCAAACCTCAAGTGTCTTGTCAATTGCTTCGTTCACCTCTTTGGCAACGCTCGGCTTGATTTGATCGTGACCAATATTCACCTTCAGCTTTTCGGCGTCTTTATAAGAAAGTTCCATTTCGCTGGCGATCGTCTGCGTAAAGCTTCGTCCACCAATACCAAACATTTTTGTTCCTTCGACGCCACCGTCGTTCACAACAGCGATGTCTGTCGTACCACCGCCAACGTCGGCGAGAATAGCTGTAAAGTTGCTACTTGCATCGTTACCAAGGACGGATCGACTGACAGCAAAAGGCTCGGCCGCAACAGCAAGAAGTTCAAGTGATAATTCATCGGCAACGCGTTCCAAAGCACCAATATGCACCATTGGTGCAAAAGCAGTATAGATCTGCACCGCAACGTCGCGGCCCTGAAAGCCAATTGGGTTACTAACTTTATATCCATCAATATGGATACTGACCAATGCACTGTTCACTAGTTTCACTTCGACTTCATCATTTCCAGATTCAAGCGCAATCTGTCGTTGTGCCTTGATCTGTGCACGTTCTTGGACCTTTTCGATAATAAATTCCATCTCTGCGGTATCAAGTGGGCGATCCGGTTGTGGACGACGATAACGAATCGTATCTGTCACACCCTTCACGAGTTCGCCGGCAATACCAATCACGACGCGTTTTGCCTGTAGCCCTGCTTGTTCCTCGGCATCCGCAAGTGCTTCTTCGCAGTTACGAACGACTCCGGCAATGTCAGCAATCGCGCCAGAGTGCATATCACTAACGTCTTGGCGAGAACGACCAACACCAACGATCTCAAGATCTTCGTCCCCAACCTTGGCGATGAGGGCTTTTACAAATTCTGTACCAATATCAAGTGCAACAATGTAGTCATCGGCTGGCGCTTTTTTGCGGCTCTTACGAAGTTTTTCTAATACCATATTGTTCTCCATTATATAACATTGGTGCTTATGCTCCTAAGGATTGTATTTTATGCATAAATATGCTATAATTATATTCCATGATACCTCGAGAAGAACCGAAAGAGCCATCAAACCCTGATAGTCCACGCAGTATTGATCGCCTCAGCGAGTACGCCGGTCTTCTTAATGACGTTTCTATCCTTATTGCCGAACTTGAAGTAAACCAAATAACAGATCAGACCGAGCACAACTTCTCGTTTGAACTTATTGGTGAAAATCAGGTTGTCATACCAAAATCTGTTCGTGCAGTTATGCCTGAAATCGATCAAATTACCGTCAGCATATCAAAAGAAGACATCGACGCCCCTTCAATCCTCTCAATTGAATTTGTTTCTGATAGCCGTACGGTCTCAGTTTCACGATCTGGTCACGGCAAAGCTACCGCTGAACCAGACATGATGTTAGATACTGCGTTCAAAACACATCCAGGTGCAAACCTTTTGCAAACTGCCAAACAACAGCTACACGGCGAACCTAACAGCGACTTTGAAAAGCGGTTTACTGCCATTGAAAAAGTTTCGAATGCCGAACTAAACACACTCATCATGAGCCTTATCTACCCAGACACTGAACGTGGCTATGAAATGTTCGCTGATGTTAATTTCCTCGACCCTGCCGCATATGAAAGCCTTAAAGAATCATTCCGTCTTTCAGCACTGAACAATAGCAACTCGATGACCTACGATTTTCACAGTAGTGAAAGTCGTTTTAGCTACCTAAAGCAAGAAGGTCAACCGATTTCATTTACTTTCCAATATATCGAAAATGAAGAAGGTCGCCTCGTCACTTTACAAAGCAATATGGAAACAGATTTCCGCCTTCAGTTCACAACAGACTATGAAATGATGCGATCAACAGGCTTTACGACGGATGAAAAAATGCCCTACTACCCAACCTCCGAGGAACTACACTACCTTCGATCGGTCCTGATGACAGAGATAGCATCACTCAACCCAACACCGGTTGCATTCCTTGAAGACCAGCGGATTGATGATAAGGACGCCGAGGCAGTCTTTATTGAACGTGGCGGTGACGTACTCAGTAGACGCTACGTTCGCGAAGTCCTAGAGCAGTTGGGCTTTGATGCGCCGGATCCCGGCACTGCTTGATTCTTCTTTTAAGATCTTAAAGACTTTATCGCCAGGCTGAATCAGTTCGAGTGTATGCTCGACATGAGGACCACCACAGATCTCAAAACTAACTCGGTGTGGTTCATCACCCATTTTGTAGACTTTGACAGTTTCACCATACTTGTCACCAAAGGCACCGATTGCACCCATTTCAAAAGCTTCTGTCGTTGGATACTCTTTGTACGACACTGGCAGATCGGCTTTAATCCATTCGTTCACCAATGCTTCTACTTGCTGAATTTGTTCAGGTGTCATTTTTTCGTCGTTATTAAAATCGAATCGAAGTCGTTCTTCGGTAATATTACTTCCGTGCTGCGTCACATGATCACCAAGGACTTTTCGAAGCGCTGCATACATTAGGTGCGTCGCAGTGTGGTACTGTTTGTGAATTTCAGTCTGTCCGCCAAGGCCACCTTTGAAAGTTCCCTTTGCGGCAGTTTGTGAACGTTCACGCTGCTCTTTCATCTTTGCGTCGAATTCTTCACGCCAATTATCAGATAATTTGATGTCTTGCTTGAAAGCCTCTTCAGTTGAAAGCTCAACTGGGAAACCATACGTATCATAGAGGGTGAATAGCTCTGCACCAGTGACACCTTGTTCTGCGAATCGCTCAAGTTCACGAAGCCCTTTTCGCAGCGTCTGACGGAACACCTTTTCTTCTTTGACCAATGTCGCAATAATATCGTCACGCTTAGCAGCGACTTCTGGGTAATCACGTATATACATGTCAGCAATCACAGGGACAATGCCCTCAAGGAAGTTCTGTTCGATGCCCAGGTCAAAGGCAAAACGAACCGCACGACGAATCAGACGTCGCATAACGTAGCCCTGTTCTTTATTCGAAGGTTTTACGTCATCCACAGCCAGGAAAGTTGCTGCACGAAGGTGATCGGCAATCACGCGCATGCTTGTCGTCGTGCTTTCGTAACTCTTGCCAGATAATTTCTGTAGCTGTTCGATAATTGGCCATAAAAGACTAATTTTGAAGACGTCAGAACTATCAATACTTGCAGCAGCAATGCGTTCGAGGCCACCGCCAAAGTCGACATTCTTTTTTTCAAGTGGCTCAAATGATCCATCTTCGAGGCGCTGGTACTGCATAAAGACTTGATTACCTATTTCCATAAACTGACCACTATCACTTGCAGGGTGAGCCAGACCATAGCCTTCGGCGTGGTTTTCAGGACCAAAGTCGTAAAAGACTTCGCTATCAGGACCACATGGATCACCGATAGGTGTTTTAGCAAGGCCACCACCTCGGCTCCACCAGTTTTCGCCGTCATCATAAAAGAAGATGCGTTCGCCAGGTTTGATACCACGAATGTTGCCATCGTCTTGGCTGCCGACTTCAACAATCTTGGCTTCGATGCCTTTTTCTTCAAACACTTTTTGCCAAATATTTGCTGCTTCGTCGTCCCTAGGGATGCCGTGCTTTTCATCACCAATAAATGCTGTGACATAGATTTTGTTTGGATCGAGGCCTACTTTTTCCGTTAAAAATTCAAAGAACCAGCGAATTTGCTGTTCCTTAAAATAATCCCCAAGGCTCCAGTTTCCTAGCATTTCAAAAAACGTGGTATGACGATTATCGCCAACATCTTCGATATCCTGCGCACGAAGACAGGTTTGGCTATCAACAAGTCGCACGCCGTCTTGGTGTGATTCACCGAGAAGGTACGGTAATAACGGTTGCATGCCACTTCCTGTAAATAGAGTTGTCGGATCGTTATATGGGACAAGTTTGGCACGCGGAATAATCGCGTGGCCACGTTCTTTAAAGAACTCTAGGTAGGAGTTTCGAATATCTTGAGCGTTCATTAGGGTTAATTATACCAGTTTATGGTCTTTTTTCGAATGCTAACAGCTTGGAACCGTTGCGCCCCACCATACCGGGTTAACGTTCGCACCAGTTTTGCACTCTGGCTTTGCCTCGTAGCGCACGTACAGACCGTAACTGTCATCAGTCACTAGCCCACGAACATATTGGTAGTCAGTGTAGCTGTTAGCTGTATTTTTAGGGTCGTGCGGGATGGTCGCTAAATACGGAGAAAGTGCGGTCGAAAGGCTACTCGCATTACAGCCAACATTATCACCACAGTCGGGTGGATACATGCTTTTATCAGCGTGATATTTTTCAATCGCAATCTTTAACTGCGTTATGTCACTCGACCTATCAGAGTCACGAGACCGTTGCTGAATGCCGCTATAAGAAACAATCATGATAGTCGCGAGAATCCCAATCACAACAATCGTCACCAGAAGTTCAATGATCGTAAACCCTTTTTTATCAGCCCACACTTTGTTCATATATTATGTACAGTTTATCACGGCGCTTATGGTAATACACCTATCTCCTTTTGGGCGGTTTAAGCAACAATACCACCACCAAGGCAGATTTCACCGTCGTAGACAACGACAGACTGACCGGCAGCAACAGCACGTTCTGAGTTACGTAGGACAAGCTGGGCAGTATCACCCGTAAAGCTCAGTTGCGCGGCAACAAGTGTAGCGCGGTGGCGAACACGGATCGTAAACTCCCCTTCAGCTGGTGCTTCGTTTATCCAGTGAACATTGACGAGATCAATTGCTGGTTTCCATAGCTTTTCGTCGTTAAGGTCAGTTGTGACATAGACTTCATTCTTATCCATGTCTTTGCCGACAACGTAGTACGGCAGTCCACCACCTAGATCAAGTCCATGTCGTTGACCGATAGTATAAAAAATTGCGCCGTCGTGTTGACCTAACACTTTACCCGATTTCTTATCAATAATTGAACCGGCGACTTGCTCGACATACTGAGAAAGAAATTCGCGAATACCGATCTGACCAACAAAGCAAATACCTTGACTGTCTTTTTTTGCGGCCGTATAAAGACCACGTTCTTTTGCCATTTCGCGAACAGTTGGTTTTGTAAACTCACCCAACGGAAATAGTGTTTTCTTTAGCGCCTTTTCGGTCACACGATACAAGAAATATGTCTGGTCTTTGTTGATATCAACTGCTTGCTTCAGAACCCCGTCTTCAACCCGTGCATAGTGACCAGTTGCTATTATGTCAGCACCATCCTCCAATGCAGTCTCAAGGAATAGTTTGAATTTTACTTCCTGGTTACACATGATGTCTGGGTTTGGTGTACGACCAAGTTTATATTCTTCAATCATATAATCGACGACTTTGTGTTTGTACTCATTCTCAAAGTCAAAAACTTTAAAATCGATACCAAGTTGTACGGCAACACGTTTTGCATCGGCCAAGTCATCTGCCCAAGGGCATTTCATACCAGGCAAATCTTTTGTCCAGTTCTTCATATACACGCCGGTGACATCGTAACCTTGCTCTTTCAAAAGCGCAGCGGTCAGACTAGAGTCAACACCGCCACTCATTCCTACATATACTTTTGTCATGAGGTCGCACCACCTATATAAAACGCTGCTATCTTCGCGATCTCACCACCAGCAAGCCACCAGCCTCTTGGTGTGATCCACCACCAGAATGACCAATCCTTATCCTGTAACAATGGATGGTTCAGTACTGTAATATTCGTATTTTCTTTTTTAAACTCTAGTTCTGAACGTCGTTGATGATACCCAGAGGTAACTAAAATGACTGTATCGAAATTATTGTTTGTAAATATAGCATGCGTGTTCAACGCATTTTCTTCGGTTGTCGCAGAGCGTTCCTCTGTGTAAATTGAAGCCGCCGGGATACCGGCATCGATTGCCCGTAGACGCATTGCAGCTGCATTGCTTGGGCCAGATTTGTCCTGTGCTGCGCCAGAAAATACAATTGATTTTGCCCAGCCATTTTGAAACAATTTGATACCCTCATTAGTTCGTGCAGTCGTGTCACCACCACTCACGACAACGATGGCATCAGCTTTGGCACACTGGGTACTAGCCGTATCTGGTTTGTCACTACACCCAACAAAATCATTTGGCTGCAGGTAAAAGCTAATCGCGATAATAGTTGCAACAAACGCTCCGGGAATAATGAATAGCCACTTAATCATGACTGCATCCGATCATATTCACGTCGGACTTCTTCGATAATATGGTCAGCGGCCTTTGCCATATTTTCATCGTTTGAAAGGTGACCAAGTGTCATCCGCAGACTCCCGTCAGCGACTTCAGGCGCAAGACCAATAGCAGTCAGGACGTGCGAACGTGTTCCCTTGTTCGCAGCACAGGCACTTCCTGTTGCAACCAAAACACCGCGAGACTCTAACGCAAACAATACTCGTTCAGCATCAAGATTCGGAAAAGAAATGTGCAGATGTCCCGCAAGACGATGCTTTCGGTGACCAGATAATACAGTCTGCGGAAATGCAGTCACCAACTTTGATTCTAGGGTATCGCGTAGTTTAGCCAAGCGATCCGATTCGTACTTACGATGCTCTGATGCTAGCTCTAACGCTTTGGCAAATCCAATTGCTCCAGCAACATTTTCGGTGCCACTGCGAATACCGCGTTCTTGCCCACCACCGCGAACTTGTGGCTTTAACTCAACATGAGAAGCCGACCACAGTAACCCTACCTGTTTTGGACCATATACTTTTGCTGCGTTCAGCGTCAGCAGGTCAACGCCGAGGCGTGCGACGTTCACATCTAGCTGTCCAACACCCTGGGATGCATCGCTATGAAGATAGATTGGTGTATGATCACCGCGAGCCAAGCGGGCATCCCGTTCTGATCGAACGACTTCGGCAATATCCCGGAGTGGCTGAATCGTGCCAAGTTCATTGTTTGCAAGCGCGATACTCACCAGTCGCGTGTCGGCACGAATTGCCGCTTTCACATCAGCAGACGAAACAAATCCGCGTTCGTCGGCTGCGACTAAGGTATGCTCGAATTGCTTTGCAGCCTCAAGCACGGCATGATGTTCGATGTTAGCGGTAACAATGTGCCCGCCAATACTATTAAAAGCAAGGTTGATCGACTCAGTCGCACCAGCGGTCATGACGATTTCGTCGCCCTTTGCGCCAATACAACGGCCAAGACTATCCTTGGCCGATTCATATGCACGACGAACAACAATTGCTGGTGCATAGGGTGCAGAGGGATTATAAAAATCATCAAAAAAGTATGGCTGCATTGCAGCTAATACTTTAGGATCCATGGGGGTTGCGGCCGCATGGTCGAGATATATTACCAAGTCATTCACTCCAATAATTATAGCATTCTAGGCCAAAGCTTTTATTTGCTTATTTCTTTTTTGAACCGAATCGCAGACGAGGTGCTGGCGCTTTGACATACACAGTACCGGTAACTTTTTCGTAATATTTCTTCGAAGCAATAAGAAGGTTTTGAGATTCAGCTTCATCAACAAGAACTGTTCTTGTGACAAAACTACCAAGTTGTTGATTAAAGAAGGTCGAACTTTTCCAAATATCTGTTTCTGTTATTTCGTATTTGTTCGTAAACTTCTTTGTTGGAAGAGCTGATTCTTGTTCATGGAACCAGTCGTCGTTGTGCAGAAAATATCTAATCTGTTTCACGTCATCGTCATGCTCAAAAAGTTCTCTACCCAGTTCGCTTTCTTGATCAATAATCTTTTCAATTGTTGGGTCAAGAATAGCTGAAGGGTCTTTTTCAAACAGTCGAATTTTTGTTTTTTCCCAAAAACCCATCTCTTGTACCCTTTTAATAAGTGATGCGAGGTGTCGGGCACGTCGTTCTTGCAACTCATCGGCAATCTGTTTTAATTCAAGTGCAGTTGGATGTGGCGTTACCTCTAAAACAGGAAGTGTTCGGTCATCGTATCCGGATAGTGACATCTCAAGATCTTGTGTCATTTGGTTAAAAGTATCACGAACATATTCACGTTCGATTGCAAGGAATTTTTGTTCAACTTCAGTCTGTGGCATTTCAGTATCAACAATTACTACCGATGCATCCAAAGATTCGCCACTAGGTGACGCGGGAACTTGATAGACGTTCTTTTGAAATTGATTGTTGTCCATGGTGGTAATTTCTTGTTACTAGATTGCGAATAGCTTTTGGGCATTCGCGGTTGTGGCAGATGCGATTTCTTCGACTGAAATACCTCGCCTATTGGCATGGTATTCAGCAATATTCCTCACAAATGCTGGCTCGTTTACTTTACCACGAAAAGGCGCTGGCGTCAAGAAGGGAGCGTCGGTCTCAAAGAGTAAACGATTCAGAGGAATACTATCAAACATTGCTTTCTGCGCTTCGTCTTTGGTAAAAGTACTGATGCCGTTGACACCAATATACAGTCCCTTTGAAAGCGCCCTCTCAAGGTTCTCTTTTGTATCAGTAAAACTATGCAACACACCACGAATTCCTGGGTATGCATCAAAGATTGGCCAAAAATCATCAAAGGCTTCGCGAACATGGAAGATAATCGGCAGGTTGTGTGCAAGCGCGACCTTGATTTGATCCTCTAAAGCTTGTGTCTGCAACTCTTTCGGGCTGTGAGTATAGAAATAATCGAGTCCAATCTCACCAACTGCAATAATTTTATCCGAAGTACCTGCCAGGTGTGCGATTTCGGCGTATCCATCTTTTGTATCATGTGGATGTACGCCAATCGACGCCCAGACATTTGCATGTGTCTGCGCAAATGTAGTCGCTGCTCGTGAACTGTCTTCACTAGTCCCTATACAGAGCAGCTTTTCGACATGCGCCTGTTGCGCCCGTACCATTACCTCATCGATAGGAAGCGGAAAATCAGCTTCGTGAATATGACAGTGCGTATCAATCAACATATTAGACCTTTGGTGCGTGTGGATCGGGTGTGTGAAGGTAGATTTTAGGGAAAAGTACACCTTCAGGAAGCTTCACAACACCAGTCTCAAAGATTTGCTGAATTTTGGTTGCCGCTGCCGGAAGGAATGGCAGCAGAAGGTCACCAATCTGCACCAATGCACCAGCACAATGTGCAAGAATCTCTGCCAGATGCGGTTCTGCTTCACTATCTTTTCCGATACCCTTTGCAACTTCCCAGGGTTTTACATTATCAATGTACTGATTCAGGCTTCGTACCATGTTCCATACTTCATCAATTGCTTTATTAAATTCAAGACCATCCATTGCAGCGTGGTAGGCAGACATATCATGTTCGGTTTGTTGTGATTCACCGATAACACCTGCCTGGTATTTGTTAATCATGCCAGCAACACGCTGAATTAAGTTGCCAAGGTCATTTGCTAATTCATTGTTATACGCATCTTCAAACTTTTCCCAGGTAAAATCACCATCATCAAGTGTTGGAATATGCCGTGAGAAAAAGTAACGAAATGCATCGACACCGTAGTTATCAATGATTTCATTTGGATCAATAACGTTACCGACAGTCTTGCTAATCTTTGCGCCGGCAATATTGACGAACCCGTGCACCAATAGCTTTTTAGGGAGCGCAAGTCCAAGGCCAAGTAGCATCGCTGGCCAGATACCTGCGTGGAAACGAAGAATATCTTTGCCAATAACCTGTACATCAGCTGGCCAATATTCTTGCCATTCAGGACGATCAGGGTAGCCAATGACCGTAATGTAGTTTGCTAGTGCATCGAGCCAGACATACATAATCTGTTCTGGGTCGCCGGGGACAGGAATACCCCAACTTAAGTTCTTTTTAGGACGCGAAATACTGACATCCGCAAGGCCATCTTTAATAAGATCAAGGAACTCGAGTTTGCGGAAATCTGGATAGATTTGCATCGTTCCGTCACTCAGGGCTGTTCGAATTTGCTCGGTGAACGAACTCGTTTTAAAGAAATAGTTGTCTTCACTTACTTGTTCATATGGCAGCTGATGATCAGGGCAGATACCATTCGTTGCCTGTACTTCTTTATCGGTAAAGAAGGCTTCGTGTCCAACACAGTACCAGCCGGTGTACGACCCTTTATAGATATACGGCTTTAGCTTTTCCCAGATATACTGCACCGAAGCAACGTGATGGTCATCGGTTGTGCGGACAAAATCAGTATAGCTTGTACCGATCTTTTTCATCAGTGACTCAAAGTTGACATACGTCGTATCAGTATATGCTTTTGGTGTCAGTCCCAGTTCGGCGGCCTTTGCGGCAATCTTGTTGCCGTGTTCATCAGTTCCTACTTGGAAGCGTACTTGGTGGCCATTTTGGATCTGGTAGCGTGTCCAGATATCTCCTAACAGGTAATCAAGCGCATTTCCAATGTGCGGCGTCCCATTAACATAGGGAATAGCGGTTGCGATGTAGAGTTTCTTTTCCATTACTCACTATTGTAACAGAGGCTCGCACCGACATATAAACTATTTTGCACCAGCACTAAAGAGCGCCGTAATCTCCGTATTCGAAAGTGCACGATTATAAATACGTACATCATCGATTGAGCCAACAAATTGACGAGCAGCCGATTCAGCCCCTATCAAAACAGTGCTCGAGACCAACCCTACACCTGTAACCGCTACAGTATTCGTGAGTGCCCCATTTATATAGAGCTTTGCATTTGTTCCATCCCAGGTTACGGTTGTAAGATTCCATTGATTCAAGACGATGGTTCCTGCACCACTAGAGTGATAGCCTGCAGGAGTTGTATTATATCTATATAACACAAGTGACGAGTCGCTATTCAAAGACATATAGTTTCCATACGGGCTCATAGACTCGATAATCGTACTTTTATCTACCGGTAATGCCGATGGCTTCACCCAAGCAGAGTAGGTTATCGGACCAGAAGAAGAGGAGGAGGCTGGTGTGATAATGTTCTGTGGCGCAGTAGAAGCTACGAATGAGTATGCCGTATTTGCCACTCCGGTTGCTCCGATTGCTGGAACGGCTCCATTTATGGCGCCGTTATCGCCGCTCCCGCTCGAATCCATAGCGTCGCCATTCAATTTCCACCAATCAACTAAGGAAGCGTCACCAGAACCACCTGCAGCAACCGAAGGGGAAAGAACTGTACACGCATCACTCGTTGATCCAACAATATAGGAACTAACGAGTGACTTTGCTGTCGATGCTTTTGGATTATACCCACGAATACAGTAAAGGCCCTTATTTGTGACGACATCAATAACATTTCCTGGGCTCGGTGTAAAGACAATGTTAGTATTTACACTTCCGCCTGAATACCACGCAACTGAGCTACCGTAGTTTCCACTATTATTGACTCCGTAGCGAGAAACCTCACTTGCGACACCATCAACGTCAGACTGTACGGTTTTATCAATAGCGCCTTTTTGCACACCGTTATAAGTAATAATACTAATGGCCGCAAGGATCCCAATAACAACGATCACAACCAGCAACTCAATAATTGTAAAACCGCCCGATTTAAGATGTTTCAAAGAAAATTTCATTGTGCTGTTATTTTAGCACGAGCGGTATTAACCGACAATTTTCATCAAGTCAATCCATTGATTGATCGCTAATGCTTCGGCTCGATCATCAGGATTAATGCCAGCTTGTTTCAAGAGTTCCTCGGCTTCGGGCTTTGAAAGGTTCAAACCAGCGGAAATACTACTGCGTAATTTTTTACGTTTTGAGGAAAATCCAGCTTTGACTACTTTAAAGAACCGCTTCTCGTCTTCGGGCGCGATTAATGGCTTCTTTCGAGTCCTGACGACCACTACCTGGCTATCTACCTTCGGTGGTGGGGTAAAGAAATAGGCTGGCACCATTTGATCAAGTTCTACTTCACCATATATCTGAGCGCTAATACTGAGGATACTCATGTCACCCGGTTCCGCAGCAAGACGCACGGCGACTTCTTTTTGGATCAGCAAGACTGTTGTTTTTGGTTTATTGTCACTTGTGAGTAATTTTTTAATAATTTTCGATGTAATGTAATACGGCACGTTCGCAACGACAATATAATCTTTAGGCAAAATACTCAGATCAAAATCCAAGATATCTTCGTTGATGACTTGCAATGTTTTACCGGGGAACTGACCAGGTAGTTTAGCAGCGAGTTCACCGTCAAGCTCGACCGCAATGACTTTCTCAGCACGACGTAACAGTTCACTCGTGAGTGTCCCTAGGCCCGGACCAATCTCTAAGACGGTATCGAGTGGAGTTATACCTGCCGCTTCTGCGATATCAGCTAACACTTGCCTGTCTTTCAGCCAGTGTTGCCCAAGTGACTTTTTAGGACCAGCCATGGACGGTTAGTACCACCCTTTTATCTGCCATGCACTCCAGGCACTACATGGTGAGCCATAACGACCCTGTATATAGTTGAGTCCCCATGAAATCTGTGTTTGTGCACTCGTCAGATAATCAGCACCGAATGATGCCATCTTGGTTGCAGGAAGTGCTTGAGGAATACCGTATGCACCAGACGAGATATTGCCTGACGTCGTTTTCCAACCAGATTCATGCATCCAGAGTGTATACAAACATGACCATTGGTCTTCACCGTAGCCAGCATTCAACATCATGATGTGTCCCAGTGCTTGGTTTTCGGTTGGATTTGTTGGTGTTGGTAGTTTCGCACCAATCACTTCAACTTGGTTCGATGATTGTGCGGTCACGATACTAGCGATTGCCGTGCGACCAACTTCTTGTCCGTCACGAATTTCGACTTCGTAAGTCACGTTCTTTTTACCATTCACACCAGCGGTCTGCACAGATTTGTAGCCAACGTCTTGATCGGCGTCTTTAATTTGCTGCGTATCAAAGTTAATTGCTTCCTCGACGGTGATGGTCTGTTTGCCTTCTCTCCACACCTGAATAGTACTACTTGTAGAGATAGGCGTTGTCAGTGGGACTGATACACGATCATTCTCACCAATCTTAATACCCTTTTCCTTCAGCATATCGCCCACCGTTACGGCCTGAGTACGCGCCACAGAAGTCGTGCCGTACAAGGTAAAGTTAAATGCCGTTGCTCGGTCGATCGTCAGTTGCAGCCCCGCACCATCAGCAACAAGATCACCTGATTGGCTCAGCTTGGTTTTGTCTTCAGGATACAATGAAATACCAGCGTCTTTTGCAATCTGTTCTGCGGTTTGATACGCGGTCACAATTTTTTGACGAATTGCGCCGTCAATTACCGTCACTGGGCGTGCACGGTAGATATTGACTTGATATTCAGTGGCGATAATCTGCTGGCTGGCGGCAGGCTCAACAGCATCGTGGCTATCAAGGGTAATGCCGGCGTCTTTCAGCGCATCGCCAATGGTTGCTGCGTCGCTTAGGAGTACTTTTTCCTCGCCGCGATCATGAATCGTAATAAGGTGTCCACCTGTCCCACTTTGGGCATTTGCACGGCTATGAATAACGAAGAAAAGTGATACAAACAAAAGAATAGCGATGGCAATGCCAGCGCCCCATACTGTGGTGGGTCTACGAATTATACGTCTCATGAATAGTAATCACACCCCTACTCGTGTGTATGACTATTATACCAAAGAATAAGTTGAATCCGAATTAAAAACTAATGCTTTCGCGGAGGCTTCACCTAAAGCTTTTCGAGGTGAGCATACTCCGCATTGAGCTTTTTTGTCTGCCCATTGCTGAATTGAATTGTCACCGCCATACCATCAACGTCGATCACTTCGCCGACACCAAAAGCAGCCGAGCGCACACCATCACCAACCTCAAGCCCAATCTCGTCACTGTAGAAGGGTTCGTCGTCCTGTTTTTGCCCCATAATGCCAGGGTTTGAATCTGTCATCGCAATCTGATCACCCATATCTGTGATAAAACGAGACATCGGATTGTAGGCCCGTTGTCCATACTGCAAACGACTATATGCGTAACTTAAGTGAAGCTCTTCGCGGGCTCGAGTCATCCCGACATACGCCAATCGACGTTCTTCTTCTAACTCAGCTGGTGCTGCTTCAAACACGCGAGCATGAGGGATAATTCCTTCCTCCATACCAATAATAAAGACGACAGGAAATTCAAGTCCTTTGGCAGCGTGAAGTGTCATCAGTGTTACTTTCTGACCTTCCGCTGATTTATCAGCACTCGACATAAGCGCAACCTCTTCAAGAAAATCAGGTAGGTCGGCATACGTCTGTGCGTCTGACAATAGCGCGCCCAAGCTTGCTTCGCGATCTTCTGATTGAGGACTTCCGTCTAAAATGTAGGTACGGTATCCTGTTTTAGAGATGATCTCTTCAATCAACTGGGCAGGCGTAGACGTTTCAACAATCAATTGCAGTGATTTTAGCGCACGTCCTAAAGCCCCTAATCCTAACTTAGCCTTACCTGCAACGATATTCGTATCTTCAACATGACCAAGTGCAGTAATGATGTCAAACCCATGCTCGGATTGCCAATTTAAGAATTTCTCAAGGCTAACTGCGCCAACTCCCCTTACGGGAACGTTCGCGATACGCGTAAAACTCATGCGATCATTTGGCTGATATAGTAGTCGTAGATACGCAATAATATCTTTCACTTCTTTTCGATCATAGAATCGTATACCACCAACGAGTTGATAAGGAATGCGAAGCTGAGCAAATGCCCGTTCCATCGTATAGCTTTGGGCATTTGTCCGATACAGGATAGCAAAATCGCTAAACTCTCTCGCTTTCATTTGCACATGTGTCGCGATCCGCTCACCTACCATGCGCGCTTCTTCGGCTTCGTCATATACGCCATGAACTTGCACAGGTGAACCTGCCCCCGCAGCAGTCCAAAGCTTTTTCTCGGTTCGCTGTGTATTCTTTTCAATCACGTTCATTGCAGCATCCAGGATATTACCGGTGCTTCGATAGTTTTGTTCAAGCTTCACCACAACAGCGCCAGGAAAATCTCGTTCAAAGTTAAGAATATTCGTAAAATCAGCACCACGCCAACTATAAATGGACTGCCAGTCATCGCCAACGACACAGATATTTTTGTCGTCATTAATCAGTAGCTTCACAATCTGATACTGTGCGGCATTGGTGTCTTGATACTCGTCGATTAGGATGTGTTTAAAATTTGTGCGCCATTTCTCGCGAATACTCGGCGCATCTTTCAGTAGTCGCACGCCGTCGAGCAGCAGGTCGTCAAAATCGAGTGCGCCAGCATTTTTACGCATTTCTTCGTACTTACGGTACACTTTCGCGACGTTTTTCTGATACGGATAATTTGCGCTTGCCTCAAATTCATCCGGGTCAATCATCTGGTTTTTCGCATTAGAAATAAGACCGCTAATTTGTGATGGCTTCATCTCGCGGTCAACCAGGCCTAACTGTTTCATTGATTGTTTGATCAATGACTGTCGGTCGTCTTCATCATAGATAACAAAGTTTCGACTAATACCAATCGCTTGGCCGTCCTGCCGTAGCAATCGAACACAAATACCGTGGAAGGTTCCCATCCAAGGCATAAAGTCACGCCGAGTACTATCTTGGTCAAGTAGTCTACCTAGTCGCTCACGCATTTCTTTGGCAGCTTTATTCGTAAACGTCACTGCCAAAATTTGATTCGGCCAAATATTCTCGTTTGCAACAAGGTGTGCAATACGGTGTGTCAGTGTCTTTGTCTTTCCACTGCCCGCACCTGCCAAAATAAGTAGTGGCCCTTTCGCAACTTCGACCGCCGTGGCTTGTGCCTCGTTTAAACCCTCAAGTAAATTCATTAGTCTTATTATAGCCTAGAAAAGGTCGTTTGGGGCTAGACTAGCCGAGCATTGGAAGGACAACAAAGTAGATGCCCGCACCAATACCACCGCCGACAAGAATCAGTGCAACGATCCAGACGGCAACCAGGACGCCTGAGCGTTTCTTGGTCGTATGCGTCAGCGGTTGGTGATATGCCTCGGTATCAAAAATAGATCCAGATGGCTGACTTGCCGTACTTGGCTGTTCGGTATATTGCTGTGTAATCGAAGTTGGGCCAGCAGTAATAGCATCGACAGTTGTCGGGATTGGATCAGGAGGATTTGTTGCCAGTAGTAAGGCTTCGTCTTCTGTTTCATCAACACCGTGTCCATCAAGCGCAAGCAGCTCAGGATGTAATTCATGCGGTGTTTCTTCGTGCTCTTCGTGTGCAAGTTCTACCACTTCAGGTTCCGCTTCGGCTACAACCTCAGGTTGAGGTGCACTGTTTATCGAGAAGGGAATCGGATCTTCTAACAACGGAAGATCTGCATCTGCGCCGGAGAAAGCGCCAAGTGGTCGCTTTTCTACTTTTGCGTCAGTTAAGAATGGTGACTCAAGTGGTGAAGCTTCCTCCTCATCTTCAAAATCATCCTCTATCGATTGATCTAGGGCAGCTGCAGGTTCTGCAGGCTCTTCAACTACTTCGGCAGCTGGTTCAACAGTTGCATCTGAAATCGTTTCGACTGGTTCAGGAGCGAAAGCTGGCGTCGATTCAGCAGCAAGATCGATTGGGTCTGGCCAATGGAAAGCCGCGCTGGCGGTTGCTGCTGGTTCAGGACGGACCGCGACTACTTCGCGTTCAGCAACTTCTTCGCGGTGAAGGCTTGGTGCTGACGATGCAGATGGCCGATCACCTGTTGCCGGGCGCATATCAGAAGAAGGGTGTACGACGTCCATAAAGCGCCCACTACTACGCCGCATCGCAGGCGATGGTGACGATGGAGCTAGGGTAGGCGATTGAACTGCTGGTTCAGTAGCCGGCTCAGAAATAACTACTGCCGAGTTAATCACCGAAGAAGTATGTGTTGATACTTCGGGATTCGTATTAGTAATTGAGTTTACTGCTCGGTCAATTTCGTCAAAGTCTATATCTTGCATGCCCACCCCTTTCTTTCTTATTTCTTAATTGTATACGCTTTTTCAATAATACCTGCGAATGCACGTTCATCGAGGCTTGCACCGCCGATCAGTAATCCATCAACATCTGGTAGCGCAAGGTAGCTCGCGGCGCTATCAGCCGTCACACTTCCCCCGTACAAGACCTGAACATTTGCAGCTGCTTTTGCACCATACAGATGCTTGAGTTGGCTACGAATTGCTTGAATCGCTGCTGTCACATCCGGAGGAAGCGCGTTCAGACCAGTCCCAATTGCCCAGACAGGTTCATAGGCAATCACTACTTGTTCTAGCTCTTCACTGGTTACGTTCGCAAGTCCACCAATTAGTTGATCAAACAAAACGTCCTTTGTTTCGTTACCGGCTTTTTCACCAGCAGTTTCACCTACACAAAGGATCGGACGAATTTCATTACGAATCGCAGCCTGTACTTTTGCACGGATGTCTTTATCAGATTCGTTAAAGACATGGCGCCTTTCGGAGTGCCCAACAAGTGCATACTGAACGATACCTCGCAGCATCGTCGCCGATACTTCACCGGTGTACGCGCCGTGATCACGATAATAAAAATTCTGTGCAGCTAGTTTCATTTGACGAAGATTGACCTGAAGACTGAGAGTTTGAATTGCCAGCATTGTTGGCGCGATGACGACTTCGACATTCCGATGAATTTTCACTACTTTCGCAAGTTTATGAAGATATAAACTAGACTCGTGTACCCCGAGGTTCATCTTCCAGTTACCGATAATGAGCGTCTTATCTCGTGCCATGTTACTTATGAGGTACCGCTTATGCTTATTATTTTTAAGTGTAGCTTATTTACGAGCATCTAGCAAACTCTCTATCCCTGGTAATTTGTCCCCAGCCATAAGCTCGAGGCTTGCACCGCCACCGGTTGAAACATGTGTGAAACTTGCACCGCCAGCACTATCCCATTTCAAAACGAAATCTGCTGTGTCACCACCACCAATAATCGAGGTAGTGTGTGGCTGCGTTGCAAGTGCTAACGCCAATCGTGCAGATCCATGAGCAAACTCAGGAAGTTCTGCGTAGCCTAATGTCCCATTCCAAATAACGGTTTTTGCATCGGCTACTGCTTCAACAATGCGTTCAATCGATCGATCACCAACGTCGAGCGCAATATCATCGGCGGCAATGTTATCAAGTCCGACACTTTTTCGAACAGCTTCAGGCGAAACTTCTTTTGCAACCGCAACATCCCAAGGAAGAATGATGAAATTATCAACATCGTCACCGACTTTTTCATGTGCTGCGTGGTAAATGCGATCAAGTGTTTCGTTCTGGTCAGATTCAAGCTTGCTTGCACCCATATTCACACCCTTGTACGCAAGGAAGGTATTCGCCATTGCACCACCGATAATAATCTTGTCAGCAACATGGACGAATCGTTCAATCACTGCAATCTTGTCACTAATCTTTGCACCACCCATAACGGCAACCAGTGGTCGCTCTGGGTTCAGCATTGCACCAGTAATCGTTTCGTATTCTCGCTCGAGAAGCAGGCCGGCAACGCTTGGAATGCATAACGTGATGGCATGCGTGCTGGCATGGGCACGGTGAACAACCCCAAATCCGTCCTGGACAAAGTAACGAGCACCGGTTGATTTCGCGATATTTTTCGCGAAGTCTTCGTCATCAGCTTCTTCTTCTTTGTAGTAACGGAGGTTTTCAAGCAGCGTAATAGAATGTGGACCTGATTTTTTGATTGCCTGCGTAACCTTATCCCCTATGCAATCATCAACGAATTCAACATGATGATCCATTAATTCTGACAAGCGAACAGTGACCTGTTCGAGGCTAAATTTAGGATCACGTCCTTCAGGACGACCAAGGTGGCTCATGATGACAATTTTGCAGCCGTGATCATGAAGATACTGTAGTGTTGGCAAACTTGCCTTAATACGTAGATCATCACTGATCTTTCCATCTTTGTTAAGAGGAACGTTGTAATCAGCCCGCACCAAGACAATTTGATTGTCCAGTGGTACGTCACGAATTGTCAGTTTAAAAAAGCCCATCTATTTACCCACCATTTATATATGCTCTATTGTTGGATCTATTCTAGCACGCGCACTTTGATTGTGTCAGTAGTTCCGATAATACCAGGCTGTTGTCCGCTGACGATAATAACTGTCGTTGGACCTTCACCAAATAAACCGTCTTCTTTGAGTTCTTTGAACAGATCGAAGCCAGCGTCTTCGCCGTCTGGGCGAACGTAGCTACGGTTGGCATAATTAAGACCAAGTTGCTGCGCAGAGCTCATTTCACTTGTCACACTAATGATCGGAAGGTTTGGTCGGTGTGCGGCAATGTTCGCTGCTGTTGCACCAGATTTCGTTTCAGCGATAATCGCGTCAACACCCAGTTGCTCTGCCAGTGTCACTGCGGCGGCGCTAATTGCGTCGAGCTGTACATTCTTGGCAATCGCATAATCATGCAATGGAGATACAGGTGCATTCTCTTGTGTATAAAGGATGACTCGTTTCATTGCAGCCACAGTTTCAAGAGGATATGAACCGTTTGCAGTCTCATCAGACAACATGACTGAGTCTGCACCTTGGATGACTGCGTTCGCAACGTCACTGACTTCAGCACGAGTTGGCTCTGGGTTATCAACCATGCTGGCCATCATCTGGGTTGCAACAATGCTGAGCTTGCCGTGCTTGCGACACAGCGCAATAAGGCGGCGCTGTACGATTGGCACCACTTCGGCACCAGCTTCAACCGCAAGGTCTCCACGGGCAACCATGATACCGTCAGAGGCGATCACAATTTGTTCCATGACGTCGTCTTTAATCGCAGCTTTTGTCTCAATTTTCGCAATGATTTGCGCATGAGAACCACCGGCGACAAGAATTTGACGAAGATTATTAATATCGTCGACACTTTGAACAAAACTAAGCGCAACAAAGTCGATGTCTTTCGTGAGACCGTATTCGATGTCTTTAAGGTCTTTTGCGGTAAGGATGTCGCCACCAAAGTCGGTGTCAGGAAGGTTAATACCCTTTTTGCTCATTAATGTTCCGTTATTTTCGATGCGGACTTTAATTGCAGTTGCTGAAGTAATTTCAATCACAGTCGTTCGGACTTTTCCATCAAAGATGTAGATAGGTTCACCGACTTTTACTTTTTCAGCAAGGTTGTACTGAATAGGAAGAACGTTTCCGTTATGTTCAGCGGCGTGATCAAGGATGATTTCATCACCTTTCTTGACTGCCATGTTTTCATTCAGCATCCCAAGGCGGATCTTTGGACCTTGCAGGTCTTGGAGGATTGCGACTGGTTTACCGTTTTGCTTGCTTGCTTCGCGGATCCAGGTGATCTGGTCGTCGCGTTCTGCGTAGTCACCGTGACTAAAGTTGAGGCGGAACCCGTTGGTTCCAGCCGTGATCAATTCTTTGATCATTTCAGGGGTACTCGTAATAGGCCCGAGTGTTGCTAGTATCTTTGTTCGTTTAAATATAATTGCCATAACCTGAGTATTTTACTCTCTTTGAAGTGTTTTTTAAACCCCCCAGAGGTCATCTCGTGTAAATACTAATGGAAAAACATTGTAGTTTTATTTACCTTATGCTTAAATACAATCAATACACATATACAAAGGATCATTAGGAAACAGACATGAGCCAATCAATAAAGAAAATTACACTAGTTTCATCCATTCCACTTCTTGCAATTGCACTTGTAGCAATTGTTTCATCAGTCCAAGCAAACGCAATCGCAACTTCAGTCAACTCAACAATTGGCTCAATCATTAGCGTCTTCACCAGCTCAGGTACCGTTGCGGTCAATGCAACACCAACAGCTGGTGGTGTCCAAACAATCAATAATGACATTATTACTGTCAGCACCAATGACGCTGCAGGATACACATTGAAAATCAATGAAACAGGCGCATCAGGAACACTCGTTTCAGGTGGTAACTCAATTGCCGCATCTTCAGGTACATTCGCAAGCCCTATCGCTCAAGCAGCTAACACTTGGGGGTATCGTGTTGACAGTGCCGGTACATTCGGTGCTGGTCCAACATCTTCTGCGACTAACGCAGCTATCAGCGGTACAATCAAGTTTGCCGCCGTTCCTGTCACCGCTTCACCTGATACTATCAAGACAACAGCAACCACTGCTAGCAACGACACGACAAACGTATGGTACGGTGTTGCAGTTAACACTTCAACCCCTTCAGGATCATACACAAACAGCGTTACTTATACCGCTGTCGCTAACTAGGAGTCACCCATGGCACATCGCTTTCGCCGATTCATTCCCGCACTATTCATCATCGGCGTCGCTACTACAGCCATTGGACAACTAGGTGACACACCTGTTCACGCTGCAAATAACCAGTCTCAAGCAATTACTCTTTCGCCAGCATCCACCGAAGTCACCGTCGATCCAGGCGCCACTGCTACCAAAAGTGTTGATGTCATCAATAGCGGAAGCGATTCCTTCAACGTCAAGGTCTCAACGTCTCCTTATTATGTCTCCGGGGAGGATTATGATCCTCGCTTTACACAGTTACCAGGTACCGTTGATGCATCCGGGTGGGTACACCTATCTTTGACTAGTGCAACGATAGCTGGGCTTAAAGTGCTCAGCGTTCCGTATACCGTGACGGTTCCAAAAGACACCCCAGCTGGTGGGTACTACGCAGTCGTATTCGCAGAGACAAGTACTGATGACCAGAAAACCGGCGTTGTATCACACAACCGTGTAGGCGATATTCTGTATATTACCGTCAACGGAAATATCAAAAGTGGTGGCAACGTCATAGGTAGCCCACTTCCATCTGTAAGCTTCGTCGGCTCTATTCCGATCAGCACAAAAGTTAGCAATAGTGGCGGGACACACTTCGTTACCAAGACAGCATATTCAGTTACCGACATGACTGGCAAGCTCATCTTTACTGCAACGACTGAACGCTACGTTCTTCCTCAAACAGAACGTACTATCACCTCATCATGGACACCACAATCGCTCTTTGGTATTTTCACCGTCAAAAGAAGTGCAACAATTGATGGTGTCGTAAAGACACTGCCAGACGAAAGAATAGTCATTATTAACCCTTGGGTCTTTGTCGCAGTCGCCTTTCTTCTTGGTATATTGATTGGTATTCCTTTTAGGCGGGCTCGTCGACGACGACGCTCAAAGGAAAAGTAGTATGCAACAAACCGTCTCTCACACGGTTAATTTGAAGATCTTCTCGCTTGCTGTGGCAACATTGGCATTTCTTATCGTATGGGCATTTCTCACCCACCCTGTTGCTGGTATCGATTATTCGGCCGGAACATATGGCGCGTGTACGTATGGATCTTGTAGTATTTCGCTGACAAGTAGTGGGTCGGTTTCTATCAATGTAGCCCCAACAGCAGGGACAACAAAGTGTACAATCGCAGGTGATATCGTCACCGCAACGACAGATTCGAGTACCGGCTATACGGTCTCTCTGACTGATACCGATACATCAAATACGCTCAATGGACCCGTCTCGATCCCGGCAGATACCGCAAACCCGTCTTCTCCCGTAACGCTGACAGCAAATACCTGGGGCTATCGTGTTGACCGTGTTGCCGGTTTTGGCGCAGGACCAACTTCAACTATCAGTAGCGGCACTATTCCAAGCTTGACCTTTGCTGGCATCCCAATTTCCTCAGATACTCCAGGACTTATTCGTACAACCACTACGGCAGATACCAGCACAGTCGATACATCAGTATGGTACGGCGTCTGCGCCAATAGTAGTCTTCAAAATGGTGCGTACAGCGACAGTGTCACATATACCGCCGTTATTAACTAGCGTCTACCAAATAGTGTACCAAGGGGGAATAACATCCTTATTAGAGATCATAATGCCCTTCATACCAAGACCTAGAAGTCGATCCCGCTGCGTTGTCGAGTTGACGATATGGCCGGTCGGCATGACGCCATTCGCAACACACGCAGCAATCGCTGAGCTCAGTGTCGCATCGGATGAGTTAAAGTCCATACCAATCAAGTCAGCTTTTCCAGAAGCAGGCAGCGCAGGAAACTCTGTTGCTATTGTACTATCGAAAATATATGCCCATCGGTGGTACCCTCGAGCCGTTGCTGGATCAAAGAACGATGTCTTGCTCGAACTAGATGCAACTTTCCAGATAAAGATTTCGCTGGCAGGTCGCCCACTTGTACCATAACTATCCATCAAATTCAGCATTGCGGTAGTATTTGCGTATGTCTTGTCCTCAATAATAATCACATGGGTCGATGCATAGACATTCAACACATCAATAAGTTTTGCGGTTGGACGAGATGGTTGAGCCGAATTGCCCGCTGCAGTCGTCCCAACATTATTCAATACCGATAGCTGTGCATCAGTCATGGATGCAATTGTTCCTGATATGCCCGTCGTACGATCGGTTGTAGGGTCATGGAAACACCAGAATGTGCCGCTCGCTGATTTTTGAACCGATATCTCAATCGCTTTCACACCCCAATCGGTTGCGGAACGATAACTATAGAGCGACTCTTCAGGGTAGCTGTACGAAAATCCGCGGTGCGCCCCAAACCAAGGCGTATGTGCCAAGAACTGCGTGACTGTTAACGGCGTAAATGTTTTTGTGAGTGTCGCCGAAAAGTCGTGGGCAGCTGAACCATCCCAATAATATAATTTTCCGCTATAGTTCGTTCCTCCAGATGTCCGAAGTACACCTGGATATCCCACGCTAATATTAGAACTTCCCGGTGTTGGAGGAATTGCAATTTGGAATGCGGCACCGTTAGTGCTTTGTGTATTTGGGTATACCCATGTCATCGAAGCGGTTGTTCCCACAGGGGTCACATCAGCTAGGTACGCAACATCGAGTGTCTGAATCTGTGTCGTAGAATATTGTGGCAAAAAGAACCACTCAGTCGCACCGCTGACGGATGTAATTGCAGATTCCGTCGCAGCGGTTCGTTCAAACGAGAATCCAAGTACCAACGAATGATCCGCTGTTGTTGTGACACCCGAAGCAGTGTTCTGTGTGCTAATTGAACGGTTGGTTGTTGTGCCTATAACCCAGTTTGAAATGGTCGGATCTGCACCAGCTCCCCACATAATTGACGCAGCGCCCACATTTCCGTTCGAATCTACTGTAAATGTATAGGTTGTATCACTTGATTGACGAATGCGTCCAAAAGCTGCGTAGCCTAGGGTACCAATCGTTGCATATGCCTTGAGCGTTGTCCATCCAGCCGGAGGAGTGATTGTCACTGTGCCGTTATACAGTGGGAAGGCGGCAACCATCCAATTGCCCAAAGCAACTGCTGTTCCGCTGGTCGGCGTGGTAGGATCGAGCGTCATTGTGTTGGTTGTAGACGGATCCAAGAAGGTGTATCCCAGTCGAGTTGGCGCAGGAGAGACATACGGTACGGTCACAGAATGCGTTGTCGAGTTTGTCGCTCCACCATTATCAGTGACGGTTAATGTAATCGTATACGTGCCATTCGCTCCATAGGTATGAGCAGTGGGTGTCACGCCCGTATCAGTTGTTCCGTCACCATAGTTCCAGCTATAGGCAGCAATTGTTCCGTCTGAATCCGTTGACCCAGTCGCATTCACTGTTGTCGTCATACTGGTCGTCGAGACAACGAAAGAAGCAGTCGGTGCACTATTAGTCCCGGCGGCAAAAAAACTAAACCCGACAGTTCCATTGTTCGAAACTGATGCTGCATAGTTCACACCGGTTCCGCCCATCATCAAAGACATCTGTGAATCAGCGTACGGTGTCCCCGAGACGCTTTTTGATGTTGCCTGCACTATCTTCACACCGCTAATAGACGTATGCGCAGGTGACGTCGACGGTGACGCCGAGTTTGACACGGTCCAGTAAAACTTTACATCTCCTGTTGCAGGTGCAGCGAAAGTCGCGCTCGTTGCGGCAGAGTTGTTATACACCGGCGTTCCGGCAGATGCGAACGTGCTTACCCCTGTCAGTGCAGCCGCAATCGCAACCATTCGAGTCACCGTCGCGCCGGACCGCAAATGCACACCCCCGCTTACT
This sequence comes from Candidatus Microsaccharimonas sp., assembly GCA_036569465.1. Lineage (GTDB taxonomy): Bacteria > Patescibacteriota > Saccharimonadia > Saccharimonadales > Saccharimonadaceae > Microsaccharimonas. The sequence continues at coordinate 73,421 of DATCQO010000002.1, forward strand.
GCCGTGACATCTGCGGACGTTGTCATCGAACGACCATACGTGACAAACATACGATTTCCACTATTTCCATTCGACGTTAACTGCGTGAAGCCAGACGGAACAACCACACTATCTGACCCCAGGTCTTGTGCAAAAAACACGCCAATCACTAAATAGTCACCAACGGCGAGGCTTGCAGGAGGAATAATAGCTGGACCCGGTACGGCCGTTGTATCGACATCACCATTGAACGTATATGTTGTATACGCACGAACCGCAATGCCTGCTGGTGCCGACGAAGTAACGGTGACAGAATGTGATGTAGCATTCGTGGCACCGCCGTTATCAGTGACTGTTAATGTAACAGTATATGTTCCGGCTGCAGCGTAGGTATGCGAAGCAGTAGAACCTGTCGTGGTCGCGCTATCACCAAAATCCCAAGCATAGCTTGAAATAGTACCATCACTATCTGTTGAGGTCGTGCCATCTACAGATAAAATAAGGTCTGTTGCACCATACGTAAATGCGGCAGTCGGTGCGACATTTAACCCCTTGAGAACAACACCTTCGGAACCTTGACCCGTAATAGCGCCCCATACTACATCCATCTGCGGTATTGAGGCGGCGCCAGGATACGAAAGAACGGTTAATGCAGTTCGAGACCCCGTCGTACCGCTCGTACCGTCATTGGCGGTATCATTTGTGAATAGTGTCGTAACAGTAGTCGACGGCGACGGGGTAATAGTAATCGCGTTTGTATTTCCCGCAACTAATTCACCTCCAAATAACGAAAGTGCCAGAGAATTAGTACCAGCGCCATTGCTATAGCTAGCGACTCGAGTTCCGGCAGTGATATTTGTACCACCATATGACGTACTTGCTGCGGCAACAGCAGATGAGAGGTCGACGCCACGAACCAGGGCAATCGTACCGATCACACGTGCTGTCGTACCCGTAAACGTAAATGTAAAGCTTGTTGCTGACACTGAAGCCGCAGTTGGTACAGGTAAAGCGTAGATCCCAATCAAACGCGGTCCTGCTTGGCTGGCCGCGAACGCTACCGATATACGTGACCAACCTGAACTTGTCCAATCGGCCGTGGCACCTGCACTTTGTGACCTAATGAATGCGACAAGATAATCTCCGTCTTGCACTCCGGTCGGCTTGTTGATCGTAATCGTATTTACGGCCACTGCATTCCATGCTGAGGTAGGCGTCCCAACAACCGTTGGGGCAGCCACTAAGTCGTTCTCCGGAAGTACAATCCTGCAGGTGAACCTGATGTTGGGTCAGGGTCAGCTGGCGCTAAGATATACACGGTCGTGGTCCCTGCCATTGCGGTACTAATTTTTGATCCAATTGCCGTTGCCGTTGCGCTAGACCCTGCTACAAGTGCTGAAGTTGAGCTATCAAGGGCAGTCGTCGCAAGTTTTGTATCCAATGCAGTCTGGGTCGCGGTTGAGATAGGCTTATTAACATCTGAAGTATTATCAACATTTGCAAGTCCAACGGTGGTTTTTGTCGCAGTTTGTAAGGCAGAATCGGCTTTTCCAAGTGATGTTTGAACGGCCGTGGCTAGCTTCGTGAGGGCAATTGTTCCATCAACAATGTTCGCATTAGACACAACGCTACTCGTAAGGGTGCCGTCAGTCGCATGGACTACCCCTAAGAAATCATTGAGTAATATACCCCATGTGCCATTGTCTGATCCTGGTACAGGAAGTCGTGACATGCCTAAATCCTTACTTAACCCCTTATATTCTGCCCGTATTATGAACCACGAGCAGTATGGAGTCAACCTCTGAAACAAAGAAAAAGACCCATACATTGATGGGTCACTTTCTTTGGTGATCTCACGGAGAATCGAACTCCGATTGCCAGGATGAAAACCTGGTGTCCTAACCGTTAGACGATGAGACCGTGAAGATGAGCGAGGCAAAAATGAGCTTGCTCATTTTTATCTCCGAATCAAGCGGTCCTCATCTCGCAGAGATGAGACCGTGCACGTACCGAGTAAGCTTTGCGCTTATTCGACTGGAGAATTGTATCAAAAAAAGCCCTCTTTGACTAGGGGCTTACAGATATGAAGTTGTGTTGCCCGCCAGGGTCACGATCCGAATGGACCACGACCCTGGCGGGTGTTGAGCTAATGCTGATCAGAACACTAGCTCTTGGATGCCTCCTCCCAGAGAGGCTTTTTTCCTCGGGCGAGACGCTGCACATGGATGCGTGCGACTTCCTGACAGAGATGTGCGGCACGGTTCTGGCCGATGACACACAGGGTTGCTCCCAGGTCTCGAGCCCGCAGGGGGCTTTCGAGCAAGAAGAACTTCAGCACCTTCTCCTTGTGAGAGTTGGTTGCGAACTCCTCGCAGATGGCTGTGACGATTTCCGGGGTAGGGAAACCTTCGAGGCCTTTGAGGTGATGTTCAATCACCTCTCGCACTTCGTGTGGCATGACCACACTCTTTGCGGTTATCGGACGGGTTCCGACCTCCAGCACGGTGCTCATGCGAGCGCCGGCTCGACTTCGGTGGCGTTGACGTAGTCCATCAGCGAAGCGAACTTGTTCAGTCCGCAGCGGGTACGTCGCGCCTCCTTTGTCTCGTAGAAGTTCTGCCCTTCTTTCTCGTATTGGAACAATCGGTTACCGCCGAGCGCTTTCCGAAGGAAGCACGACATCTCGGCAATGGAACCACCACGGTGCTTTCGACGCAGAGCCTTCGCGACGTCCTCGATCATTTCGGCCTGGATGGACGACTTGCTTCGGAGGTACGAGTCGACGATCTGCTTCGACTTGCGCGGTGTAATGTTCATACTTTCCCCTTTCACAGGGATACAGTGCTTGATAAATACTATCCTGGCGAAGTCACCCAGTTGTTCAACTTCGTCCATCTTACCCAGAAAGGGCAATATGACCACCGTCCCATCGGTGATTAGCACTTAGTGCGTGACTATACTCCCCTTGACAGAGGGTGTCAAACATTTTTGCATATAGGGTCGTCTATCTGTTAACGACACCAGATCTAGCGCCTCTAGGGGTAGTTTGCTGAAAAAGCTTGTGCTTTTGCCAACTATATTGCATATGGTATTGACTTTTTATACTTTATATGGTACATTTATAACATCATTCACGGGTAAGGTGTGAGAGCCTAACCAGGGTGAGGAGGTCATTAACAAGTCAGATCATTACAGTGCATGTCCTGAATGTGTATTACATGTTTTAGACGCACTGAAAGCTATAGGCCACCCGTACTCCTTTCGGAAGCAGCGCGCCAGCCCATCTATACAGGTTGGTTGACTCGCTGCTCCCGACCACCCCAGGGACAGCTGCGGAAACGCATTAATTTATTACTGCGCATCCGCGCATACATCCATGGGGAGAACCAGGAGTACTATCGTGACCAACACTGTTCGCAAGACCATCGGCTTCATCCTGACGATCATCGTCTCGATTGCCGTTGGGTACTACACCGCCTGGAATCAGGTGGCCATCGAGAAGTTCATCGCTTCCATCGGTGGCCTCGGAAACATCCTCGTGGCAATCATCGGACTGGCTGCGCTCGTCTTGGCCATTTTTTGGCCGAAGCGGTGGCGCGAGTGGGTTCGTAAATTGCTCATCGCCTCGATCATCCTTGTGTTGATCTTTGGCGCTGGACGGGTGTTCGGAGATGCGTTCGCGCAGGCTCCCTGGTTGACAGTCCTTGTTCTGATTGGTGTCATCGTTGTCACCGTGGCGCTTTACAGTCTCACGGTCCTCGATGCTCCGATCAAGGCCTGGCGGGTACGCTTCTCCAAGAAGCACATCTGACGTCAATCAGTCCTAAAACGAGCATGGCACTCGCAAAAATGCCCATAATATGGTGAGAGCAATCTCACTCCCCGGGGTAGTTCCGGCAGGCTGTTGATCGATAGGCCGTCACCATCGATCGGGTTACCCACTGCACCCGCCAACTTGGCAAACGCAGATATGAGCGCACACGAGGAGGAATCCATGCGTTCTGTGATGAAAATGACCGGAGTCGCCCTCGTGGTGGCCCTCGGTCTTACGTTGACGGCGTGCGCGTCGTCAACACCGGAAGCGTATGACGCTTCCAAGGTTTCCTGCGAGACCGTTGCCAAGGACATCTCCTCGGCAAAAACGTCGCTTTCGAATGCTCAGGCCTCCCTCAAGGGAGACAAGGGCACTCCGGCAGAGGCATCGGACAAGTCCGACGTCGCTGCCGCCCAGGCTAAGCTGGACGCTCTTAACAAGCGTTCAGACGTGTGCTCGTTCAATCCCAACGCCAAGACGGCAGGAAAGATCACGTACACGGATGCCGAACTCAAGGCCATGGCTGATTCGCTGACTGTCTCTACCATTCCCGCCTCGGCGGTGTGCAAGACTGACGCGAACGGACTCGTTGCGCCCGCGATCGACTCACTGCTGGCTGTTCCCCCGCGCCTCTGGCCGGATGCAATCAGCACGAAGATCACGGCGACCGACCCGGTAGCAGCACGTGTCGAACTCCAGGAAGCGATCTGCAAGGATCCCAACCTCGGGGTGGCCTGGTTGACCTTCGTGGCCACCCAAGTCCGCGACAAGCTGCTGGCAGCAACTGGTATCGACCTGCTGGTTCTCAACTCTCGACTCAAGGCCTACACTGACGTCAGTCAGATCACGCCCAAGGCGACGGCATTCGTGCCGCTGCTGAACGTCAAGGTTGCAGACCGCACGCCGGAACTGGTCACCAAGGCAATCAACCAGAACCAGGCCTGGCAACAGGACGCTGGACTGGTGAACACCTTGCTGGAGCGTTACGCAGCGCTGGGAATCGACACTCGTCAGAGCGTCGTGAACTACACGCTGGTTGACTACGGTCAGAACGCTGGTGCCATCCCCGTGATCGGCATCAACAGCAAGCCCGATGACCGCCCCGCACAGCTCTATGCTCTCACGAGCAAAACGCAGTGTGGAGAGATTGTCACGTTCGGTGCCAACGTCGGTGACAAGCGCCCTGAGCTTTTCGAAGCGAAGAAGTGCACGCCACCGCCAACCACCACATCGCCTGGTTGCAAGGTCAACTGCACGACAACGCACAATCCCACGTGTAAGGAAAAGGGCAACTGCCCGAAGCCGCCCACGTGCTTGAGTGTGTATGGTCCCACTTACACTGGTACCTACCCGGGCTGCAAGGGACCCTCCTCGGAGGATCCTTCGCAGAATGGCAACGCGAACACTGGCGGTGGCCAGAACGCTGACAAGGGACCCGGAACGTATGTTCCCCCCGCCGAAGTCGTTCACCCACCGGCAATTCCATATGTGCCACCGGCAGCTCCTTCTTCTGGGAGCAGCTCGGCACCTGTGATTGCACCTAGCGGTCCCTCCGCACCTGCGTCTGCCACTGATACCAGTGGCCAGTCAGGCAACGGAGCAGTCTCTGGCACTGGTTCAGGTCCAACCTGCAACCAGCTCGTCATGAGCTGCTAGGTTCACCGAACAGGTGGGTGCGCGCGTCAAAAACGCGCACCCACCAGAAAGGCCACAAAAGTCTATAGCTTTACCCGAGGAGTTTTTACTCGTAGTGCGTGATTTAGTTCACCAATACTTGAGTTGAAACTCCTCGTGAGTCCATTTTTTTGGACTCGGACGTGCACTTCGTAATGATCTGATTTGGATAATGTTAACAACCTGGCAACAATGTGAATCAATTAAATAATTATTTGATGTCATCTGCGAGATACATCAAGAATGGAGATACAATGAGTAAATTTACATCACTCATCCGACGTGCTCCCAAGCGATTCAGCGCCCTTGCCTTAATAATTGCTGCTGCAATTATTATCCCAACCGCTGCCCTCGCCTGGGGACCAAACCGTGAAACATTTACGATCGCTAACCCTAGCGACCACGTACAATTCAACTCAATCACCGACAACCCAAATATCGGTGACGAACGTAACTTTGTTGGCATCCGTGAAAGCGGCTCAGCGAACACATGGTACGACTCACTGAACGCACAAAGCGGCAAGACATACATTGTCCGTATGTACGTTCACAACAACGCTGCAACAAGCCTCAACCTTGTCGCAAAAGACGTTACTGCGAAAGTAAACCTTCCTACAACCACTGGAACATCAGTAGATATTACTGGTTTCGTCAGTGCAAGTAACGTTGGTGCGAACACTAAAGGTAACAACGGAGCATATGCAGAAGTATATGACGACGCAAAGCTCACAAGCTCTACCAACTTTAACGTTGCATACATTCCTGGTACTTTAAAGTACGAGAACAACGCATTCGGTTCAGCTGGAACTACTCTTCCCGAGAGTATCTTCACGAGCACCGGTGCAAAACTTGGATATGACAAGCTCGACGGTAACATCCCAGGATGTTTCCAATACAGTGGGTACGTTTCTTTCGAAGTAAAACCACAGTTTGCAACACCTGAAACACCTAACTTCAGCGTCTCAAAAGACGTTCGTAAGGCTGGTGACAAGACATTCGTAGAATCTGTAACAGCAAAAGCTGGTGACAAATTAAACTACCGAATCACTTACACTAACACTGGTAAAACAGATGAAACAAACGTAATCCTTAAGGATACACTTCCAAAGGGCGTTACATTTGTTCCTGGTACTGTCGTTATTTATAACGCAGCTAACCCAAACACAGCGTACGTTAAAGATGGCGACAAGCTCTTCACGAGTGGTATCAACATCGGTAACTACACTGCTGGTTCAAACGCAATTGTCGTCTTTGACGCAACCGTTGATAAGGCTGATACACTTCCACTTTGTGGAACAAACACGCTGATCAACACTGCAAGTGCGCAACCTTACAACCTTGGTTCTAAGAGCGATACTGCAACTGCGACTGTTAACAAAGAATGTACACCAGGTACAATCAACGTTTGTCAGTTAAGTACAAAGACAATCGTAAACATCAAAGAAGCCGACTTCGACAGCTCAAAGTATTCAAAGAATCTTGACGACTGTAAGACGACTCCTCCAGTTACACCACCTGAACTACCACACACTGGTATGACAGAGAACATTGTTGCCGTTATTGGTCTTGGTGCCATTGTTGCAAGCGCTGCTTATTACATCGCTAGCCGCCGTGCACTTAACCAGTAATTAGAGTCTGACCGCTCACTCTCACTTTTCTGAAGCATTCAGACAAAATAACCCCCGTATAAAAGCGGGGGTTATTTATTTGCTATAATGAGCGTACATGGCAAACAAGCAGAAGAAAAAACGCAACAAAGCATATACCGGTATCGATGCCGCGATCACTCGACCAATCGTCACAAAGATTAGCGCAGCGAATCGTAACCGTGTCAGTCAATGGTGGTTCGAGCACAAGAGAATTGCTCGTCCAATTATTATTGCTACGCTCGTCGTCGCTGCAGTTGTTATTCTTATTATTGAAATTGTTCGTATTTCAACGAATAACTAGACGCTAGATTTTTTTAATCGGAAGACGGAAACCAAAGGTACTTCCCTTGCCCTCTTGTGACTCAAACATAATCTTTCCATCATGCGCATCGATAACTTTCTTTGCAAGGAAAAGCCCCACACCCGTTCCATCGGGTCGCTGCTTGCGCGCATTTGTTGCACGGAAGAATTTATTAAATAGCTGTTCTTGTTCATCAGCAGGAACCCCGATACCGCTATCTTTTACTGTGAACTCAACTTGACTGCCGACAACCGCAAGATTCACCTTGATGGTTGAATTCTCTTTCGAATAGTACATCGCATTATCGCAAAAATTCATAATGACTTGCTGAACCTTGTTCTCGTCGAGATTCATCATAGGAATATTCTTTGGACGTTTGTACGTAAACTTTATACTATGTGCTTTTGCATTTGGCTCCAGGCTCTCGACTTGCTGGGCAACAATCTTTGCAAGATCAGACGGATGCTTATCAATAATGAATTTGCCCGTTTGCAGCCGCGACACATTCAAGAAGTCGGCGATCAAGCGCACCATACGCTCGCTGCTAATAAACACTTCCTCCAGTAAATGTTCCTGTTCTTTTGAAACCTTTCCAACGTCACCATCGATAAGCATACTGATGTATCCTTTAATACTAGTGAGCGGCGTACGCAGTTGGTGGCTTGCCATACTAATAAATTCGTCCTTTGCCTCGTCTAACTTTTGTAGCTGGGCGTTACTGACCCGCAGCTCTTTTGTGGCGGCATCAATGCGCTGCTCTAGATGCGCATTCAGATCTTTTACTTCTTGGACTGACAATGCATTTTGAATGGCAATCACTAACTCATCAGCGATGGTTCGAAGTACTCGTTGATCACGTCGACTATAGGTTGATGTTCTATGGTCACCTAGGCACACATAGCCAATCAAGTACTGGTCATGTATCAGCGGCATAACTAGACCAATTTTATGGCTCATCATCATACGACGAACTGTGTACGAAACGTTCGGTGAATCTGGCATAACGATATCTGTGAAGGTGCGGAGTTCCTCTGCATCGTGATACGGAAGCTTATTATGATTATCTGTTCCCGAGGAAATAAATCCTTTTTCATCTGTATAGACAAAAAGAAAAGCCTGCTCACTTTTGAATGTACTTGTCAGCATCTGCGAAATGCGCGTCAAAAGACTCCGGAGATCAGTTGTTGAGGTCAGAACTTTATTGAATGCTGCATAAAAATCGTCAGCATTATACCCATCTTTGTAAAACAATCGATTCGTCAGATGATCAAAGAAACCTTTCACGGGCTGGAAAACAAATGCCAAAATCAACGTCAATCCAACGTTGATCAGTGTCTGGCTGATCGTCGATGTCTGCCCCAAGATCTGATTGAAAATAACATAAGCAATCAGCACATATACTGCCGCCAATGTTGCCACTGAAAGAAGGTAGGTCACCGTCCTGACGACAGCCAGTCGAATATCAAATAGCCCATGCTTGGCGATTGAATAGAACACCGAAAAAACCATCAGAAAGCTAAATAACGGACCGAGTGTAATATAACTATAATTACCGAACCATGGCAGTATCAAGTTGAAATATGCACCACCAAGCAGACAAATACATAACGATACCGTCAAGGCTCGCAGATGAAGACCGCGGCGATTTCGCAATGCCTTGAAAGCCATATACCCAATCCCGATCACAGCGTACAGAACGAAGAGTGCACTATAGACAACGTAATACGAATGAACCAGCTGAACGGTATTATTAGTCACGTCAATGGAAGCAATAAGCACGCCCGGTACCATAATGAATCCCGACAGAACAGCCCATGGTAACAGCGCAAGTATCGATATAGTGTGCGACAGTTGCAGTCCGCTGTACGACAAGCTAAAGACCAGCAGTGCGTAGGCGATCAGTAGCGCCGCAACGTAGTAGATAGCAACGAATATTTCAGCGGCGATGGTATTAGAAACAATAGTAAACAAGCCAACAAATACAGCCCACACAGCAACGCTGAAGGAAAACAGGACGAATGGCCATTTCCTATTCTTGGTATTAGCGCCGCTGATCAAAACGACCAGTCCAAGGCAAAAACAAAAAAGCCCAGCAATCATCGATAGTATTCCCAAGATCATGGCTTTCGAACCTCCATCACAGCATAGACACCATCGGCAGGAGTTGTGATGCGAACCTGCTCGGTAGGAATCTTAGCTTCGTGAACAATATCTAACAAATCTTCGTCCGAACGCATGATAACATCAGGCCATCCAACAGCGACCATATTGTACTTAGGGTGTGGGCGTTTACTGCGCATATTAGAAATAATCATTGGTGCACCTGGTTTTAGCTTCGGGTACATCATTTGCAAAAACGCGACTCCTTGGTTAAATGTCAGGTACTCCCAAAGCCCTAAAGCGTCTACCGCATCAAGTGATTCATCTTCAACGTGACGTGCTGCAATATAGCTACGTCCAAGAAAACCGGGTGCTCTCGGATCTATACTCGTTGGACCAAAGTCAAATGTCGATAACGATAACCCTGCCTTACTTGTCATTCGATGTGCATGAAAGAGCGCATCGGGATCAAGATCGAATAACTGCCAGTCAATATGTTTTCCCGTTTCACTTTCGATTTTTTGCGATGCTTCAATATTGGGAACTGATGCACCGCTTCCAAGGCTGATGATATGCAACTTGTCTTCTTCGGTTTTCATCGCTTGTTGCACGAGAAGATCGGCATAAATATGCTGCCGACTGCGCAGACCAATTCCGTCCGGCATATACATGAATCGCTCCATACTCCGTCGATCAAGATGCCCCATACTCAAGAACTGACCACCTTTACCGAGGTTCTGTAGTGGCTCTAGGGCAATCGCCTTCTTCATTTGGTGTGCCCACTCAAACATTTGCGTTTCTTGTCCATCTTCGTAGTACAACTCCATTGCTGGGATATTCGCTGGATCAATATATAACTTTTTTGGATCTTCATCCTTTTCTGGATCACCAAGATGAGTTGACCGCCATTGAGGCTGATGGTCGAGCATCGTCTCAAACTGATTAGCTCGTTCAAAATACATCTGCTTCATTGCGGGGTTTCGATCACTCTCGTCACCAACAATGACACTTCGCTTTTCAAATCGTCGACCATAAGCATCTCTTGAGTTGGCTTCAAATGTGACATCAACCTCACCCAAAGGCACAGATTCGCCATGGGGTCGTTTCAGGGATTCTCGTTCCTCAATAAATGTCATGAGATCTTTCTTTACTGGTTGTTTTTGTCATAAGCAGTTTCTACTGTTATTATATTACTGAACCATGACCAAAATTGCCATCATTGAAGACGACCCTGTAATTAGCCAAATGTACCGCATGAAATTTGAAGCGGATGGATTTGACGTGCAACTTGCCAATAACGGTGAGCGCGGCGTTGATATGGTCGAGAGTTTTACCCCTGACATTATCCTGATGGACCTTCAAATGCCCGAGATGGGTGGTGAAGAAGCCCTCGCTATTATTCGTAAAAGCACCTGGGGGAAAACAATACCGGTTATTATCCTGACCAACCTCGGCGAAGAAGAAGCCCCAAAGGGTATTCGTGCACTAGGAATACATAGTTATATCGTCAAAGCAGAACTTACCCCTCGGCAAGTTGTACAGCGCGTCAAAGAAGCCCTAAACGTTTAAGTCGACTTGGTTGTTTCAACAGTAGCGCGTGCTGCAAGAATAAGATTATCAAATAAAGCAGTCACAGTCAGTGGACCGACGCCGCCTCTTTTTGGTGTTATCGTCAGATCAGTTCGCTCGCGAACATCCTCGGCGACATCACCAACAATTTTGCCATTTTCCGACGCAGTTCCCGCATCAACGACCGCTGCACCAGGCTGTAGCATTTGACTCGTAATCAAACCAGGCACACCGGTTGCAGTGACGACGACTTGTGCCTTGCGAACTTCACTCGCAAGATTTGCGGTCGTATCATCATACACGCTGACATCCAGTCCAGCGCTTGCCCACAACTGTGCAAGTGGAGCACCAACTAATCGTCCATTCCCGACAATCGCAATAGCTCGGTTTTTTAGCTCAACGTTGTATCCAGCTAACAGCCAGTCGATGGCCATCGCTGTAGCAGGCGTTAAGGTCGCATGCTCACCTAAACCGTCAACATCTTTTGCAGGAATCACCGTGTTCACTGCTTTGTCTGTTTCGAATGTATCTGCAAGAGGTAGTTGAATAATAATTCCATGAACCGTGTCATCTTCATTTAATGACTGAATCGTATCAATAAGTTCCGATTGATCAACCTTGTGTACGACAACTTCTGCCAGGATATCCTCAGCATATTCCTGCTTCAAGCGAACATAGCTATCAATAACAGGGCTGTCGATTGTTTGTACGATGGCAAGTTTTGGAACAACACGGAAAGATTGGCGGAGTGTGCGAATCTGACGCGCTTGTCGTTCGGTAATATATTCTGAAAGTTCTTTGCCGTTAAGTATTCTCACTCTTCTTAGCTTAACAAATCATATGGTACAATCAAACCATGAATACGTTATTACAACTCGCACAAAGTTCATACGATTATACATATAACAGCAGCAGCGTTGACGCAGGGACTGCGGCAGGAATCTCAGCAGGTGTTATCCTCTTCGGTTTCATACTATTCGTTGTCGCCTACGTTATCGGCGCCCTCCTACTGGCACGAATATTTAAAAAAGCCGGTGTCGAATCTTGGATCGCATGGGTTCCTTTTTACAACACTTGGAAAATGCTTGAGATAGGTGGCCAGCAAGGTTTCTGGGCAGTACTCGCAATTATCCCAATCGTAGGGTATGTTTCGATCGTCTTTGTCTTTATTGCGATGTATAACATTGGTCTAAAACTTGGAAAATCAGGTGCATTCGTTGTCCTCGGTATCTTCTTGCCTCTCGTCTGGTACATCTGGCTTGCAGTCGATGATTCTAAATGGAACGAATCACTTGGTGCACCAAGTAGAGCTATCGAACACAACGGTGGAACTACTCCTCCAACAGCTACAGTATAAAAACAAAATTAAAAGAAACGAGTAAGAATTATTTCTTACTCGTTTTTGTTTTGCCGCTGAATCGTGTAACAACATAGACGAGCACAACGCCGACTATCGCAATAATAACTGAAGTAACAAAGACCGTGCCATAGCCACCATTAGCAGGATTCAAGAATGGATACGGATACCACCCAACAATCGGACCTCGAAGCAGTGAATACACCAGGTACAGGATTGGGAATGCTAACCAAGGAAGTGCTTTCTTAAAGCTAATATAAACGGATCGATCCGCAATCCAATCGAGCGCAATTGCAACAGGAATAATATAGTGAAGCACAACGTTATCCCACGGAACCGCTGTCAATGAAATACCCTCTATCCCAGACAACAATACAGAGAAAATAATTCCCGTAATAACCATGTAAAGTGTGACTGCACCTCTAAAATAATCTGCCTTTTTACTTTTCTTTTTCGCATAGATCAAGAACGCACCGATCAAAAGTGAAACAACCGCTAATATGTTTGATTCAATGGTAAAGAAACTAAAAAAGTTTCCAGGATTCCACCGACCCCTGACCGCTATTGCTGCAATTTCAGTAACGATTGCACTGAACCCTAAAAGACCAAAGAATACCTTATACCCAACCAAATAATTTCTTTTCATAAGCCTACTATAGCACTCATGCTCAGGACTAGAAAATCAATCTGTTATATGCTACAATTACCTCTGTCGCTATGCACCCGTAGCTCAGCGCCACGGCGAAGCCGAAAGATAATATAAGAGCACTCTAATCTGTGACTCACATATTCGTAAGAGGCATGTACCTTCCAGTCCAAACTATACTATGCACCCGTAGCTCAGCGGATTAGAGCACTGGTCTTCGGAACCAGGTGTCGCAAGTTCGAATCTTGCCGGGTGTACCAAGGCATTTATATTTAAGAGAGACTTCACATCGGGGTCTCTTTTTTTATCTGCGATACTCCAGAAGTGCTAAAATAGATGCAGAAGCAAAGGAGGAATGTATGTCAGAAATAGAGCAAACGACAGAAGTACATGAAACCACCACACAACCCAATGGAGTGCAGGTGCGGCGCCAAAATATAAGTCGCACAACGCAAACATCAGGTATTGTTATCGCTCAAAGGTTTATCTGGTTCATCGCTGGCGTAATCGACGCACTCATCGCTATACGATTTGTCCTCCTATTATTAGGCGCAAACCAAAGTGCCGGATTTGTCGATTTCATTTACGGCATCACCGGTATATTAGTGGCTCCTTTTGTTGGCATCTTTGGAGAACCGACATACGGTCGCTTTATGTTTGAATGGAGCAGTATCTTGGCAATTATCGTGTACAGCTTAATCGCCTGGGGTATTGTTAAACTTATAACGCTCACCCGTCCACAAGAAGAGATTTAAAAGACTTTTAGCTCTTGCGACGCCACCCGACAAAGACGGATGGTATACTAACCATAAGCATGAAGAAACCAGAAATTCTTAGTATAGACTTGCAACTCATCGGCTATTTCAAGCGACTATTTCTTCCTGTCTCTCGTGTTGCGATATTCTTAGTGTATTTCTGGTTTGGTATTTTAAAGATTTTCAATCTTAGTCCCGCTGGTCCATTGGCACAAGCACTGATCGATCGCACAATCGGGCACCAATACTTTAATTCTCTTTACGTTGTTTTAGCTATTTTTGAATGTATCATTGGTATTCTATTTTTGTTTCCCAAGCTGACGCGCATCGTTATTCCATTACTTTTCATCCACATGATTATCGTTTGTTCACCACTGCTGCTTATACCAGATATTGCTTGGGCGGCCCCATTCGTCCCTACGCTCGAAGGACAATATATCATCAAAAATGGTGTCATTATCGCAGTGGCAATTGGCATCGCCGCCTCAGCAACACCGTTGGTTCACCGTCGAAGAACCGCAAGCTAGTTTACAAAAGCACTATTTATTGGTATAGTCACTAAGGTTAAATCATCTTATTTAACAAATGGGCCAGTAGCTCAGCTGGTTAGAGCGTCTGCCTCTTAAGCAGAATGTCGTGGGTTCAAGTCCCACCTGGCCCTCCAAGATAGATATTTTATTGAACCGGGTTCAAGTCCTCAGACTTTGGCCCTCCAAGAAATTATAAAAGACCTCCTTTACGGAAGTCTTTTTATTTAGGGCGCTTTACTTACTCTGCGCAGCGAGTTTAATAATGATCGATTTGAATGAAGCGAGCTCTGCTTCGGTAAGGTTACCCAGAATCATACTATCGATCTGCGTAAAGCTATCGATAAGGCGGCCTTGGACAACAACACCTTCGGGTGTCAGAAGGATGGTTTTCACGCGGCGGTCATCAGCAAGTTCACCTCGAGTGGCAAGCTTCTTTTCTTCAAGCCCATCAACAATACCTGTCACGTTAGAAGCGTCGCAGTTATACAGCTTTTGAAACGTATTCATAGGCTTTGGGTGGTCTTTGTCAACAAGCGCAAGTGTGGTTGCTTGAAGTGGCGTCAGATCGTGTTCTTTACCGACGGTCATCAATCCTTGCTTTGAGGTCATTAAAAACTCTAGAAGAGCAATGTGGAAGGGGGATAATGATGTAGCCATAATACTTTTCCTTTCTGATAGTTGACAATGTCAACTATTGAGCTTTATAATGAAACTAATCACTATTTTACAATAATAGGTTTGAATATACAAATTAATACATGTCAGGAAGATCCTATTATGGCTCAAAAGATTCGAAGCCACTGGCTTATACTCGTGCTGCTCGCAGCCGCCCAACTGATGGTCGTCCTCGATTCGTCAGTCGTCAACGTTGCATTACCAGCTGTCCAGCACGACTTTTTACTCACCAGTAGTGGTTTGCAATGGGTCGTGACAGCATACACATTAACCTTCGGTGGCTTCCTGCTCTTCGGAGGACGCGCTGCCGATCTATTCGGACGAAAGCGAATGTTCCTGATTGGTATTTCACTCTTTGTGATCGCGTCCCTGATTGATGGACTCGCCCAAAATGGCACCATGCTGATCGTCCTTCGTGCAATCCAAGGCCTCGCAGCAGCCTTAATGTCACCTGCTGCGCTGTCAATTGTCCTTATTACCTACAAAGAAGGTCATGAACGTAACACCGCCCTCTCTATCTGGGGATCAGTTGGTGCTGGTGGCGCAGCGATCGGCGTACTACTGGGTGGTGTCTTAACGCAGTATCTCAATTGGCGCTGGAACTTCTTTATTAATATCCCTATTGGCATCGCTATTTTTATCGCTGCATGGCGCCTTCTTCCGAAGCATGAATCAGAAGAAAAGAACGCAAGCCTTGATTTGCCTGGCGCAATCTCAGTGACTGGTGCAGCTCTCCTGCTTGTATCTGGTATTGCTGAAGCACCAACAAACGGCTGGGGATCACTTGCAACTTTGGCATATTTTGCCGGTGCAGCTATCCTCATCACCTTCTTCATCTTTAACGAAAAGCGCGCCAAACACCCGCTTGTTCCGCTTGGCATTTTCAGGAACCGTAACTTAACAGGCGCAAACCTGGTATTATTCCCAGTTGTCGCCGCAATGTTCTCTACGTTCTTTTTCGGATCATTGTATCTACAGAATGTTTTGCACTTTGACCCAGTCCAAACTGGCTTTAGCTTCCTGATTACACCTGTCGTCATTGCACTCACTGCAATCAACGTCCCGCGGCTCGTAAAACGAATTGGCTTTAAACCAATTATTGTCGCTGGTCCATTGTTCATTGTTGCCTCGCTCCTTGTGCTGGCACACGTCCCAGTTGACGGAAATTATTTCACCAACGTACTACCTGCCCTTATCCTCCTTGGACTCGGTGGTGGTATGAGCTTTGTCGGTGGAACAATCGCCGCAACCTCAGGCGTCAAGCCAAATGAATCAGGCCTCGCCTCTGGACTACTGAATACATCACAACAAATTGGTGGATCATTAGGCCTCGCTATCCTGACGGGTGTTGCAACCTCGAAAGCAGCCGATTATGTAAAACACCTAACAACACTTCCAAACGTCCTCACCCCGCTAGCTGCCGAAGTCGAAGGTATGCACGCAGCCTTCCTCGTTGGTGCATGTATCGCATTTGGCGCATCACTGATCGCATTCTTCGTTATCAAGGCACCAAAAAAGAATTAGAACTTTTCGTACATTTCTTTTTTAGGACGCATTAGCGGTATACTGATAACAGACATGGAAGTACACACAAACATTCCTTTAAAAAACTTTACGACAATGAAATTGGGGGGACCCGCACGTTTCATGGTTGAAGCGCGTACTCCCGATGAAGTCAAAACCGTATACGACAACGCTGCGTCCAAAAGCATCCCTATATTTATACTAGGTGGTGGGAGCAATGTTATCGCGCGCGATGAAGGCTTTGCCGGTATCGTTATCCGAGTTCGCATCCCCGGCTTTGAAATTATTGCTGATGACATAAACACAACAACAATAAAAATCGGGGCAGGGGAGAGTTGGGATGGTGTCGTCAAACGAACAGTCGACATGCACCTGAGTGGTATCGAAGCAATGTCATGGATCCCCGGAACCGCTGGTGCAGCGCCTGTCCAGAACGTTGGTGCATATGGCCAAGAGATAGCTGATAGTCTGGTTTCCCTTGAAGCATATGACTCGCAGACACAATCTTTTGTTGTTTTACAAAATGAAGCCTGTGGATTCGCCTACAGAAATAGCATCTTTAGAGGTGATCAAAAAGGCCGCTATATTATTACTAGTATCACGTTGAAATTATCAAAAAGCCTCCCCCAACCTCCTTTTTACGATGCACTGCAAACCTACTTTGAAAAGCTCAATATCAAAATATTTACCCAGGAAACAGTTCGTGATGCAGTAATTGCTATCCGTACCGAGAAACTTCCAGATCCTACCGTCACGCCTAACACTGGTTCGTTCTTTAAAAATGCCATTGTCGAAAACTGGCAACTGACCGAATTACAAAAAGCCTACCCGGATATGAAGGTATTTGATATGGGCAACGGGACATCAAAGGTTCCCACGGGCTGGTTAATCGAACAAACGGGGCTCAAAGGACAAGTTCTTCACGGCATGCGCATTCATGATAAGAACGCACTCGTTCTGATTAACGAATCAGCTACCGGATACGCAGATCTTGCTGCTGCTCGTGACGAAATCATCGGTGCAGTTCGTGACAAGTTTCGCATTCAAATAGAACAAGAACCACTTGAACTAAGTGAGCTTGCGAATTAGCCGCAAACCCCTTATGCTAGTAGCATGACACGGCGTGGGTTCACGATTGTTGAATTGATTATTACAATCACTATCATGGGTATTCTGCTTACACTAGCAGTTGTTAACGTTGGCACAACGCAGGCCAAAGCCCGTGACGATGCACGAAAATCTGATATCGAATCGATCGCCAGTAATCTTGAATCGTTCTATATATCAGGAACAGACAACTCAACGAACTTTGCACGCTACCCATCGCTTGGTCTAACCGGACCTGCAGCCAATATCACCACGAACCTACGTGACGCAAACCTGAACTCTTTCCTCCCCCCTGGAACGACTGATGTCTCACTGACATTTTTGCCCTCAACAAATACCGGCACGCTCCCGAGTATTCAGACGACTGCAGGGGTCTTGCCGCAACCCACAAAAGACCAGTACGTGTATCAGCCAATCAAAACAGATGGATCGGTCTGTCTTGCTGGTGACATTGATTGCCGAAAATATAACTTATTCTATCGACTCGAGACAGATAACACTGTGTATAAATGGACGAGTAAAAACCAATAATGACGACAACAAAACAGCAATCAGGATTTACCGCAGTTGAGCTACTCATCACGCTGTTTGTTGCCGCTGCATTTTTGATTGCCTCATATCAGCTATTCAATCTTGTTGTAAAGGATGGAGGTGCCACTCGCGCCGAATCGCGCGCCGCTAACGTCGCTTACGACTATCTCCGTCAATATGCCGCATCTTCTACCACTATCCCCTGCACCGCCTCAAGCCCCCTCAATAGCGTGCCACTATCAGTTGATGGCCTGACAAACGTCACTATTGACGTCACCGTCAGCTGTCTTCCAGATGCAATTTCTAGTCTTTCAAAGGTAGAAGCCGATGTCACCTATAACAATCCTGCCCAAACCGTTTCTTATGCAACATATACTAGCTCAGCCGGTAGTTCAAATTCAGCCGATATCACCAACGGCCTCGTTGCATGGTGGAAACTAAATGGAAACGCCAATAACTCTATCGGTAGTCCAAATGGTGTTATTTCAAACGCAACTTCTACGAATGGGCAAGGTGGTCAGTCCGACACTGCGTATGCATTTGGTGGTAATGCCAGTGCGGCAATTATCAATACGTCTTCCAATTTCGGTATCAAATCAACCAGTGCTACCATCTCGACTTGGGTATATAATCCTTCAGCTTCCAACTCGGGTCAGTTTGTCCACATCGGTGCCAGTACCGGATTCGGTATTGGCATAGGTAACACGCAAACAGACAATGTCGGCACAAAACTCATTATCATTTTTGATGGTAATAGGTGGATCCCAACAACCGCCAATCTAGGTACCGGCTGGCACCATGTTGTCTTGGTTATCGATGCCAGCGGTGTTCCAAATGTATACCTCGACGGTGTTTCGGCTGGGTCATATCCAGGTACAGGTATTGTTGCAGCCACTGGCGGCACAAGTATTGGTGGCCTTAGTTACTCGTCGACGAACTATTTCAACGGTTCAATCGATGACGTCCGTATCTATAACCGCGCCCTACCACTTGCCGATATTCTCGCGCTGTACTCTGAGGGTGCTCAGTAATGAAAGTATTGCAACTGTTTAAGAAGCCGGCGCGAACGAAACAAAAAGGCTTTACACTTATCGAGATGCTTGTTGTTGCCCCGATTGTTATTTTGACAATTGGTGCATTCCTCACGGTTATTATCAGTATGACCGGTGAAGTCCTTGCTTCTCGTGCATCGAACAACCTGTCGTACAACGTCCAAGATGCGCTCAATCGCATCGAGCAAGACGTCAAGCTAAGCAACGGATTCCTTGCAACTAATAACGTCATGGGCACCAACCAAGGGTATAACGACGATGCGACGGCGTTCACTAATATTGGTGGAGCAAGTGGCACAAGCCTTATCCTGAACATGGTCGCAACAACAACCAACCCAGTCTCTGCTAATAGTTCCTACGTTTTTCTAAAGAACAAACCAAATGATTGTTCAGCACCACAAAATAACGTTCCGTTCACGTATAATGTCGTGTACTTCCTGAAGACTAACGCAACAACCAACGTCACGAGCCTATACAGGCGAATAATTATGCCAACGAACTATAACGACACAACCAATACTGTCTGTAGTACACCGTGGCAGCAACCAAGCTGCTCACCAACCTATATGGATGCCCAACCTGGGTCTGTATTTTGTAAAACAAAAGATATCCTCTTAGTTGACGGTGTCACGCCAGCCAATTTCTCGCTGCAATACTTTAACGGCGAAGCAACCACAACAGTGAATGGACCTGCTAGTACTGCGCCGCTCGCAGCTGACCGTAATACAGCCCTGCAATCCGCGACAACCGTTGGTATTTCTATTGATGCACAGCAGACAACGGCAGGCCGTCCTATTGAGCGTGCGGCCATCCTCCGTGTCTCTCGACTCGATTCCAACGCTTCAGGTATCGCTACCATTACCACCGACGCCGCACCGGCTGCACCAAAAGTTAGTTCAACAACCAGTCAGCCGACCACTGTAACCTTTAGCTGGCCAAAGGTTAATACGGCAACGGGCTATACATTTGAATACAAGATTAATGCTGGCGGCTGGAATACAGGGTTCACCAATCAAACAACCCAGTCATTTCCTGTCACTACTGCAACACACCAAGACGTCGTTAGTGCCCGCGTGACCGCAATTAACAGTGCCGGTAACTCAGGGTATGGAACTTCGACAGCAACAATACCACTATGGGCCTCCTTTGCCCTGCAAAACAGCTGGGTAGACTACTCACCTCCCTACTCTAGTGCCGCCTACACCAAAACATCTGGTGGCGTCATCTTCCTAAAGGGCATGGTTCGTTCAGGCAGTGGTACCGTCGCCACATTGCCCGCAGGCTACCGACCTTCCATGAGTATTATGTTTGAAACAACCTCCAATCAAGCAGGCAGTCGTATCGATATTCGCTCAGATGGAACAATAAACGTCGCTGTCGGCTCTAACGCATGGGCCTCTTTGGATGGCATCGCATTCATGCCAGCCAGTACGACATTCACGACGCCGACATTTGCGAGTGGCTGGGGCAACTACAGTCCAGCCAGTGGTGACCCTGCCTGGCAAGGCGCAGGCTACGTGCTCGATGGTGCTGGCCGTGTACAGCTGACTGGATTGATACGAAATGGTAGTGACAACGCGGCCATGTTCAACCTCCCAGCCGGCTATCGCCCAGATGCATATATGCATGTCCTTAATGACGTCGGAAACTCTGGTGTTCACTACAGTATCGACAGCAGTGGTAACGGCCAAGCAAAAGGATTTGGAGCTAACTACTTATCACTACAAGAAATGTTCTATCCGGCTGGTCGCGCAACTGGCGCAAGCTGTTCAACACAGTGGTGTAATCTGACACTATTGAATAGCTGGCAATTCTACGGTGGATTGTATTCAACACCTCAGTACACAAAGGGCCTCGATAATATCGTGTTACTCAAGGGGCTTATTAACGGCGGCAGTTCAGCCGGTGCACAGATCGCTACCCTTCCAGCAGGTTATTGTCCAGCCGAGACATCACTCCAGGCGGCGGCATCAAATGGTGTCTGGTCACGCCTTGATATCACTCGAAATGCCAACGGAACATGTAATATCATCCCAAGTGCAGGATCAACTGCATGGATCTCTCTAGATGAGATACGATTCATAGCCGAACCGTAAGGGTTAAACTACACACTCAACGAGAAAGAAAATGCTTGCGCTTAAACAATTCTCGTAGTACATTAGTTTTAGAGTAATTACATTTTAAATAGGGGGCAACTCAACAATGAGTTTCAATAATATCAAAACCAAATTGCAAGCAGAACGCGGTTTTACAATCGTCGAGCTCTTGATCGTTATCGTCGTCATCGGTATCTTGGCAGCAATCACGATTGTTTCCTTTAACGGTGTGACAGCACGTGCTAATACTGCAAATGCAGTGTCTGCAGTGAATACAGTTGCAACTAAAGCGGAAGCTTACAATTCAGAGCCTACAACAACTGGATATCCTTCAACATTTGCACTACTAACAGGTGCAACAGCGGCAGGTACGTCATACCTCGTCACAGGTGTAACGTTTACAGCAACTGCTATTGCTGCAGCACCAACACCTGCAAGCACCATTAACTTCTACGTTTGTGGTACAGCGGCCGGTGCGGCGTCAACAAGCGCAGCAACAACAACAGTCGTTACTGGTAACCAAGTTAAGGCATGGGACTTTTCAAAGAGTGCTATCTCAACAACTGTCGGAACTGCAGGACAAACGTCCGGCACAGCCCCTAACACCTACGCTGTTAGCTGTTGGATTACTGCTTCATAATATAAGCAAGAATTCATATAAAATAACCCTCAATTCGAGGGTTATTTTATTACGGTACTAAGTTGTGTATCAGACATGAATAACGCCAAAAGGGCTTGTGCTTATGCCACCACTCGTAGTACATTAATGTTAGATTATAGTATTTGTATGAAAATAGGGGGCAGCTCTACAATGAGTTTCAACAAAACAAAAGTGCAATACGAACATGGTTTTACGATCGTCGAGCTCTTGATCGTTATCGTCGTTATCGGTATCTTGGCAGCAATCACGATTGTTTCCTTTAACGGTGTCTCATCCCGTGCCAACGCAGCCAATGCTAAATCGGCAGCAAACGCCGCAATCAAAAAAGGCGAAGCTTATAACGCAGAGACGAACGGATATCCCTCGCTACCAACAAACTTAACCGATGCCTCAGCAGCAGGAAAGACGTATCAGCTTAACGGTGTTATCTTCAATACTGCCGGTGCCGACGGAACAGCCCCGATAGTGAAGCCTGCCTCCCCTTCTGTCGTAAACTTTTACGATTGTACTGTTGGTCAACGATATGACTACTGGGACTATACAACCTCAGCATGGATAGCTTCATATTCCGGTGGAGGCACACTCGCTAACTGTCCTGCAGCGACCTATCTAAAGGGCTAGTTATCGCTCGGCAAAGGAAACTCCTGCACAAAAGCCGACACTTCGGCGCGTAGTTCATTCAGACGTTCAGGATTCTCGCGTGCATCAATCGCTTGCTTCATCCATTCAGCAACTCGCTCCATATGTTCTTCCTTCAGCCCACGGGTTGTCAGCGCCGGTGTTCCTAAACGAATACCACTTGGTCGGAAGGGAGGTAATGTATCATCAGGAATTGCATTCGCATTAAGTGTAAGGCCGATCGCGTCCAAAGCTTCTTCAGCAACCTTCCCGTCGATACCAAAGCTCTTATATATATCAGCTAAAATCAGGTGGTTACTTGTCCCACCGGTAATTAAATGGAAGCCCCTTACAGAGAGCGCATCTGCAAGCACACTGGCATTCTTAACGACCTGCGCCGCATAGACTTTAAACTCGGGCTGCATCGCCTCATGGAAGGCAACCGCCTTGGCAGCAATTACATGTTCATGCGGACCACCCTGCATACCAGGGAAAATCGCACGATCAACCAGGGTTGGAATATTTTCAATCGTCTTTTCTGGGGCACGGAGCGGATTACCGACAACACCCTTCGTCAAAATAAGCCCTCCACGGGGACCGCGCAGTGTTTTGTGTGTGGTTGTCGTCATAACATGGAAACCGTGATCCAGCGGGTTCTCTGAGGCGCCACCAGCGATTAATCCGGCAATATGTGCAACGTCCGCCATGAGTAGTGCACCTACTTCGTTTCCGATAGCCGCAAACTTGTCATAATCGAGGTCACGCGGGTAGGCACTAAAGCCAGCTAGGATAATTTTTGGTTTGTGCTCCAAGGCAAGTGCGCGTAGTTGATCATAGTCGATCTCACCTGTCGTTACGTCCTTCATCTTGTAACGGACGAAGTTATATAGCTGCGCACTACGGGTTACCGGTGCACCATGTGTCAGATGTCCCCCATGACTGAGATCCATTGCAATGACTGTATCGCCCGGTTCCAGCCATGCGCTATAGACAGCCTCGTTGGCGGGTGCACCAGAATGTGGTTGTACATTGGCATGATCGGCATGAAACAGCTGCTTTGCACGATCAATCGCCAGCTGCTCTACTTGATCCGTAAACTCTTGACCACCATAATAACGACGACCAGGGTAGCCTTCAGCGTATTTGTTCGTAAAGATACTGCCAAGCGCTGTCAGGACATCACGACTGACATAGTTTTCACTAGGGATAAGTTCTAATCCGTCGCGCTCGCGTTGCTCTTCACCGGCAATATAGGCCGCAACTTGGTCATCATGTAGTACCGTTGGAATGTTTTGATCTGACATAAGACTCCTCTTTAGACTCTTCTTTCCTTTGATTATACACCAGGGGTAGCGTCTTGACTATATACCATACATGATATATAGTATTGCTTATGCAACCAAAAACGTATACATCGAAGATCGGTACCTTAATACAAGAGACGCGACAGGTCCGCGGCATGACCCAAGCACAGCTAGCGAAGGCTTTAAACACCAGCCAAAGTGCAATAAACCGCATTGAAAAAGGTGGACAAAATATCAGTCTTGATATGTTAGCTCGTATTAGTGACGTTTTGTCAAGCCAAATTGTGACATTGAATCATACAGGCACAGTCAACTTCCGTATCGATGGTGGACACAAACTTTCAGGACACATCGTCGCAAAGACGAGCAAAAATGCTGCCGTCGCGCTTCTATGTGCGTCTCTCCTTAACCGTGGCACCACTGTGCTGCGTCACGTTGCACGTATCGAAGAAGTCAACCGCATCCTCGAAGTGCTCAATAGCATCGGCGTAAAGACGCGTTGGTTTGGTGATAACGATCTTGAGATTATTCCTCCTGCAAAGTTAAAACTTGAAAGCATGGATGTCGAAGCTGCTAAAAAAACGCGCAGTATCATCATGTTCCTCGGTCCATTGATGCACCGCTACAAGACATTCGAACTTCCCTACGCCGGTGGTTGTACACTCGGTGAACGAACTGTTGAACCACATCTTAGCGGTCTCGAGTATTTCGGCTTGACCGTTGATACCGTTACAGGCCACTACGACGCCGTCTCAAAACCCGTGAAGCCTGAAAAAGCTATTGTTCTTTCAGAGCGTGGTGACACCGTTACAGAAAACATCATCATGGCTGCAGCGCTCAGTGACAGTATTACGACGATTCGTAATGCCAGTCCAAACTACATGGTGCAGGATCTTTGTTTCTACCTTGAAAAACTTGGTGTAAAAATTGAAGGTATCGGAACGACGACCCTCAAGATCCACGGTCTTCGTGATATCAACAAGAACGTTGAATACGCTCCAGCCGAAGACCCTATCGAAGTGATGAGCTTTATTGCTGCGGCGATTGTCACAAAATCAGAAATTACCATTGAACGTGCGCCAATCGAATTCCTCGAGATTGACCTCAAGTTCCTCGAGAATATGGGCTTTCAATATGAAATGACCGACGAATACACAGCCCTTAACGGCAAAACTCGCCTTGTCGACATCACGACAAAAGTCAGCAAACTAAAGGCTCCAATAGACAAGATTCACTCAATGCCATTCCCCGGCCTTAATATTGATAACCTGCCCTTCTTTGCTGCAATTGCAGCAACTGCTGATGGCCGAACACTGATACATGACTGGGTATACGAAAACCGAGCAATCTACCTTACTGAACTGAATCGTTTGAACGCAAACGTGCAACTGATTGATCCGCACCGTCTCTATGTGACTGGGCCAACAAAATGGAAACCAGCCGAGATTATTACACCACCAGCACTTCGTCCAGCAGTTGTTATTATGCTTGGTATGCTGGCAGCGCCTGGTATTTCAACACTTCGCAATATTTACTCAATCAACCGTGGCTACGAAGATCTCGCCGAACGACTTAATACGCTTGGTGCCAAGATCACCATTATTCGCGACATTACAGATTAAGTACTGATTAACGAATATCGTTAATGGCGCGGAGTGGGTTGGTACGATTGTACATCGCAACGCGCTGTGCGATCTGTTGCTCACGTCGTGCTTTCGCTTCGGCACGGAGTTGTTCAATATTCACCTGACCAGGCAGTGGTTTTATGTCTAAATGCACGTTAGCATTTTTATGCATGACAGTTTGAATTGGTGTCGGTTCAACTGTTTCAGTCGTTCGTTCCATTGCAGCAGTTTTCGCTTCAACCTGTGCAAATGCCGGTACCGGTGCTAGCTCCAGGAACAATTCAGATATCTCATGCGATTCGGCGATAGGCGCGAGTGTCAGTTCGGGTAATTTACGGGTTCGGCTTGCAAAGAATTCAGTCACTAATTGATCATCAAGGGCAATTTCTTCGGCGGTCAGTGGAGTAATCACAGGCAGTTCAACTCGCTGGTGGCGGCTTGCAAAATGACGAATCACAATCATTCCAACCGACAAGTTATAGAGGATAACAATGGGGCTTGCGATCAAAAGACAGGTCGTGATATCCATCGCAAATGGCACGATCAAACTAACCAGTAACCCACCCAGTACAACATATTTCTCGGCAGCAAATAATTTCTTTGGTGAAATAGGCTTGATACGATCAATAATTACCATCAACAGAGGAATCTGGAACACAAGAATAAATGTCACAATAGCATTAATCACAAAGTTCAAATAATTATTGGCATCAATCAGTGCAGACAGACCTGCAACCTGGAAGCCAGCAAAGAACTTCAATGCGCCGGGGAGGATGCCGTAAAACGCAAAACAGGCACCAGCAACTGCAAGTAAAATTGATGCAACCGTGTAAAAAACAATTCGTGGTGTGGAAAGCTTTTCTTTAAAGACAGGCTGCACAAACATAATCAGCTGGAAAATAATAAACGGCACCGCAGCAAGGATACCGATCATCGATGAAACTTTCAGGACAAAATTGAAACTTCCTGCAGGGGTGCTGTAGTACAGGTTTGTGCCAAGTGGCGAGCGAAGCCATTCAAGAATAGGATTATAGAATAAATACCCTACAACTCCACCAACTATAAGAACGACTGCGCACACAATAATCCGTGTACGCAGCTCGCGGATATGATCCATCAGGACCTGTCCGTCGGTCTGAACTTTGGTTGACCGCTTCTTCACCCTTAACCCCTAAAACTCTAAGATTATTCTCTTTGGTTTATTTTTTCTTTGCAGTGGCAGGAGATTTTTTCTTTGGATCTTCTTCTGGAAGTCCATCGCTAAAACCTTTTTTCAGCTCTTTTGCTGACTGACCAATTCCACGTGCAAGTTCTGGTAACTTTTTAGCTCCTACAAATAGAAGAATGATGACCAACACGATCAACAAGATAATCTCTATTTTTCCAAAACCCATATTGTTTCCCTCTCTTTAATACTGACTAAACTATAAGCGATATATGTGAAATATGCAAGAGACTTGACCCCTTATCGATTCGTTTCAACATACATGCGATTGACACCCATTGTCACGTCCCCTGCCAGTGTATTTGTCCCATTTCCACAGTGAGCAACTGCCATCAACAATGTATTACCAACAGGAATATCACCGGTCACATACCCCTCGGCCAGCGTCGCACCAGTATCAGTTCGTTCGAGCCGATAGTATATTCGCCCACTCTGCACTGGGTTCCATATATAGGCGTCATACCCGGTATTGTTAGTAGCAAGGGTTCCTTGTCCAGAAATTACTTCTTTTGTTGCTGTTCCTGCAGCATCATTGTGCATAAAGGTAAACGCACTATCTGTTGAGTCAAACCCGAAGCCACACATATTGATCATCGATGAAGGCTCGTTCGTGGTAATAACCGTCGATACCGCCATACCAACAAAGGCCCTAGCGCCTGTTTTTATTGTGTCGAATCCAAATCGACAACTAAAGAAAAAGCCCGCGATCCCTGGATCAAAACTGACACCGAATATTGCATCCGACCGTATGCCAGCTTGCGTATTTGCGCCTGCCACCGTCGCAAAGGTCGAACGACGCATTGTCGTATAGACGTTCGTTAAAGTGGGAAATACCGCCACTGCTGTTCCGATATTAGTACCGTTTGAACCAGCCCATATACCTACGTTTTGATAGGTTGTCCAGGTTAAGAAACTATTTTGCCAAAGCGCAGCTTGTGCGGCTTCATGGTCACCACTTGGCCCTTGTTTCATCAGTTGCATCTTGCCACCAACTTGCTGTCCATAGACTGCTAATGTTGAGGCTGCCGGCACTGACGGCGTTGCACTCACGGTACCAAACTTCATGTTTGGATTATTTGATCCAGAAAGCGATAAAGTATCCTGAGCACGCAGCCATTTCAGATCAGTCGAACTTGTGAACGCGCCGTTACTATTAGATACGATTTGCGTTGCATTCGCACTTGGGACTGCAAAATTCGCCTTGATCGTTGCATCGGCAGCATACAATCTCCACCCGGCCTTATCGTCGTATTGCAGCATCTCACCGGGTGCAAGTGGTGTTAGCGGTGTCAGGAGGTAGGTCGCAGATGTCTGTATCTTCGAAATAGAAACAGTATTCGTAGCCGTCCCAGTGTTAACGACTGTCAATTGCTTTAGTTCGCGTTGATTTGTGCCGGTTGTCGCTCCCAGTGCTGCCCACATTGCTTTCTGTGGATCAGTTTGAAAAATAACATCAACAAAGTAGATAGTTGAGTTAAAACTTGAAGTCGGGAGCGTTCCACTCGTCGACGTATAGGTGAAAAGTCCATTACTAAGCCCACCATTGAAATAATCTACTGCGAGAGGACCTGCGTATTTATTATTAGAGTTGAAATACTGCGGCGTATTTGCATAATTACCATCCGGTGTGTAGTAGGAAACAATGTAGTTCAGTCCACCTGTCAGCGCCACAGGTGTCGATAAATACTGTGTCTGCCAGCCACTGGCTGTTTCATTCACGAATGTCACCGATGCCAACAGCGTCCCAGTATCTGTCCATAGATGCCCATCTTTACTGGAAGTGCTTGCGCCAACACCTTTATAGTAGCGAATTGCCGTGACTGTACCGCTGACATATGCTGTAAAGTTCAGGCCCAATTCAACCGAAGCCGTGTCGGTCGTCGTATTTTGATTTACCGGTACTTCATCTGTAAATAGCGTTGACCCCACGCCTAGCGTCATCTTGGTATCATACGCCGACATCGCTGTCGTTCCTGCTGAGTTCACATCGATATATGTCGCCGAACTATCAATTGAAACTGTTTTTCCTGGAGGAATACCTATCTGTATAGCTTGTCCGTTTAAAGACTGGGTATTCGGGTAGCTAAATCGTACGTCACTGGTCGCACCAGCAGGTGAAACATCACGAACAACGCCAAGAGCTGTTGTTTGAATATCAACCGAGTTGGGTTGTGGAAAGAATGCCCATTTCTGAGCACCTGTGATACTCACAATATCAGATTCGTCTGCAGCTGTACGTTCGGTCGAAATCGAGAAAACAAGTGTATGGTCAGTTGTTGTTGTGATTGACGGCGCAACGTTATCGGTTGTCGTCGTTGGCGAAATGGAAGCACGCGCCATAGTTGTTCCGATAATCCAGCTACTGACAACATCACTACCTGATCCCCAGAATAAAGTACCATCGGTTGCAACAACACCCGAAGCAACCGGAGCAAAGTACGATGTATCGCCGACTGCACGTAATTTAGCAAAAATACCAGTATTTTGTGTACCTGTCGAAGTCATTGGTTGCAAAACGGTCCATCCAGTCGGTGTCGTGACGACAATGGTATTA
The DNA here is from genome assembly GCA_036569465.1 of Candidatus Microsaccharimonas sp. Classification (GTDB taxonomy): domain Bacteria; phylum Patescibacteriota; class Saccharimonadia; order Saccharimonadales; family Saccharimonadaceae; genus Microsaccharimonas. The sequence goes on from DATCQO010000002.1 coordinate 102,767, forward strand.
AAGGTTGCAATCACCATAATCATCCAATCCCCAACTGCAATCGTGCCATCAGGCGTGAGTGTCACACCCGTACTCGCACCAATCGCATGGACATAGCCTTTTCGGGTTGGAGCAACAAGACCGGTGACGGTATTAATCTGCAGTACTTGGGTTGGGTCTTTGAGGACAATCATACGCTTACCATCTGACTATTATCGGTTTGTTTCAATATAAAGACGGTTAATACCAATGGCAGCAATAGCGGCTGTTGCTGCGACGTTTCCAATAGCGGCAATACCGTACAAAAGCGTTGTATTTGTTGGCAAAGTCGTCGTTGTTGAGCTATCGATAATCACCGTTCCTGTTAAGGCATTCTCGAGCCGATAATACACCGTCGTATCATTTGGACGCGCATAAATATATGCATCGTAGGCATTACCCGATGCGAGTGTTGGTTGCCCGGAAATCGTATCACTGGTCACTGTTGTCGTCCCATCGATATGCATAAAAGTAATTGCCGTGTCTGCCGTATTCACCCCAAAACCAATGGTATTCGCAACGGTCGTCGGGTCAACAGTGACGATATTACCCGTATTACCACTGACTGACCCGGTCAGACCAATAAAAAGGCGGTTATTCGTTGACCACGTCGTAAGCCCGAATCGACAGGCGAAAAAGAAACCACCCATACCGGTTGCTGCGCCCCTAAAGAACATTTGTTCTGTTCTAATACCGTTCTGTTGACTGGCAACTGCCGTATTCGTATAAAGCATACGACGCATTGCCGTATACGGGTTCGTTGTGGTTTGTACTGGGGATGTCGCCGTCGTTTGCACCCCAACCGTTCCCATGAAAGTACCAGCAGTTGCAGAAGGACCACAGGTAAATAGAACGACATTATTCTGCCACAAAGATGCCTGTACGGCCTCGGCATCCCCAGATGGTCCTTGTTTCATCAGTTGCATCTTACCAGCAATCGCCTGTGAATAAATTTCTAGCGTACTCGCTGCAGGAGCTGCCGGAACAGAAGAGACAGCACCTAACTGAATTCGTGCGCTTGCGCCCGTGATTCCCAGTGAACCAGATGCATTTGTCCAGGTCAGTCCAGGGTCACCAGAAAGTGCCCCGGCATTATTAAACATTACCTGCGTGGTTGATCCTGGTGCAGTCTGCGAGGTTTTTAGCGCACCAGTTGCAGAATAATACAGCCAACCTTGACCATCGAGATACTGAATCACTTCACCGGCCAGGAGCGTTGCTGTCGGCATCAAGTTATAAGTGGTCGCACTAATAACTTTTTGCACGATGATACTATTTGAAAGCGTCGCGTGACGGTTCGTAATCGTGATAAGTTTTATTTGTCGCTGCGTTGATGCAGCCGGCGCAACAAGGATCGACGTCAAGGTTGCCGATGCGATCGTGCCTTCATTAGAAGATGGCGAAAACGCCGCCGTCGTCAGGTCAGCGAAAGAAACAGAGAAATCGATATTTGCCGCAGACGAAGTTGTCAGTTGCAGGCTTTCAGTGGTGGCTTTTAATATAATCATCTAATTAGGTATCCTAAATTCTCATTGAACTAATGACCATTACCTGTGGCTGAGTTAACCCGCTACCGGCACCGGGAGCGGCTGCCCATATTGGAACACCACTTGATACAGTTAACACCTGTGATGCTGTACCGACAGGTAAACGTACCAAGTCGGCAGTACTATTACGGTAATAAAGATCACCGCTGGCTCCCGAAGCATCGTTCACTGCCAAAATCGTCATACGGGTTGGGCCAGTTGTCTGCGTGTAATATAAACGATTCGTCACGAACTCAACTGCACCAACTTCAGGGGTTGTCAGCAATGTTCCAGACGTAAACTTCAACGGTGCAGTATTAGCAGTTGCCGTACCCGCACGAATAGTAATCATTTGGTGACCACCGTTAACTACGTTGTTAGTGGTGTCGTCATAATGTTCTTTACCGAGGAAATTATTAAGAATAGCCCCCCATTGACCATCGTCCCCGTTTACAACTGGCAGTCGCTGCACCATCCCCTAATAACTCCTATAATCTGACATTAGTATAGCTTCCCTACGCCGAAATGAAAAGATGATGATTATGGTAAGCTTTAAGTATGAAATATAGAGTGCTAACTTGGGTCTTTGCGGTGGTCATATTGACCGCGTCAGCAGTCATGCCCGCACATGCTGCGCCGTCACCAGAACGCAGTCTTGGCATTAGTCCTCTTCGAAGTGAATTGACGATTTCACCAGGTACGTCTTTCGATGGTAAATTAACTCTTACTAATAGTGGTAAAGGTCCTCTCTCGATTACGATAGATGCCGAAGTATTTTCCGTGACAAACACTGTCTACGACTATTCGTTTGACCCATCAGGTAAAGGCGTTGACTGGGTCGGCTTCGACAAGCCAGCGATTACCATAGATCCCGGCAAATCAACAACTATTGCCTATAAGGTCGCCGTTCCTATTGATGCCGAACCAGGCGGTCGTTATTTAAGTCTTTTTGCATCCAGCAGCCCAACTGCAGCAGCAAGTGGTGTCGTCTCAATCAACCGAGTTGCTTCCCTCCTATATATAACCGTTGCAGGTGACCTGACTCGAACCGGAAAAGTACTGACGTTTACGAGCCCGCTTCTGACGTTTGGTGATCCGACGTGGACCGCAACGATTCAAAATAGTGGATCGACGCATTTTCATAGCCCCTACAGTGTGAGTGTAAAGTATTTATTTGGCGGCAGCACCCTCACCTCATCGCAAAGTGATTCGTTGATTCTTCCCTCATCCGTACGCCTTATAACGCAAACGATTAGTCATCCACGGTGGTTGGGTATATACAGACTAGACTACACGATCGGTCTTGGCGACGTTCCTGCGCACCAAGAAACACGCTGGATATTGTATCTTCCACCAGTTCAATCACTGCTTGTCGTAGGCATCCTTATTGGCCTTTTCCTTCTTCGTCCAGGCAAAAAGAAAAGGGAAACTTCAAAACACGCTAGTTAAGTAGTCTGTGGAACGGCTGTATATATGACCGTCGTACTATAACTACCCGCGGCTTTTGATTGATCAATCATCACACCATATGTCACTGTCGTTATATCACCCGCTTCAAAAGGACCAGCACCTGTTCGAATAAGAACGTCACTGGTTGTCATCCCAACGAAGTTCGTCGTCGCATCAAGGTTATATCCCCAGGTATTCGTCGCCAGTGCTGCAGCCGTACCATTCGCTGACGCGGGGATCGTATTACCCCCGCTTGTCATACTGGCTGAACTGAGTGCTCTTATATAGAGCTTGTAGCCGACCGCGTCGGTTGAGACAACGGTGACCGTTCCTGATGCCGTTCCTAAGGTAGCGGAACTACCAGGGGTGATAGGAATTGCGACGTTACCACTGGTGCTAATCGTTAAGTTTGTTTGGCCACCATACGGAATAAGGGCATTATATTTACCCGATCCATAAGTCGACGCATAGCTTGTTGGTGCGGCTGCGACGACTATCCCAAAAATTGCAATTATAACAAATACTATTTTCATACCGTTTATGTTATGATACCGTAAGATCACAACAAACAAAAGAATAACGACACTTGAAAGCAGAAAACAAACCCTCATGAGCTTATTAACGAAATTACAGAAATTAAACTTTCGCATTTTCGCAATTTTTGTCATCGGTGTTGTAGTTTTAACGTCCTTCTCTTCTCTTGCTTCCGCAGCCCAAGTAACGGGGCGAACACTTACTATTGGTAGTTCCGTTGCCAGTGCCAGCACCAGCTATGCATTCACCTTCACTGTGCCTTCTGCGACAGTCATTAAATCGGCTTCGTTCACTGCCTGTACAACCGCAAGTGGTACTTGTACAACTCCATCAGGTTTCACGATCACTGGTTCAACATTGACTGCACAACCAACTGGTATGGGCTCAGGGTCTGGTTGGACAGCCAGCACAGCAACTGCTGGTTCACTCCGTATTCTTAATGCAGCCAACGCAACTGCAGCAAGCGGTAGCCAAGCCGTCTCATTCAGTGCCGTCACAAACCAAAGCACTGCGAACGCAACATTCTTCGTTCGTATGACTACCTACTCTGACTCAGCATGGACAACACCAATCGACACCGGTACTGTCGCTGCCTCAACGGCAGGTCAGATCACTGTCACTGCATCGATTGACGAATCAGTTACCTTTACACTTGCAGCGGCAACTGTTCCACTAGGTACGCTGACAACGGTTGCGACTGGTTCAGGTACTTCTTCAATGACTGCCTCAACAAACGCAGCAAGTGGTTATTCTGTCACCGTGAACGGTACGACGCTTATGTCGGGCGCAAATCCGATTGCCGCACTTGCCTCACCAACCGCATCAACACTCAACACCGCACAATTTGGTATTAACCTTGCAGCCAACACAACGCCAGCAGTTGGTATAGCTGCATCTGGTACTGGTACCGGCGCAGCAGCAACTGGTTACAATACCGCAAACCAATTCAAATTTGTCAGCGGTGACACGGTCGCTTCAGCAAGCCTTCCAACAAACAGCAATACATTTACAACCAGCTACATTGCTAACATTAACGGTGCAGCCGCAGCTGGATCATACTCAACATTACTAACCTACATTGCGACAGCTAACTACTAACATGATGAGGAATCCCAGCATGAATACACTACAAAGAAACCTATCATCACTTCCACGCAAAATAGTTATTGCGATCAGTGTCTTTGCAGTTGCCGTGACACCAATCCTCGGAATCGCAAACATTGCTGACGCAGCTCAAATGACTGGTCGTACAGTCACACTTAGTAGCTCTGCGCCGGCAGCCACAGCCGTTACGTATTCACTCTCGACGGCTGCTCTCCCTACAACGACAGCAGTCAAATCAATGCAGATCCAGTTCTGTACAACACCATCTGGTACTTGTACGACCCCATCTGGATTCTCAGCCAGTAGCTCAACGCTTGCCAGCCAGCCTACTGGACTTGGTGCAACCACCGGTTGGACAGTGAACGCCGCAACTGCTGGATCACTTCGTATCGTGAACGCTTCAAACGCAACCACGACAACTGGTGCCGTCGCAGCTATCTGGAACGGTGTCGTTAACCCGACTGCAACTAACACGACATTTTACGGTATCATTACCACTTACTCAGACGCAGCATGGACAACTCCTCTTGACGCAGGAACAGTCGCCCTCAGCACTGCCACACAAATCCAGGTTGCCCTCACCGTCGGTGAAGCATTGACCTTCTGTGCAGGAACTTCGATCACTGGTCAAAACTGTGGAACTATCTCAGGTAGCACCGTCAGCCTAGGTAATGGCTCAACGACCGCAACGGCCAGCGGTACATCAGTCCTCGCAGCATCAACCAATGCAACAAGCGGCTACTCTATCACAGTGAACGGTGGAACACTCACATCTGGTGGTAATACGATCACAGCACTCGCAAGCGGTACAGCTTCAACCGTCGGTACAAAGCAATTCGGCATGAACCTCGTCAGCAATACGACTCCATCTGTTGGAACAGCCGTTTCTGGTACAGGTACTGGTGCCGCCTCAGCTAACTACAATGCAACGAACACATTCCGTTTCGGAACAGGTGAAACCGTTGCAACAGTTGGTGTGCCAACAAACGCCAACGCCTACACAGTCAGCTACATAGCTAACGTTGATGGTGTGACTCCTCCAGGAGCCTACACTTCAAATCTAACCTATATTGCCACGGCTAATTACTAATGACCCGTCCAGCGCCTTTCAAACGACTACTTGTCACTATCGCAATGATGGTGGCAATCTTCGTTCCAGCTGTACTCTTGCATAGCAACGCTTTCGCACAATCAACTGATGCAGCCAATGGGTTACAGATTAGTCCAGCGTTAGTTCAGCTGAACGGTGAAAAAGGTAAATCATATACAGTTGAACTGAAAGTATTAAACGTTACAGGCAGCGACTTATCCTTTAAGTCATCCGTCAACGATTTCGCCGCCAAAGACGAAACGGGCACACCAAGCATCATCCTGAATGAAGCAGCGCCAATCCCTACATCTATTCAGACGTGGGTGACTTCCATTCCTGATTTCTCACTAAAAGCGCATGAGACAAAGACAATTACTGCAGTGATTACTGTTCCAGCAAATGCCGAACCAGGCGGACACTACGGTGTTATTCGGTTCAGTGGTACTTCACCAACACTCAACGGAACAGGTGTCGGATTATCTGCTAGCGCGGGAACACTCTTCCTTATCCGAGTTGCCGGTAACGTGACTGAAAAACTCGACCTTGCGACCTTTGAAGCAACAACCAATAGCAAGCCGTCATCGTTATTCGAATACGGACCAATTACGTTCCTCACTCGTTTTCAGAACACAGGTAATGTCCATGTGCAGCCATCGGGAACAATTCTTGTCGAAGACATTTTCAAGAACAAAGTCGCAAGCCTCGATATCAACAGCGAAAAGGGGAATATCCTTCCATCAAGCACCCGCCGCTTCGAATCAGCTCTGAATCAGAAATGGCTGTTCGGACGCTATACCGCAACGACAACAGTTGGATACGGAACGCAGGGACAAGCTATCGTTGAAACAATTTCATTCTGGGTTATCCCTTATAAACTGATCCTCATTGGCCTGGCGCTACTCGTCACAATAATCTATGTTTTCCGCAGAGCAGTAAAGCGCTATAATAAGTACATCATTGCGCAATCACGCAAGAAGAAGTAGGCGAACTCCTATGGCAAAACAAAAAAAGACTATCACTACTAGAAAAACGACAAAGACAGCAAAAGTTACTAATGTCACTAAGGGTCTCCTTGCCTATCACATTGCAGCGAGTCTTATTTCCATTGCTCCGCACCCTCATACTGGACGATCCCTCCATCGCCGTCACACCTCACATGGTGTCCTATTTCTCGTATTGATACTGACAGGGATATTGCTATTCAATAACCTCGGGACACTCCGGGCATTTGGGCTCCAAGGTTCTGGATCAACCACAGTGACAGTAAATGTATCCGGTGCTCCACCGGCAGTAGGGGCAGACATTACCTATCCAACAACAAACACGACAACGAAATCTCCTGAGATACAGGTGACAGGTACCTGTCCGGCGCAACTACTGGTGGCGACGTATAATAACGGCGTCTTTGCCGGTTCATCCATCTGTACGAATGCGGGTGATTATACGACTGTTATTCAGCTCGTCGTCGGGGTCAATATTCTTCAGTCACAAGATTACGATGGATTAAACCAACCAGGCCCAGCAACTGCACAAGTGCAAATCACCCGCGAGCAAGACCCGGTTCCAGTCACTTCAACCGACCCAGAAACACCAGTGATCGCAACCACTCCTGCTGATATTACCCCCGACCCAACCCCACCTGTCGTTGTCCCTGCACCACAACCAACCGTCAACCCTTGTTTTGACACATCAAAGACTGATGCACTAAACCCCTCCAGCCCAACGCTTATCGTCAACTGTATTAAAAGAAGTATATTCACAGGTGACACTATCACAGTTCCTATCCGCATCGCCGGAGGTACGGCTCCCTATGCACTTTGGATCGACTGGGGTGATGGCTTGACTGAATTAAAGACGGTTCCCGACAGCGAATACCATGACTACCAACACACGTACAAAACTGCTGGAATCATCGGCGTAAAACTAAAGACAACGGATTCCAAAGGTGTCACCTCGTTCCTACAAACTGTCGTTCAGGTGAACGGTTCGTCCACACCAGGTGTCACGACCACAACATTCAATAACATTACCAACGAACTTGGGTCCATATGGACCGAAGCCCCAGTACCACTCTACGTCGCAGCCGTCACCCTGGTATTAGGATTCTGGGTTGGTGATATCTTCCAACGATTATTCGTAAAAGACATTAAGGGCATCAAGGGCAAGAAACGTCCCGTCACTTACAATCGTCACCGTCACGCCTAACCTAAAGATACATTTTAATACCCAATAAAGTAATCGGTCTTGATGTGCTTTACGCCTAGCAACTGCAACTGTTTCTTAACTCCATCGATCATCATCGGCGGGCCTGAAATATACACAGTCCTGGTCGTGACATCTGAAATATGCGTTACCAGCGTTTCTTTTGTAATAAATGGCTCATTAACATGTACCCAGTTTTTCGGTAGTACCAGTTGCTGCGTTGTTTTCGTGATAATCAAGACTTTGATCCCAGCTGATTCAAGAATATCTTTGTAGGCAAGCTCATCAATACTACTGATTGAATAGAGCAGCACAATATCACGGGTCTCTTTGGCCTTTTTAAGCGTCTGCAGGTGACTAATGAACGGCGTAATGCCAATTCCACCAGCAACATACAGTAGGGGCGTCAGCGTGTCTTTAGGAAGTGTAAAGTCACCACTCATACCCGTCGATTCAATCACTACACCTTTTTCTAATGCGCGGAGGGCTTTTTTCAGTGAACTGGATGGCTCATAGAACTTCACACCTAGCCGAAGCGTCTCATCGCCAGGCGCAGACGTAATACTAAAGCTCCTTCGACTTCCCCTGAAATCATCATTCTTGTGTGGCACGCGAATCTCAATATACTGCCCAGCGGCGTGGTGTTGAGGCACATGTGGTGTAAAGATAAATTCTTGTGTTGTTGGCGTCAATCGTTTTTGTCCAACGAATGTCAGTGTCACTTTTCGTCGCCGTACAAAACCAAATGCAATCAAGTTACCGATGATTAATGCAAAGGCCGGTGACGTTGAAAAGTCACCGATATTAATAGGGATCGCAAACAGAATCGCAACAACAACTGCCTCCAGGATCTGCTGCCATCTTTTGCCCGGTAGCGTCAGAGGTTCGGTCAACATAAAGCTAGAGAAGAAAAGGATTGGCCACGAAAGCCACAGAATCAGACTCCCACCCAGCGTTTCACCCTGTGCCATCAAGACAACAAGAACCAGTACTGTCGCCAGTCCTAGGAACGTCCCACTCGATGGGACACGGCGCGTCTTTTGCAGCACAAGGAACCCGAGAAGGAACGTTGGAATAATCAGTAGCGGTGTTCCCACCCACCACGAGGCATGAGCAATACCAGTCAATCCGATAATGAATGCCGCAATAGCTGCGGGGTTAAAGATGTGGCGGCCTTTATACGCTAGAATAAATTTTGATGCTCCCGCAATCATACCAACCAAGACAAGTCCCAGTAGCCCAGAAACGGCGAGGGTTGGCGTAAAAATGAAAAACAGGATCACGGCAGTAATAAATGAAGATTCAGTGTGGACACGAACCCCAAAGATCAGTCCGAACAGCATGCTTGTCAGCAGCACCGAGAACCCAAGCACCGTCACACTGACAATCATTTCCAGTGGTGAATATGAAATGACCCCAACAATCGACAATATACATGCAATGACAAAAAGAATCGTTAATGTTCCAGACATAACTTTATACATTGAGTAGCGATTGAGGAGGGGGTTGAGGAATTTGTCCATTAAAACAATTTTCCTTCAAAAGCAGGGGAGTAGTCAATAGACCCATCGGCATGCATACGGACATACTCATATTGAAACTCTTTTCTAAGAACATTCGGATCGGTAAAAAATAAACATGTCGCAAGGCCATCAGCGACCATCGTCGAATCGGCCATGACCCAAGTAGCAATGACGTCCTCCGTTGGCTTCATCAGATCAGGATCAAAAATGTGATGCTGTCCGCTTCCCCATTTACGTCGATTTGTGGCCGATGCGCACAAGCTTTTATTTTGTACATCAATCACGCCAATAACTTTACTGGGATCAAGCGGGTGTTCCAACCCTACCCTATTCTCATCCTTACCCTTATGTCGCAGGTCACCGCTCGCGTCAACGACATATTCATTAATCTTGGCGGCGTCTAGGAGCGCACATACCTCATCAACAAGATAGCCCTTGCCTGCTGCACCGACATCAATCATGATGGATTTTTTTACTTCCAATATACTCCCATTTCTGATCAGCACTTCGCCCCAAACTGGCAGCTTTTCTTGTTTCCTTTCTATAAAAGAGTACTTTGCATCGTAGCCTGCTTTTTCAAGCATGCCACCGATCAGCGGTGTTACCTTCCCGCGTGTCAGAACATACAGTTTTTCGTAAAATCCAAATAATGCATCCATATCCTCGGGAAACGTATACATACCAACATTACGTGAAATACGAGATACCAGTGAATCTGTTCGAAAACGAGAATACGTTTTATCAAAGGTTTCTATTCGCGTCCGAATCGCAGTTTCAAGCGATTCCGGTAGTAGCGCATCAGTCACAATCGACCAATGTGTTCCTATGGCTTCAAATTCGAGGCTATGCTTTGGCATCTGTTTTAATTTGGTCCAATGCATCGTTAAATCCGTTTGATGTCAGCGAAGACCCAGCGACTCGCGAAAGCGCAACGCGGTCAACATTCTTGCCAACGATCAGTCCCTTATAGTTTGATGCGAATTGTGATTGATAATCTCTCGCGTTACCATCTGTGGCGTCCGTTACAAGACTCGTGCTGGTAATGATGCCGTCTTTCAACGTGACCGTCAATTCGATAGACTGTCTTCCACCTGGACTGGCGTAGCTACCGGTTGCATTATAGGTGCCATCCTTATACGTTGTTGAGGTAACTGTGTCCGCAGGATTAGTCGACTGCGAAGTCGTTAACGAGCCGTTCGTCTTGTTGGCATTATTATGAATAACAATAACCGCAGTTGCGACGATCCCGACCAATACGATGACAATAAGTGCAGTAATACCTGGATGAAGTTTTCTCGCGGGCTCCATAATGCTCCTTCTGAATGAATCAGTGACTTAGTAAACTAACTATAATAAGTATAGCTGATGAAACGCTGAATTATTAGCCAAGTGCAATTAACACGATGCCAATTGCTGGCGCCACAAATTGCACCAAGGCAGCGCGTCGTTTTGTTCGATCCGTGAGTAGTAATAGTAGTCCTGCAAAAATCATTGAGCCGGTGCCTGCGACTAATAAGGCGTAGCCGACATCAACATGCCCTACCAAAAAGGTAAAAGCGCCAATCGCAGTCATAATTGCAAGAAAGAGATTATAAAAACCCTGGTTAAATGCAAGTTGCTTGGAAACCACTGCATCTTTATGACTTATCCCAAATAGTTTTGTCGTTTTTGGTTTTGTCCATAAGAACGATTCAAGAACCCAGATATAGACATGGATCACCACTGCCAGAAAAATAAACCAAATGCCAATACTAATCATTAGTTATCCGTTTCCAGGTAGAGTGAACAAAGATCAATACCAACAAGTAGCGCCGTGGCATTATTGGTTGCCCATGCGTTCCATGATAGTAACACCGTAGAAACTGGAACTGTCGTGGCACTTCCCGTAAATGTTTTTGTTGCAACAACACCAGTTGTAATATTTGTTAACTGTAAATAAAACGTGTTAGCAACCCCGTTCGGTGCATATACCGCCAGCTCCCAAGCAGTTGCCGAGTTACCACCGGGTGCGCCGATTGTCGTACCGATAGCAGTAGCTGTTTGCGCACTTGTTCCTGCACCTGTCCAATACCACTGCGTTGCATCTGTTGATAATTGGCATATCCCAATTTGGTTGAGAAGGCCGTTGACTTCCGCATTGGCAAAGGCCGCAGTCGTAACAGTCATGCCGTGAAATGCACGACGTCCAGTCACAGCTGCTGGGTCACTCTCTACCCATCGTTCAATCATAGTGAAGCCTGATCCATCGTTCGAGCCCGAACCGGCACTTACCATGAGCGTAGCAAGGCGTGCACCAGCAAAGGTACCAGCAACTGCCGTCGAAGGATAGCCGATACGACGCATGCGAGTTGCGAGGCTTGTTGTTGCAAGAGCACGAGCCGTTGCTGTTCCATTAGCGGTCAATGCAGGCAAACCAAATACACCCGGAACAGTAGTAGTATTTGCACCCGGTGGATTCCAATACCCAACCTTATTACGTGCCAAAATCGGTTGATACGACGTCAGTGTTCCGTACTGGTCTTGCCCTGCGACAATACCTCGGTTTGCGACAGTACGGGCAAACACACTGAATGCGCCAGCTGCAGGAATTGTTGGTTGTGTACCGGCCACATATGCACCCATACTAATCGAAGATGTGATAGTGTTCAGTCCCAAAATATCGTTTGTCGCGTCGTACGTCAGCCCGGCATCGCCAGTCAAGACACCACTCGCGTTATACTGCAGCTGCGTATTCGAACCACCCGATGTCTGCACATTTTTAATTTGTCCGGTACTGGAATAGTACGTCCAACCACTTCCATCCATATACTGAAAGGCTTCTCCAGCCAGCAGGGTGACAACTGGTGTTTGCATATACGTGGTCGCTGAAATCAATTTCTGAATATAGACAATGTTAGATAACGATGCATGTGTGTTTGCGATGGTAATTAGCTTTACTTGGCGCTGCGTCGATGCTGCAGGTGCAGCCAAAATAGATGTTGTCGTCGCTGTCGAAATTTTGCCTTCATTCGTCGAAGGCGTGAAAGTAGTGGTCGTAATATCAGCATAGGAAATAGAGTAATCCAAACCAGCCGTTGAAGATGATGTCAGCTGAAGTGATTCAGTCGTTGCTTTGAGGATAATCACAGTGGTATTACAAGCTTCCCTATTCTACTTTCTTATACCACAATCATAAGCTAAATTACCCGATAAAACAATGACGCCTCACCGACGCGGAGTAGTGACAAATAGGATTGTCAGCTATACTAGCGCTATGAATAATGGTGAAGTCGTACACAACACAAAATCCTTTGTCAAAAACCGACTAGAAGGTGAATCAACGGGTCACGACTGGTGGCATGTCGAACGTGTTACGAATATTGCGGGCACTATTCACGAAGCCGAAGGTGGCGACTGGCTGGTTATTGAACTTGCGCTACTGCTCCATGATATTGGCGATAGAAAAGTTATCATGAAGATCGATGATGACTATACAATCGCCGAAGCATTTCTTATATCGCAAGATGTTCCTACTGAACTGATTACCAAGATTATGAATATCATTAAAACCATGTCATTCAGTAAATCCCTCGACGGAGAGCCTGAGGAAAAATCTATCGAACACCAAATAGTTCAAGATGCCGATCGACTTGATGCACTGGGAGCTATCGGTGTTGCCCGTGCCTTCGCATTTGGCGGCAGTCGTGGTCGGCCGTTATATGATCCAACCTATGAAGCACAAAACTTCACGTCAACCGAAGCCTACAAAAATGCTGCGGGTTCAACACTCCACCATTTTGAAGAAAAGCTGTTCAAACTAAAAGATCTCTTGAACACACAAGCCGCAAAAACAATTGCTGATGAGCGTGATGCCTTCATGCGTCAGTTTGTGAAACAATTCCTCGATGAGTGGAATGGCGACAAATAACGTTTTCTAGCTAACGGCTTTTTTCACTAGCGCAGCGATGCGAGTTTCGTCGTCCTGCGTCAGCGTTGTAATTGCGAATGTGATCGGCCACATATTGCCGTCATCAAGTTTCGCAATGTCGTTAAAGCCAAACGTTATGTAGCGCTCACCAAACTTTTTTCGGCTTCGAAAGAAGCACACAATCTTGCTGCCGTTTGTATATGCTGGCATACCGTACCATGTTCGGGCCCAAAGATCGGGCGCATTCGTTTTGATAATGTCGTGGAGACGCCCTGCTATTGGACGCTCGTCTTCTGGCATTTGTTCTATCGCAGCGCGTACTGCCGCTTCATCTTTCTCTACTGTTGCCTTTTTCTTTTCGTCAGACATATGCGTCTCCTTTAGTTGCAGTGTACCATGCAAAAATTAAACTGAGCTGTGTATCCTATATACCATCAGGATTTGACCAATCAGTCGCAAGATCAAATCCATCAGGATATCTCGCAGCAAACCCGCCAGTATCGTATACTTTTCCCGTGCCAAGGCTTGTTTCGACTAACGAACATTTTGGATAGCGCGAATAATTTGCAGCAATCAAGATATAGCCTTGAGCATCAACCTTTGCACCGTCTGGTCGTACAGAATAATGTCCGCCCTGTCCACAACTTTGCATCACGGCACTCATATTCAGGTCGTAGTACGTTTCGCGGTGTGTGACACCCTTACTATCAGTCCAATACTGCGCGCCCTTTGATTTCGTCAAACCTGCACCATCATTTCGAATACCAATAACTTCTGTTTCTTCCGTAGGATTACGTGTGGTGATGCGAGCAATTTTTACTCTCGATATCTCAACACCATCTTTTACTTCAAGTTCATATGTGACGCTTTGATTCCCCGGTAGACCCACAATTGAAACTGTGCGATACCCAATCGGCCGGTCGGCATCATACACAATCGTGCTTGGGGATGGAACCTCTTCGTCAATTGAGACGGTTTGCTTTCCCTCTCTTGTGATGCGTATTTCCATGCCCTGAGTTATCTGGGCAGTCAGTGGAACCGAAATTCGGTCGTTCACACCCAATGTAATCTTTTTCTCTTTCAGCATATCGCTCACTGTTTTTGCCTGCGTGTGAACTTCTGTTTTTTTGCCATACAGATCAAGCGTAAAAGCCGTTGCTCTCGTAATAGTCAGCTGCAGCCCTGCGCCATCGTTCACATAGTTAGTGAGTGGTGATAATTTCGTGGTATCTCCATCAAAAATAGTAATGCCTACATCCTTCGCAATCTGCTCGGCTGTTTGATATGGAGAAATCGTCTTCACTCGAATTGCGCCGTCAACCACAACGACCGGACGTGCCCGATAAATATTTACTTTATAGACAGGTGCGACAAGTTCCTGACTAACGGACGGTTCAACCGTATCATGTTTATCAAGTTCAATGTTCTCTGCCTTGAGCGCTGCACCGAGTGTTTTTTCTTTCGTCAAAAAAACTTGTTTTATGCCTCGGTCGTATACTGTCACGAGACGTTTATCTCCGTCAGCAGCCCGTACAGGCTGACCCGTAGCCGCAATAGAAACAGAAGCGACGAGAAGGATGAGAGTTATAACAAAGCGCCGCACCATTTCCTTAATTATAGCACCGATAGTGAGCCTCTCATTCGATAGTGCTATAGTTGAAATATGCCAGATCAATTCTCACCTCTCCAGCCAAAAATAATCCTCGGCATCGCCGCTCATCCAGATGACCTCGATGTCGGTGCCGGTGGAACAATTGCCCATTTTGCGTCTCAAGGTGCTGAAGTACACTACCTCATCTTGACTGATGGTGGCAAAGGTTCAAACGATCCTTCAATAACGTCAGCCGACCTAGTCGCGACACGTCACGCCGAACAACGGGCAGCACTTGAAATCGTTGGCGGTACAACAATTACGTTCCTCGATTACCCAGATGGTGAGCTAGAGGTAACGATGAATCTAAAGAAACAAATCGCGAGAGCCATCCGCAGCATCAAACCAGATGTCGTCATCACAATGGATCCGACTGTCGTCTACTCAGCGAAACGTGGCATCATTAATCATCCCGATCACAGGGCAGCTGGACAAGCAACATTGGACGCTGTTTTTCCGCTTGCTCGTGATCGCCTCACTTTCCCAGATTTATACGATGAAGGCTATGAACCGCACAAAACAGAAACGGTCTTGATGGTAAACTTTAACGAAAGTAATTTCGCAGTTGATATCACCGATTCATTCGATACAAAAATTACGGCGCTAGGAGCACACATCAGTCAATTTGATGGCGACGAAGTATCAACTTGGATGCGAGATATGGCAGAGGAACAAGGCAAAGCAGCCGGCTATGAACTCGCCGAGAGTTTTGTCCGAATTGATATTAAATAAGACTGTCAGCAATATACTGATTAATAATCGCCTCAACTTCACTAGGTGACAGTCGACTTGCCCCAACCCTCGGGCTTCCACCCACAATCCTTGCACCGCCCCATTTATCTTGATCATTCCCTTCGACTTCGCTGAGACGGTCTAATAAACGCGGCACATCAAATGGAATAAATTCAGATCGCCTCGCAACACTATATCGCCATCGATCATGTTCAAGCTCTTGGACGGCAACATATGCTTCAACTCCATCTCGCATTGCACCAACTCGTCCATCCTTACCTTCTTCAATAATCATAGACCAGCCTTCACCGCCTCCAATTTTCTTGTATCGAAGATCAAGTCCGGCAGTATCACCACGTCCTAGTAAATGTTTACCGATGCGTGATTCTACATCCTGAATCACCGATGTATATTGAGCATTATCTTTCTTACTCATCTCTCCGCTGGCTCGGAATAACGAATATGGCTCAAACACCCATGTCAGTTCGCCCAATATACGTTGATCTTTGTCGAATGGAAAAGCCCCCGCAGTGACATCTAACAAACCAGCGACTTGGATAAATCGATTTAACACAGGCGACGGATGCTTTGCCTCAGAAATATTATCGAGTAAGTACCAAGCCGCACAAACA
Organism: Candidatus Microsaccharimonas sp.; assembly: GCA_036569465.1. Lineage (GTDB taxonomy): Bacteria > Patescibacteriota > Saccharimonadia > Saccharimonadales > Saccharimonadaceae > Microsaccharimonas. The sequence goes on from DATCQO010000002.1 coordinate 119,135, forward strand.
TCTTGATCACAATCGTTCACGAAAACATTTGGTGAAAATTGACCGTCTACAGAAAAGGCTTTATCGAGTCCCATTTGGGTATCGACTAAAATCTGCTGGGCTGTCGAAAGTGTCGCCAGCCGATCAACATTCTCGTGATGATTCGCATTTAAATAAGGGCCGTTCGGATCATAACGCGGTTCACCAGTCACAAATCCATCTAAAGCAATTGATCCCATTGGGCGAGTAGCTCGAAATTCATCCCAAGTCAGGGGCGGAACTTCAGCTTGAACGAACAGTTCTGCGCTCATAGGCTTTCATTCTTCACCAAATATTGTATCTGCTCAAAGGCAGCAGGTTTAATACCTGTCGCACCAGCGAATGGATAATCGATCAGCATTATAAACAAGAAGACGATACCTAGCGAGAGGCCGAGGACTGCATTGATCCCGATACGTTGCCGCAACGCACGATTCTTGAACATGTTAAAGAACACAACGATAATCAACGCATAAATAAATATAAACATCCAAAAGAACCACGGCAGACCAACTTGACTGTCATACAGCCGCGATTGGCGAGCCTCGGTAATCGTCTTCAGCGATTCGGCGATACTGGTGCTGATAGTAATTTCACCGTCATTACCCGCCTTAAGCTCCCCCGCACTCGTCCATAAAGCGTTTAATTCCGTATCTACTTGCTGACTTTTTTGACCGTCACCTAACTTCGACCACTCATCATGAATGACGGCTGATGTATAGGCCGCAAGGTGAATCCGAAAGTCACTTTTTGCACTACTCGGCAACATACCGCTTTGTTGATACAGTGATTCCACGACAGAAGCTTCAGTAACGACAATCGTTTCAACAGTTTGATATTTTTGCCACGTCACAACAATCAAAAAACCAAGTATGATCGAGAACAGCGTTGCCCCTATTGTAAATAACTGTCGAATCTCTTCGTTTGTATCATTGCCAAAGTGAACCTTCCGCAGAACAATATGGCATAAAAGTGCTACCAAGATAGCAATAACAATCGACACACCAATGACAGCTAACGCTAACGCACCGAAAGACAAATGTAGTATCAAGAAGTGAATTAATCCCATGTGATTATTCTAGCATAACTGTTTTTGGTACAGTGCTGTTGTTCAGGTTAGAACGACTTTAGCCAATCCGAAATTCGCTTCTAATAATCAATAAGTTGATCTTGGGATATGTCACTCTGACTCACTGCGTGTGAAAAGCCCTCAGCTACGAAACTATCCGCGTTAAATGCTTTTATAAAAAGCATCTGGTCCAGCAGGATATGCGAGGTTAGAACGAAACTTGATATCCAAACCCAATTTGAGCAAACTCAACTTTGATATTTTTACGGTTACGCTCATCAAGTATATCAAGTGCCTGTGCAACTGCGGTATCCTTCGCACGCATCCATTCCAACATCGACCACTCACCAACAAGGGCTTCCGACATACCATATTCAACTGGTTTCAACTTTGTTAAGTCAATCGCGTAGTTATGGATAAAGCTAAATGTTTTCGTGATACCACTCTCTGTCGTAAGTTTTAAAAGAGTAATACGGTCGTACTTTTCAACCAGGTCATCATATGATACCTCACTCATATCAAGCGTAGCTACTGCTACAGTTTCCTCGCCAAATAGCCCCTGCCAGCCTTCGACTTCCGCCAAAGCAAGCCTTTCTTCCTTCGAAAGACCATCGTAAAACGATTTCATTGGGCTTATGTCTTGCTCGCCAAACTTTTCTATTCTACTTCTTTCTAAACTTTTCTGATACATATCCCATAATTCGTCATCGTCAACACCTAATTGATAGCCTAGATCGTCTCCTACAACTCGAAGAATATGGCCTATCTCTGTTCCAGAGTTTTTATCCTGGAGTCTTACATATAGATTAAATAAGAAATCGCAAGCAGTTGCGCTGTCAATTTCTCCAGACCCTAGTTTTGCCTTAACCTCTTCAAGTGACTTCTTTGCGTTCTCAGCTAAAACTTTAAGCTCTGGTGTCTCCGCTAAGACATCCATCTCACTAATTGCGGAATCGAGAGGTGTTCCCTCTTTTGGCATAGGTTCATACATAAAATTAATTATTAATCATGTCTTAGTTTTTACAAAACATAATCAGTTTGGTACGGCATGCTGGTAAAAGTTAGAACGAAGTTATCAGATATCTATCTCTAAGATACTCGTATTTTCATGAGAGTAATGTTGATGATTTGGGTCAAGAATCGTTTGTATACGATTCAGCACACCCCCATGCGTCACAACTAGGACCGACGCATAAGGTTTTGTTTTTAATTCGTCCAAGAAGTCCTTCACGCGCATCGTGAAATCGTTAATAATTTCAGCATTAGGTATGGTTGATCGGTCTTCAATAGACCAAAATTGCTCCCAATCATGGTTATCACGATGCGTTCCGGCTGCATCACCAAAATTTCGTTCTCGTAAGCGTCTATCCTCGAAATAAGGAACGTCGACATAATGATCACGAAACTCCTGCGCAGTCCTCATTGCGCGCTTTAAGTCTGAAGAGTAAATAGCATCAACGGGTTTACTGAAATCGCTTGCCGTATCAACAGCTTGAGCGAGGCCTTTTTTGTTCAGCTCGGTGTCAAGCCAACCTTGAACAATACCTTGTGCGTTAGCATCTGTTTCACCGTGTCTTACTATATATAATCTCATAATTACTGTGGTACCCCGGGCAGGATTTGAACCTACGACCTTAGGCTTAGAAGTCCTCTGCTCTATCCAGCTGAGCTACCGGGGCGTGTCCATATTATACCCTAGAGGGTAATAATCTGTCAGACAAAGTCCGAACCATTAATAATGGCGTACTGACGTATTTAGGAGTTTAATATAAATATGATTGAAACACTCAAAGTAGCCGAAGAACTGCAAGCGAAAAATTCACAGTTAGATTTTGGCGGTAGGATTCTTCACTTTATCGGCATTCGTCCACTAACTGATAGTGAACGTGAACGTGAAATGAAGTCTGAGGTATCAAGAGATCAGTGGAGGATGTATCGACTGCTCACTAGTGGTAAACCGATTCAGACTATACCTTCAGCCGAAATTGCTCCGGTTGGCCCAAGGCTGATTCAAGATCTACGTCCAAAATACGAAGTCTAAATGTCATCATCTAGTAGATCCTGTGCTTTTTCGTCCTCGAGGATTTCTTTATAGAGCCGGGGCTTCTCGCGTTCTAACTTCTCGTAGTCAATCACTTCTCTTCCATGAACTGTAACCATGTACTGAGATATATCTATTCGAGAATCTCTACCTACGATCTTATAAGGACCACTGCTTTTTAAGTTCCTGTGCTCTTCCGTAGACATACTATTATTATAGCAAACAAAAAGACGCCAAATTCTGACGTCATCAGTGATCTTTTTCTTTGGTGCGGGCGGAGAGAATCGAACTCTCATCGTTTGCTTGGAAGGCAGACATATTAGCCATTATACGACGCCCGCGAATAGGACTCATTATAGCATATTTTCATATCCAGTCTAATCTGTTAGAATAACTAAGCACAACATTCAGACGCAAGTACGATATCGTGGCGGATGTAGCTCATTTGGTTAGAGCGTCGGGTTGTGGTTCCGAAGGTAGAGGGTTCAATCCCCTTCATTCGCCCCAAATAAAATATCGGTCTGATTTAATTATTACGACCGATTTTTTATTTGCCTTTATCCCGCGATAATTTCGTCTGCTTGGCTTTTTTTATCTAATAGTTCTTTCACTTGATCCAACGAGATTTGAATCGTACCACCTGGTTGCACCTCTTTAGCGAGCATCAACTTGGCAACGGTATTTTCGACTGAACGCTGCACAACACGGCGCATCGGACGCGCCCCAAGTCGTGGATCATACCCAGCTTCAACCAAGTATTCCTTCGCATCCTGAGCAACAGTCACACTAATCTTTTGTTCTGACAAATTCTTGTTTACATCAATCAGAATCAAATCGACAACTTTCAATAGTTCAGCCTTACTGAGCGGCGCAAACACCACAATCTCATCGAAACGGTTCAAGAACTCTGGGTGGAATAAGTTACCGCTAATCAGTTCATCGACAAACTTGTCTTCAAACTGTTCGAGGTTGTAGCCACGATGCAAGTATTCTTGAATACGATCAGCACCCGCGTTACTTGTTGCAATCACAATAGTGTCGCGAAAACTCACTTCACGAGCTTTTGCATCACGTAAGATTCCTTCATCAAGCAATTGCAGCAAAGTTGTCAGAACACTAGAGTGTGCCTTTTCAATCTCATCAAGCAAAACCACACTAAAGGGTTGCTTCATCACCTGTGCGGTTAAACTGCCGGCATCTTCCGTCCCGTCAGCAATCAGTCGTGCGACATCATCACTGGAAACAAATTCATTCATATCAAGACGAATCATATTCTTCTCACCGCCAAAATAAACTGCAGCCAGTGACTTTGCTAGTTCGGTCTTACCAACACCAGTTGGTCCGAGGAACATAAACGTTCCGACTGGTCGTTTCTGATTTCGAATACCAGCCCGGGCACGACGAAGTGCATCTGAAACCACACTCACTGCACGCTCTTGACCGATCATCCGTTCGTGAATCAGGTTTTCAAGGTTCAGCAGTGTATCTCGTTCCGATTCGTCGTCAACAATATTCGTTTTGACACCAATTGTTTTCTCGATTGCCATATTCACTGATCGCGCCGTCACCAGACCTGCCTCTGCATAATCTGCGGCGGCGTCTAAAAGACTGATCGCTTGCCCGGGCATCGCAATGTCATAGACATAGCGCGCACTCAATTTGTATGCCTCACGGACTGCTTGGTACATATAGGTTACTTTTCGTTTGAATTCTATCGTTGGCAGCTGCTCTTCAAGCACCGTCAATGTTTCTAGTTCATCAGTTGGGTGAACATTGATACGGTTCACTGCTGCGGCAAGTGTTGGTGTTCGTTTACTAATCTGCAAAAACTTCTGCTCATCAATCGCTAAGATTATTGGCAGTCGCCCTGCTTCAAGAATCGGAAGCAGTAGATTCGTCACATCAACCGATCCAACACCTTCTTCGAAGAATACCTGTGCATTATCCAAACAAATAATGATATTCTTGGCGGTAAACGCCTCAGACAATAACGTTTGGATGAGCCCTTCTAATGCACCTGGACCACTCGCCGTCGATACGAGCCTTGACGCATCAAGCATGAATACTTGGTGATAGCGGAGCGCTTCTGGAACGTCAGGTGACGTACTCATTAGTTCACTGGCAAGCTCATACACGACCTGCGTCTTACCAACACCCGTCAGGCCAACAAGGGCAATTGCGCCTCGCCCACTACTCATCGCTTTCATCATCTGCCCAATGGTGTCATTCCTAAAGCTCGTTCGACGAATATTGATTTCAGATATATTTTGTCCAAAATGAGAAAGAGTAGGGATCCAGCCAAATGACCAATCACGCCCGACGCCACCTGGTTTGCTCGATTTCTTTTCCGTCGTGTCAACCAAATCACGCAGGTGATGATACCAATTAATACCACGCAGTAAATCGTCTTCATCCAACTGCAAATGCCCAAGTAGTGTTTGCTTGCTTGGCAGTTGTCTCACCATAGCAAGCATCAATACACCAGCCGTGACTCTATTGCCTACCGTTGGTGCAATGCGCAGTGCTTCTTCAAAGATAATCTTTGTATCGTCACGATTCGCTGAAACAAGTTGTTCGAGAAACCCACCGCTCACGCCGAAACGAACAGCAAAGAATTGTCCGCCACTTACTCTTGAGAGAATCGCTGCAATATCTTTTGGTGTCGGTTGATCACCGAGTAATCCGAGGATTTCTCCATCCAGTACGTCGTCAATTCGTTTACCACCCTTAGTGATCGGAACATCACGAAGCTCATACTTGTACCATTCCACAATCATTGCAGGAATAGCAGCCAGGCCAATTGCCGCCCAACCGACCGCAAAACCAAATGCAACTAAACCAAGTCCCCCAATAATCAAAAGAACGACACTAATCTCTAGCGTCAACGCCCATGGGGAAATTTGACGACCAAGTCGTGCCTTCAGTGCCCTTGCAGACTTGTGGTTAAACACACTTACATCCATTTTGGTGCCCATCCAATCACAAAAATAATCAGTCCAACGACCGGAAATACCGGGAGGGCTAACCAAATCACTAAAATGATGAACTCAAAGATGAACTGAAACAACATCACGATAATCCCAGCAAAGATAGTAAATAACCTAACGACCGCACCAATCAACCGTGAAAGTGTCTTATCAAAGAAGGCACGGAGCTGTACGCCAGCTGAACCATTCACGTTTCCTGCCGATATCTGACGAAATGGCGAGAAGAGTGTAGCGAATAATTGGCCAATCGAAAAGTAGCGAGCCGTTGCGGCTAACCGATCACGAACTCGTCGCAGTTGCCCCTTCCAACCACTGCCGTACCACCAAGAGATTATTCCCACCAGAAACATAGCTTCATTATACGATATAATGGTCTATATGCCTC
>DATCQO010000003.1:0-14017 GCA_036569465.1 Candidatus Microsaccharimonas sp.
TAAGCAGATTAATACAGCCACTGGCAAAGGTATATTTTCTCGGTTTTCTTTAGGAAACCATGTGCCTGGAAGTGCGAATGAAATGAGTTCAATGCTGACACGTTTGATTATATTAGAAAATGACTTTCTATTTGAATTAGCTTTCATAAATATAAAATACCACAAAACGTGGTATTTATAAATAGCTTATGCTTGGCAGCCCCTAGTGGACGAGCTTAGAACTCTGATACCAAATTAATACAATATTCGACTAATAAGTGTTTGCTAATGCCCAAGAAACTTGAAACCTCTTCAAGCTCACCAAGCTGAACGGATCTATGTCTTCAGGATTAGGCAAATGTAAGATATCTACCCATTTGGCATCAGAATACTGACTATTGATGCTTAAATCACCACCAACGACACGTGACAAAACGTAATGCGTAGTACGTTGATATGGTAGAACGATTTTATGCGCTTCCGCAGCTTCAGGCCAATATTCACGTACAGAGTCTTTGAAATTACCCATATATGGAGCCGTATCCAAACCTGTCGCTATATGTATATCCCTCTTGAAGCCTGGTTCATTAATGCGGGGATCTATTTCACTTTCAGGTAATGTATATTGACCTGATCGTGAACGCAGTAATAATACATCCGACTTCAGGGGAAGTGCACTACCTGCATAAATAATATCCTGGAATGACTCTGACGACGATGATCGAGGTGTTTCAATAGAACTCATATAAAAAGTAGACCACAGTAAGGCGATCTACTCAAGCATACGCTTTATGGCAGCCACTCGTGGACGAGTTACGAACTTTAAAGCAGATCAATTAGTGCTGGATCTGTAACAATTCTAGGGTTAGGGTAATGAACACTTTGATCTGATAGACCTGCTTTTCTATCCCAAAGCATTAAAAGTTCATCGTCAACTCCGTTATTTTTTGCGTACTCTGCGACCTGCCCCCTAGTACCTATTAACACCTTAGGTTGTCTTAATGCTTCTATATCATTTTCAATAAATTGAGTCCATGTTGGGTCTGCAATGATTGCTCTACCACCGAGCCTCAAGACAGCGTAGTAATGTTCGAAATAGTCACCACTTCTTTCGAAAGTTGCATCAAATATATAAGCTGGATGGTTCCGTTCTCGCAGATTATTAACGAGTTTACGGGTAGTGCTACCGCAAATACTTAGTCTGTGCACTACATCTAAAGACGTTTGGTCACGGAGCAACTCTGATTCATCGTATAGAGATCTATACGCTTCGTCTGCGGCCGATTCAATGTCCGAGCGAAGCTTAGATGATAATATTTCGAGAGCACTCATAAACAAAAATAATACCATAAAATGATATTATTGTAAACTACTTATGCTTGGCAGCCCCTAGTGGACGAGCTTAGAACTTTTAAAGTCCTTTTTGACGAACATACTCGGCCATAGTAATACGAAACCCTCTCGTAAATTTTTCTTCAGGCTCATCGATCATTGCTTGACGAATAGCTGCTATAGCCATAGGAAAGATGACCTTTACTTCATCATTTGGAGTGAATTCCCATCTAGGTTCTACGACACAACAATAAAGACCGAATAGATGTTGTTCGTAAGAATACTCCTCACCCGATAGTGCAGTAGCCAATTCCTCTAATGGTTGAGTTATACCAAGCTCCTCTTGGGCTTCACGAGCAGCTGCTTCTGCGTATGTTTCGCCCTTGGATACATGTCCACCGACAGAGTGATCCCATTTACCATCTCGAGAGTGTTGCTGAACGTAAAGTTCACCCGCCTGATTAAAAACATACACTGCAGCGACCCTATGTAGCTCACCGGTAGTATGGGCGGTTTTCTTATCAGTTGTTCCAATAACATTATCTTGACGATCCACGACGTCGAATAGCTCGATACTCATACTTTTAATATAACAAAAAGCCTCCATTTCGGAGACTTTCTTCATGATGCTTAAGCTTGGCAGCCCCTAGTGGACGAGCTTAGAACTTTTCTAGCTTTTTCTTAAGGAATTCAAGGAGCTCAGGAAACTCAAGCGTAGGTTTTTTGTGACTTCCGAAATGACCACGATCATTGAATTCGAAATACTCGCTACCAAGTTGATCACGTATGAATTGCGGCTCAGCGATTGGTATATACGGATCATCAGTTGAGGCAAAGATAGCTGTCCATTCTTGGTTGGCCTTAATCTTCTCCCAATTCCATGGAGTATCAAAGTAGCCACTCGTTCGCTCATCCTCGTAACCTAGGTCTGTATAGTAAGTTCCTACAAGTATGCTTGCGCCTATTTTGTGATCTTCTGCATATTTAAGAATAGCTAATGCTCCCGATGAAGCTCCGATAACGATATCTTGCGAGTTCAGCTTGAGCACGTCCGTAAAGTATGGAAACCAGTATTCTTTGCGAGCAAGGATATTATCTGGAAGATCTGGAGTCAGACATTCAATACCAATAGCTTCCAGGTTTGATTTGATATAAGGATACCAATCATCATTACCTGTACTATGTCCATTGCCATGGAGAATTACAACTCTATTCATATCTTCATTGTAACAAACAAAAAGCCTCCGAATTGGAGACTTTCTCTTTATGCTTATGCTTGGCAGGGGCACGTGGAATCGAACCACGATCTCAGGTTTTGGAGACCCACGTACTAACCGTTGTACTATGCCCCTTCGATGCGTATAGATGTCTCTATAGCTTTCACATTGTAACAGATGTAGGATTTTGCTTAAAGTACTATAGATAGCATCAATATACGTTCAATGACAGGCTTTTTGAGCAGTTAAGATTACAATCAGATTAAAATATAGGGTAAAATAGGTACAGTGCTATCAATATAATGGAGGTGTTGAATGTCAAAACCTACAGATAATCTGCAAATTTCTGCTAATCGAATTGAAAAGCAATTAACGTCCCCTACCGTGACCCTTATTTTGACGATCGCCACAATAGGCGCGTTTATATATCTTAATTACTTGTTACAACCAGCGTATCGAGGTGATCCTCTGCCGTACACCTTGGCTCTTATTGCCGAAATATTCATTATCATCCAGGGTCTTCTTTCATTTTGGACGATCCTTAGTGGCCGAATGAACCCTCGCAACTACGAATACCACAGTGCGCAGGCAAAGCTATATAACGAAGGGGCTGGAAAGTCTGCCATCAGTATCTTAAAGAAACAAGATGCTGAAGTCTCACGTACTGTCCCGATGTATATTCATCGAAAGATTGTAAAGGTAGATGTCTACATTCCAGTCTATGGTGAACCAATCGACGAGATCAAGGCGACGGCAATTGCTGCTAAGAATATTTACGGTAAGCACCGGACATACATCCTGGATGACGGAGACTCCGATGAAGTAGAAGCCATGGCCAAAAAAGTAGGCGTCGAATACATTCGCCGACCAGTTCACAATAATGCAAAGGCGGGAAACATTAACTACGCCCTCAGTGTCACTGACGGTAACTTTTATTTAATACTGGACGCAGACTTTGTTGCTGATCCAACTATTTTGTATGAAACCATCCCGTTCTTCGAAAACGATAACCTCGCATTCGTACAAACACCACAGTTCTACGACAACCAAAACAACTTCGTATCAACGGCTGCCAACTTCATGCAAAACGTGTTTTACTCACTAATTCAATCAGGAAAAAACCGTTTTAATGCTGCATTTTGTGTTGGAACAAACGTTGTTTTTCGTCGCAGTGCGGTTGAATCCATTGGCGGTATGGTAACAAAATCAAAGTCGGAAGATATCTGGACGTCACTTCACCTACATGAGAAAGAATATGACTCTGTCTATATTCCAACCGTTCTTGCTGTCGGAAAGACACCTGAAACACTGATGGCGTATTCTAAACAGCAACTTCGTTGGGCAACAGGAAGCTTTGAGATATTCTTACGAGCTAATCCATTGACCCGTCGTCGCTTAACCATTGATCAACGCCTCCAGTATTTCGCAACGACTTCATACTATTTCATTGGTTTCTCTGTCCTACTGCTTCTCCTGCTTCCACCGCTTCAGATTTACTTTAACTTGTCACCAATTGCGACAACAATTCCAATTTGGCAGTGGGCGCTGATGTATAGCGGTTTCTACGTCTCACAACTTGTGCTCGCATTCTATACAATGGGTGGATTTAAGTTTAAGACATTAATGCTCTCAAACGTGTCGTTCCCGATTTATATCAAGGCATTCTTCAACGCACTAACAAGGCGAGATCAAGCGTGGCACGCAACAAATACCGTGTCATATGACTCACCGTTCAACTATGTCCGTATCCAAGTCTATGTCTTCGTCTTCCTATTGCTCACCAGCATTGTCGGTTCGATTAAGGCGTTGTATACAGATCAGTTCTCGATCTCACTCGTCTGGAACGCACTAAATACCTTTGTCTTCGGATATTTCGTGTTCATGGCCTTATCTGAAGCAAGAGGATTAAAGAAGCAGCGTCGTCAACAGAAACGTGAAGATAAACGAAATCGAACAACAACTATTACCATTACAGAAGGAGTCGCATAATGAAATTTACCAGTAGGGTGCGGCTCGTATTCGGAATACTCGTCGTTATAGTTATCGTCGGTGCATTATCCATGTACCTCAATAGCATTATGTCAGTTTCACAGTCATCGAAAGCCGTTTTAGCCGCCGATTCAACGACAGTTGGAACAGATTATCCCGGACTTATCGTGAAGCAGAATATTGAAGAAGGTGACAAAGTCACTAAAGGTCAGGTACTGTTTGAGATCCAAAGCACCCAGTTGAATGATGCACTCACGAAAGGTAGTATATCAGCCTCATCACTTTCATTCAGCGTCGACCCGACGACGAATTACATCCAGCTTAAGGCGAATGATGCAGGTGTTATCGAGAAGATTAACTATCGCGCAGGATCATATGTCCCTGCTGGTGGCATCGTGGCCAGCGTTGATACGGTAGGATCACTATACGTTATCGCTCACTTCCACCTATCGCCTCCAGACTATGCCCGTATCAACAAAACAAATAAAGTAAGCCTTCGTTTGCCGGATAACAGTACGCAAACGGCAACTATCTTCTCGATCGCACTGGTCAGTAACGGGGATAGTGTCGATACAGTCGTTAAGGCGCGAATCAGTAACGCCGACATCAGCGACTTCCGATTCTCTGTCGGTACACCAGTTGAAGCAACTCTTCAACTTAACCAGGACAATTTATTCCAAGGATTATTTACTTCAATTCAACAACTCTTTAAGCCACTTGGGCATTAGGAGCAGATGATTAATCGTAGAAAAATTGGCATCATTGGAGTAAGCATACTTATCGTTGGCGTTGTTGCTGGAGCGACCATTGCGCTACTGGTTGGTAAGCACGTCATAAAGAACCCCCTCGAAGCTATCCAGCCGGCACTTGTTGATCAGGCGGCACTTGGTGCGTTACCGAAGAAGAGTGGATCATCAGCGTTCACGGATAGGATTGATAAGGGAATCATTCCTCCGACGAACTCCTGGATTAGTGGGATGGTGCTTCAAAAGACGCCACTTCCTGTCTATCCTATGCCGCTGAGTTTTCTCGCGAAAGACAGTGGATTCGAAATTGGACTTCCAAACGTACAATCTCAACCAACCGTCATCACAGGAGAACATACGCCCGGTGTGACGGCGAGTATCGATGGAGCAACTGGATTTATGTTAACTCGATACGACAAGCTATCGGCGACGCTTACCTACAGTTCTGGATCAAAAGAACTGTCAAAAGTGACGCTGGCCGAGGGATCTCCCTATATATTCTATAAAGCCAGTACTGATTCAAAGTTAATGCTCGGTGATATTACGTCAGCTTCAAAAGATAACTCTTCAACATACCTTCGCTACACAAAAGCAGGCCACGATTACGCAGTTGTCACAAATAGTGGTGCAACGATCGCCATGAATGGCTCAAGCGCAACTATCACCGCCCCCAAAGACGGCTTGGTGACATTCTACGCACTTCCTGGGTCTGGTGACGATACACTGAAGACATTTGCGGGTAATCAAGTGACAGCAGTGACTATCACTGATGGAGCAGGTTCTAACGCTACGTCACAAACGACCTTTGAGTATAAAACCGCTAATTCTCAGCCAACTGTATTTGTCCCTATGAGCTACAGTGATGTGACCTCTAATGATAGTGCTCTTTTGACGTATGGCAGCATCTACGGCCCTATGAAGGCCATCAAAGGCACATCTTTCACGACATCAGTAGCGACAACGAAGCCATCAAATACGCTCGACCTCTCTAGTCTTAGTGATACTCACAAAAAACAGCTTATTGATAGCCTGCCTGCGGACATAGCAAAAACAAGCATTACAGCAAATGACAGTTACTATGCAGGCAAGCAGCTTGCACGGGCTGCTACACTACTTGATATCTCAGAGCAGCTTGGACAGAAGCAGGCAAGTAGCCAGTTGATTGCGATGTTGAAAGATGGCTTTTCAAAACGATTGAACGGACAGTACTTTTACTACGACTCAACTCTAAAGGGTGTAGCAGCACAAACAAATGCATTTGGATCAGAAGATTTTAATGATCACCATTTCCACTATGGGTACTTTATTTATGCGGCCAGTATTCTTGGTAAGTACGATGCCGGCTTCTTAAATGGTTCTAAAAAGCAGGTGAACCTATTGGTTGCGGACATCGCTTCATATGCACAATCGGGCGTCTTCCCTGTTCAACGTTACTATGATGCCTACACAGGTCACTCTTGGGCGGCAGGCTTAGCGCCATTTTCTGATGGCAATAACCAAGAATCAAGCTCAGAAGCAATCAATGCCTGGAACGGTGTTGCATTGTGGGCGCAGCTGACAAACAACACACAATTGAAAGATTCTGCTGCCTGGATGCTCTCAAATGAATCAGCGACGGCAAAAGTAGCCTGGCGAACAGTCGATACGTCAGCTACGTACCTTAAAGGCTTCACAAGCCCACTGACGTCACTGAATTTCAATGGAAAACGAACCTATTCGACCTTCTTTAGCGATGAAGCGAATACAAAGCTCGGTATCCAGTTGATTCCAATGAGTCCAACGATGCTGCAGTACGTCAGCGATGGACCTTCAATTACCTCTGTTATAGGCGCTTCAATCAAAAATGATAACTACAATGTTGCGCTAGGAGATTACGTGTTAATGTACTTCGCGCTTTCTCAGCCAGCAAAAGCAGCACAGTTACTTTCGAACCAGCAAGATGCCTACATCGATGACGGTAATTCCCGAACTTACATGGACGCATGGGTATTTTCATTGACTGATACTCAAAAATAACAAAAACTGTGGATTTCTAAGATATAAAGTTGTTGTAAAAGCATAAGCTTACATCTATACTTAGGGCAGAAAAAATGACCAAAAATAAAAGGGAGCAGCGTGGCGAGGAAATCTCGTTATGACAGGGGTATGAAGATATTAATGCTGGGCTGGGAGTTACCACCACACAATAGTGGCGGACTGGGTGTTGCCTGCTACCACTTATCAAAAGCGCTTGCCCAAGAGGGTGCTTCTATCGACTTTGTCGTCCCCTACTCTGCAAAGCACGAGAACATTGATTTCATGGAAATCCATAACGCAACCAAGCTTTCCCCTCTGGATCGCTACGGTATGGGTGCGTATGACAGCAAATTTGCTATCGAAAGTGAAGCCGGATCAGAATTCACTGATGTCAAAGATATTCGCGGCGTGCAGCGTCACTACGTAAAATACGTTGAGCGCTTGGTCAAAACCAAGGAATTTGATGCAATTCATGCCCACGATTGGCTCACTATGGAAGCGGGTATCCGTGCAAAAGAATTAACCAATGCTCCGTTAATCGTTCACGTACACGCCACCGAGTTCGATCGTGCGGGCGGTAACCGTGGAAACCCTATTGTTCACGAGATTGAATACCAGGGTCTGATGATTGCCGATCGTATTCTTGCTGTCAGTGAAATCACTCGTCAGATTATTATCGAAAAGTATGGTATCCCTGCCGACAAGGTAGAAGTTGTTCACAACGCAATTGATGTCACCAGTTTTGATGATGGGTACGAATACGACCGCCGAACGTACAAATACCTAGAGGGTCTTAAAAGTGAAGGGTACACCATTATTAGTGCCGTGACGCGCTTCACTATTCAAAAAGGACTCGAATACCTTGTCCGTGCATTCGCAAAAGCTAACGAAAAGAACGACCGTATCGCGCTTCTATTGGCGGGCGACGGCGAACAGCGTGATGAACTTATTACATTAGCGTCTGAACTGGGTATTTCTGACAAGGTCTTCTTTACAGGGTTTGTCAGGGGTAAGCAGTGGCGAGACGCTTATAGTGTGTCTGACATCTTCGTCCTTAGTTCTGTCAGTGAACCATTTGGTTTGACTGCACTAGAGGCCGCACACCACGATACGGCGCTTATTCTTACCAAGCAATCAGGTGTTGCCGAAGTATTATCAAGCATTTTCCGCTATGATTTCTGGGATATTGACCGCTTAGCTGATCAAATTGTTGGCATCGCAACCTCTGATTCACTACGTAACTCACTAAAAGAAAATGTCACATACGAATATGCACGACTTTCATGGCACGATGTTGCCAAGAAATGTATGAATATCTATAACAAGCCACGTGCTGGAGTCTTTGCATGAGTGATGCTAAACGCGGTATAACACTGTACCTCCACGTCCACCAGCCACTTCGTGTACGCGACTATAGTGTGTTCGAGACTGCAGTTGATCACAACTACTTTAATGAACCAGATACGCTCAGTGAACGTAACAATAAAAAAGTTTTCGATAAGGTTGCAAAGAAATCATACCGACCAATGAATGCACTGCTTGAAAAGCTACTAGCTGATCATGAAGATTTCAAATTGTCACTCAGCATCACAGGCACATTCCTTGAACAGGCCGAGCAATGGGCACCAGATGTCATCGAGAGTTTCCAGCGCCTTGTTGCGACTGGTCGCGTTGAAATCGTTGCTGAAACTTACTATCACTCACTCGCCTTCTTTTATAGCCGAACCGAGTTCGAAGCACAGGTAGAAGCCCACAAAACAAAGATTCGTGAACTATTTGGTGTCGAAACAAGTGTTTTCCGTAACACTGAACTGTCTTACAACGACTCATTAGCACAATGGGCTGACGAATATGGCTTTAAAGGCATCCTGGCTGAAGGTTGGGATCCTATCCTTGATTGGCGAAGTCCTAACTTTGTCTATAAACCTGAAGGCACCCAGAACATCGCACTACTTCTCAAGAACTACAAACTCAGTGACGACCTCGCCTTCCGCTTTAGTAATAAAGAATGGCAAGAATGGCCACTGACTGTCGACAAGTACACCGAATGGACGAATGCCGCAGTGAACGATGCGAAGGTCATCAACTTGTTCATGGACTACGAAACATTTGGCGAACACCAATGGGAAGAAACGGGCATCTTTCATTTCTTTGAAGATTTCGTTGGCCGCTGGCTCACGAACCCTGATAATACTTTTTACACCGTTTCTGGTGCAATCGATGCGAACGAACCAGTTGGAACGATCAGCATGCCCAGTACCGTTACGTGGGCTGATGCCGAGCGTGACCTCACTGCATGGCTAGGCAATAGCATGCAACAAGAAGCGATGGGACATTTGTACGCATTAGAAAGTGATATCCTGCGTACTAATGACCTTGACCTAATCTCTGACTGGCGCAAATTGCAAACCTCCGACCATGCGTATTATATGTGTACAAAATGGTTTAGTGATGGTGACGTGCACGCCTACTTTAGCCCATACGAATCTCCATACGATGCATTCCTCTACTACATGAACGTTATCCGGGACCTCCGTTGGCGACTGCACGAAACCCACCGTACGGGTGGCCTCCGTGGCTAGACCAATTGTTCTTAGTAACGGCGAACTACATGTTGGCCTTAACATCTATGGCCTTGTGCATGATTTTTACTATCCATATGTTGGCTTTGAAAACCATGCGGCCGGTGCAAACCTTCGTCACAAAGTAGGTATTCTTGTTGATGGCAAAATGAGTTGGCTGGATGATGATAGATCTTGGGAATTTACTTTCAAGTACCCCCACACGGCACTTATTGGTCATACGCTCGCGAAAAATACGAAACTCGGTATTATTTTAGAGTTCGATGACGCAGTTGATTCAGAAGTTAGTATCTTTATGCGTAATATCCATGTCGTGAACCTGTACGATCACCCGCGAGAAGTAAAACTCTACATGCACCAGGCATTTGCCATCGGTGATTCACGCAGTAATACAGACACTGCCCAGTATTTACCTGATAGCGATGCAATCCTCCACTATCGTGGACGTCGTGCCTTTGTCGTTTCTGGCCAGCACAAGGGTCAACCCTTTGATCAATTTACGATTGGTCTGTTCGGTATTGAAGGCCACGAGGGCAGTTACCGTGACGCCGAGGATGGTATCCTGAGCGGGAACACCATTGAACATGGCCGCGTCGACTCAATTCTCGGATTCACTATGCAAATTGGTGCACACAGCTCGGAACGTGCCAGTTATTGGATCGCAGCCGGTATGTCTAACCGTGAAGCGCTATACGTTCACAAACAAATCCAAGACGACGGTATTATGAAACGTATGCACCACACGGCTGATTGGTGGCACAAATGGCTCCAACCTGCGCTAGAAGTTGTTCCAGCTATCCCTGATAATCACCGCCAACTATTTATTCATAGCATGATGATCATGAAATCACATATGGATAAACGCGGTGCAGTCATCGCCAGTACTGACAGTACGATGTTGAACTATTCTCGTGATGCCTATGGCTACAGCTGGCCCCGTGACGGTGCATATGCGATGTGGCCGCTGATTCGCCTCGGATATATTGACGAACCGTATCGATTCTTTGAATTTACCAAGCGCGGCCTTCACCCTAGCGGGTATCTGATGCACAAATACCGTGCAGACGGAGCCCTGGGCAGCAGCTGGCACCCCTACGTCCATGAAGGTGGCATTGTTGCACCACCGATTCAAACAGATGAAACGGCCACTGTCGTCTTTATGTTTGTCCAGTTCTACAATGTCAACAAAGACAGCAAACTGATTAAAGAATTCTACAATTCAATGATAAAGCCCATGACTGATTTCTTGGCTGACTACATCGATGAAGTAACTGGTCTTCCGCGTCCAAGTTATGATCTGTGGGAAGAGATTTTTGCGACCTTTACGTATACAACAGCTGTGACATACGGCGCACTATTGGCTGCATCTGAACTAGCAGTGATTGCTGGTGATAATGATAGTGCTGTCAAATGGCGAACCGCAGCTGACGATATGAAAGCTGCCGCAGCAAAACATCTATACAACGAAGAACGCGGTGTCTTCTACAAAAGCCTCATTACCGTCAACGGCAAAGTTACCAAAGATCCTATCATTGATGCATCGAGTATTTTCGGTGCTTACATTTACGGGCTATTCGATACTGATAGTATCCAGATGAACCAGTCGGTTGAAACAATGATCTCGACGTTTAAATTACTGGATGACGAGCCAGGTATTCCTCGCTACGAAAACGACTTTTATCGTCGATCTGACCCATCTATTAACGGTAACTGGTGGTTTATTACGACTTTATGGCACGCCCAGTACTTATTGGAAAAGAATAATTCTAAAGAAGCGAAGTTTATCCTCGACTGGGCAAAGAACCATGCACTCAATACCGGCATGCTCGGTGAACAGATCAACCCTGTTAACGACGAAGTCATCGCCCCTGCGCCACTGACCTGGTCGCATGCTGAATACGTCTCGACATTGCTCGATTACATAGAGAAAACGAAACAATAATGCGACCAGGTGGGGTATTACAACGCATGCTCCGTCATTATTCGCCCCTTATTCGATCCAGGGGCAAGGTAATTCGTCAGTTCGCTTCCAAGATAGGCCTCGTGTATTTCGGCACAGTTGATCAGCACGAAGACGAGCACGAGGTTATACGTGGCCTGACTGTTTCAACAACTCACCGAGATGCGCACTTTGCGGTTGGCTCGTTTGACGACTACGACGTCAGTATGGTCGATCGGTTCGATGTCGCATATGATGCACATCGTCACCCAATCGAACATTCTTGGCTCATTCTACAGGTATCACTACAAGATACATCGCTACCACACATTTTCTTCAAGCCATTAGGTCACAGTCCAGCTGCCTATAATAAGTTTTTTACAGCTTTTAATAACCTTCATGTCATTAATGATGTTTTTAATGACGCTCATTCATCCGAGTTTCACGCTCGGTACCAGCTGTACGGCCTTGCGGCGCACGTTGTCAGCCTGGAAGACACATTGACACCAATGGTAACCCAAACGATTGCAGCACGTTTCTGGCCGCATGCTATCGAGATATACGAAGGGAAACTCTACGTATATATAACAGAACACCGCCGTCGAGAATTCGAGGCGGTGCTTGCTCCGACACTACAGGCAACCACATGGTTGGCTGGTGTCTTGGATAAAAAGGAAGACTAACCTTTACGCTTTTTAACTTCGTTACGTCCGAGGTTTTTCTTGGTCTCGGTGTATAGCGCGTGTTTACGAGCGATTGGGTCGTACTTCTTAAGACTGATTTTCTCAGTAGTGTTCTGTGTATTCTTGGTTGTGTAGTACGTACGGTGTCCAGTGAGTTCACTGACGAGTCCGACGAGTTTTCGCTTGGTATTCTTTTTTGCCATGATCTACTATAGTTTTCCTTAAAAATGATATCGACTTTCAGAGGTCAATTATAACAAAGAGGTCGCTTTTAAGCAAGGTGCTGCGTCGGAACGGTTATCTGTAGTTTTCAAAGTTGACCGGAAAGTCAAAGTCTTGAGACTGCACGAGACGCATAACGTTCTGTAGTTCGTCCTTACTAGCACTGGTAACGCGAACGACATCACCTTGGATTAACCCTTTGGCTTTCGGCGCATGTTCACGTATGACGGCAGTAATTTGTTTTGCTTTATCTTGGGTAAGGCCAGCAATAAAAAGAATTTCTTTTGTCGATTTCAGGTTTGCGGTAATAATATCTTTTGTCAGATCTAATGATTTGCTTGATTGATCCCTTGCGGCAAGTTTCTTGCGCAAGATATCGATAATGTTTTCGATTTGCCAATCGCCAGCACCGGTAACTTTAATGCCGGTTTTATCTCCAATCCACTCAACAGCCGCTGGGGTATTTTTAAAATCAAACCGATTATCTATTTCTTTTTCGGTTTGCAAGAAGACGTTATTCATTTCTGCTTTGTCGTAGGTAGATACAATATCGAAACTAAATGTAGGCATGTACTTAGTATAACAGATTGAACAGACACCTCAATTATGCTAAAATCAACCGAGTGTTCCTGCCGCGATAGCTCAGCTGGTAGAGCGCATCCATGGTAAGGATGAGGTCTCGGGTTCAAATCCCGATCGCGGCTCCATAACACTGTTATTTAACAATTTTTTAACATAGCGCGAAGATAATGAGATGCATGAAAGTATGTATAAACTGCTCGAAACCTATTGGAAGCTATGCGACCAAGTATTGTTCGAATCTATGCCAAAGTGAATATAGATACAAAACCTATATTTATAGCTGGAAACAAGGATTCTCATCGGGTGGACGCGGCATATCTACAAGAAACATATCTAAACATGTACAACGATACTTGTTAATTAAATATTCGAGTCAGTGTTCAAGATGTGGGTGGTGCAAGGTTAATCCCGTAATAGGTCATTCACCATTAGAAATTGATCATATTGATGGAGATTCAGAAAATAATTCAGAAAATAACCTTGTTTTACTCTGTCCAAACTGTCATTCACTTACTCCAACCTACAAAAATTTAAATAAAGGCCATGGAAGGTCGTGGCGTACAGAAAAATATGTTAAAATAATCAAGATGCCGCTTTAGCTCAGCTGGTTAGAGCACCACTTTTGTAAAGTGGGGGTCCTGGGTTCGAATCCCTGAAGCGGCTCCAAATAGTTTTTTTTAACGAACATGCTGGAATCGTGTAGTGGCAATCACAGGAGACTGTAAATCCC
>DATCQO010000004.1:0-84876 GCA_036569465.1 Candidatus Microsaccharimonas sp.
GGTGTATACTTAGGACAGTCATATAAGTACTTCTCTGCTCTGCGAGGATTGTTCCAAGAGAAAGATTTCCACTTATAGGCTTATACAGAAGCCACCAACCGATGCTACGCACACTGATAGACGTATTCTATGAAGCGCCCCTGGTAATCGATACAATTCTACGTGATATTTAGTAAAAAGGTAGTCGAGTCGAAGCGGTCTCACTCCCCTCTCTAAATCTCTCCTCCAATAAAAGCCGCTGCTGACCAGTACTCTTGTTGTCAGCTCATTTGCGTTACTTACAAAAAAACTACAAAATCTTAGGAGAAAACAATTATGAATCGTGTCACTATCAACGAAGAAATCGCCGTCACAAAAATGGGATTCAAGAAGGACCTATCTGCGTACCCACGTCGCATGGAGTTCCGCGGGACTATTTACGAATTCCTCGACGCTGGCCTGCGCTGCCTTATCCGTTCTGGCGAGCAAATGGCAGAGATCATCACCCTTACCGATGGGCAGTCGCAGTATCGCCTCCGTAGCGACAATCACGGCGGAAACTGGACATTACTGAGCATCATCTCGTAGTGTCCAGTAGCGAAGTATAAAACCCGGCTGTTGGTAGCCGGGTTTTTGTTTACTGGTTTATTCTTGGGGGTTTTTAACAAACCGTCGGCCCCAAAATTTATGGATCTCAACGACGAGGATCGGTGTCACAAATGCGATGATACTGGTGACGTACAGGTCACCAAGGGCTATCGGGTGTATACCAAGCAGACCTTGCAGTGGTCCGAATACCGCGATGATCTGTAGGATGACAGAAAGTGTCAACCCGACGTAGAATGGCTTATTCATCACTTTGAGACGCGTAAAGAGCGATTGGAAGGTACTTCGGGCATTAAAGGCATTCGCCCACTGCATGACGACCAAGGCACAGAACGCGACCGTATGGCCGTAGTCGGCACCATACCGGATAGTGAAGTAGGCATACATCGAGATAGCCAGCGCCGCCATGGTGACGGCAACCAGCACGATCCGGAAGATGATGTATTTGCTGAGCAACGGTGCCGTTGGTGAAATCGGCTTCATCCTCATGATATGTTTCTCGCCTGGTTCAAGCCCGAGCGGAATCACCATTGCTGTATCTGTCACGAGGTTCACCCACAGGATCTGCACGGGCGAAAGCGGCATTGGCAACCCGATGGCGATTGAGATGACGGCGGTGGCGACTTCACCAAGGTTGGTGGACAGGAGGTAGAACAGCATGCGACGGATGTTTGAAAAGATAATACGTCCCTCTTTCATGGCACGAATGATACTCTCGAAGTCGTTATTCAGGAGGATAATGTCACCTGCATCCTTGGCGATTTGGGAACCACTCCCCATCGCAACCCCCACGTGGGCACTAGATAAGGCAGGAACGTCATTCACCCCGTCACCGGTCATAGCAGTCACCTCTTTGATCTTGAGTGCTTGTAGGATACGGAATTTGTTCTCGGGTGTCACACGCGAGAAGACGAATGACGATGCGACGCGTTTTTGTAGCTGCTTATCTGTTAAGTCGCCGATTTGGCGGCTATCAAACACTTGATCACGTGATTGAATCAGGCCAAGTTGCTTACCGATATGATAGGCGGTTTCAAAGTGGTCACCGGTGATCATACGGACGGTTACACCCGCGAGTTGCGCTGTGGTGATAGCACGTCTGGCTGTTGGACGAAGCGTATCAGCAACCGCAAGGAAGCCAACGAAGGCAAAGACATGGTTTGAAGCTAACTCTTCAAATGCCTCGACAGGACCTTTCAGGTTGCCGACGGCCAGTGCAATGACGCGGTAGCCTTGAGAGGTCAATGATTGCAGTGCTTTCTCGGCTTCTTTTCTATCATGAATAGAAAGGTGGCTGCGATCCAAGACCTGTTCAGGCGCGCCCTTGACGACTAATTCGTAGACGCCTTTATGGTGCCAAATATTACCGCTCATTGAAAAGGTCTGGTTAAACGGTAGTTTCTTGATCGGTTCACCCTTTAGCTGCACTAGATCTTCGGCCTCAGTGAATTCAATCATGGCGATATCAAGGGGGTCTCTGGTGTGTTCGCCGTGGTGATTAATTGTACGGTGCGCAATCGTCGGTAAATGGTGTAGATTTTTCTCTGGTTGCCACGTTTCTTGTACAGAGAGTTTGTTCTCTGTCAGCGTCCCTGTCTTATCCGTTGCAATGGTTGTAATGACGCCGATTGTCTCGATTGCTTTCATAGTACGTACCAATGCCTTCTTTGCGGCCATGCGCCGCATCCCAAGCACTAGGATGACAGAGATGGCAACTGGCAAACTTTCAGGAACAGCAGATACCGACAGTGCCAGTACGAAACGGATGGCCTCTGTCAGTTCGATACCGCGGGCGATCGCAAGGATAAACGCACCAACAGCCAGGCCACCAACCGCCATGACAATATAACTAAGGAGTTTATCGATTTTCTTTTGAACGGGGCTGGTGCTAGAACCCGATGATTTACGTGATAATGCAGCGATGCGGCCAAACTCGGTCGTATTACCGGTGTAGACTACAATACCGGTCGCCTGTCCCGAGACAATAAATGAACCCTGGAACAACATATTGGTCTGTTCGTAGACTTCTTTTTTGCTTTCGAGTGTATCAGTAATCTTGTTCACTGGTACAGATTCTCCGGTCAGAACAGCTTCATCGACGCGTAGTGTATTGGCCGCTACGAGACGAATGTCAGCCGGAATCTTGTCCCCTTCGTTTAACTGGATAATGTCACCAGGTACCAATTCCGAGTCATCGATATAGCGTGTCTCACCGCTGCGAATCACTTCGACGCGCTGGGCGGTGTGTTTTTGCAGTGATCGAAGGATGCGTTCAGTCGTAAAGCGCTGCACGTAATAAATAACAGCGCTGGTTGCCATAATGACCAAGATAATAACAGCATCAAAGATCGCGTGGTGAAACAGGCTGATGACGACGGCAATGAACAAGACCAACATAAAGACGTTCAGGAATGGTTCGGCTAATTTTTTCCATATTGGCTCGCCTTGGATGCGAATTTCGTTACGACCATATGTTGCCAGTCGGGTCTCTACTTCGCGACGAGATACACCTTTCGGTCCGGTGCCTAGCTCTTTGTAGGTATCCTCGATCGATGTACGGTAATAAAGCATTAGCTCTATTGTATCAGAGATGAAGGGCTGATTCGACCCCGTTGGTGTCTTACTTGAAAATAAAAAGAACTCCCTAATGAGGGAGATTCTTTTCGTAGTGGGAGGCGTTACGAAATTCGTACAAGACGGAATGTCGTATTGTTCATACCCGAGCTCCACTGCACGATGTCTTTGACGGTTTTACCGACAAGGTGACGTCCTAATGGGCTAAGGACTGAGATGCGTCCGTCGCTTGGGTTCGCTTCGATCGTATCAACCAACGTGTAACGGAAGAGTCTTCCTTGTTGGTCGATCAGGTCGACGACTGATCCCATGGCGACTTTCATTCGAGCTCGCTTGGTTGGCAGCAGCTTGGCATCGTGAATCGTTTGGTGTTTTTCTGAAAGTTCCGATTCAATTGATTCAAGTCGCGCTAATCGCTCCACTCGCTCGAGGCGGTCATCATGACCTGTCGTCTTATCTATGTCGTGCAAACCGCGGATGGCAGCTGCCCGATCGTGTTCTAGTTGTGAAATTGCCTTCTTTAATTCTTTCATACCCTTTTTACTGAGTAGAATCATTTTTTCTGGCAATGTTGTCCTGATTGTATTGGTGATGGTGGTGTTCATATGTTCACTCCCTCCTTTTTCTTCTTGCTGTTTTCAGCGTTTTTGTTGTAGCAATATATGGGCTACTGGTTATAGTATCTCGCTTCTTGCTGAATAGATTCTTAAAACGACACGTTATTTTGTTGTAATTTTGCCATCTTGCAAAGTGAAGGTGCGATCGGTCTTTCCAGCGATCTCAAGATCGTGGGTAACAACGATAATTGTGGTCTTTTGACTGCGTGAAAGGTCATGTAAAAGATCGAAAATCTTCTTGCCCGTCGCACTGTCCAAGTTGCCTGTCGGCTCGTCTGCAAGGATGTACGCTGGTTGATTCGCTAGCGCCCGTGCAATACTCACGCGTTGCTGTTGTCCACCACTGAGGCGCATAGGACGGCGATGTTGCTGGTCTTCCTCGATCCCCACTGAATCCAGCAGTTGTGTTGCCCGGTCGAGTCGACTATTGGCTGGATAACCACCGAATTCCAGTGCTAACATGACATTTTCTAAAGCAGTCAGGTTTGGAATTAAGTTGTACTGCTGAAAGACAAAACCGATCTTGTTGGCGCGGTACTGTGTTTGGTTTCCCCCACTCAGTTTATTGATCTGGGTGTCATCAACGACGATAGAGCCGGTGGTTGGGTTATCGAGCGCACCCAGGATAGACAGGAGGGTACTTTTACCACTTCCTGACTTTCCAACGATGCTGACGAATTCGCCGGTTTTGACTGACAAGTTAATGTCTTTTAAAGCTTGGACTTGTCCGCCGGGGGTACTGAAGGTTTTTGATACATTTTCTACGGTAAGCATATGGGATCTCCTATTCTGTCCTTAGTACTTCTGCTGGTCGAACACGTGAGGTAAGCCATGCCGGGATGGCACTTCCGAGGAGAGCGATCAGTAATGTAATACCAATTGCTGACAGGAAGATCTGAGGGGTGAGGCTTGCTGTTACCTGTGTGACGTTAGTATTGAGTTGGCTGAATCCGCCACGAACTGCACCACCGAAGCCGCCTGCACCTCCAGGGCCGCCACGTCCGGCAGTTGCTACTGTGCTTGTGCTGCTGCTTTGGCTGCTTGAGACAAGTGAACTAGTCATTGGTCCACTGACAAATACACCGAGGACGAGTCCGATAAGTGCACCGATCACGGTCAACGTTAAGCCTTCAATCGTGAACTGTGCGATTACTTTACCGCTTGAGCCACCGATTGCCTTGATGACTCCGATTTCGCGTCGTCGTTCACGAACCACGAGGAACATTGCAAGGATGATGATCAGTGCGCCGGCTGCTGCCGACCCGATGACACCTGCAAAGGTGAGGTTTGCAATACCTTGTAGTGAGCTGACGCTAGCTGCCGCAGTTTCTGCTTCGCTAGTGATGTCGGCTTTGTCGCCAAGTGCAGACTTTAGGGCCGTCACCGCCCCGTTGACGTTGTCACTACTATTCACGGTTGCTTTGACGCTACTAACGGCACCGGCTTGGTTGGTCAGTGTTTGAACGGTCGAGAGTGGCATAATGATGCCGCTGTCCTGGAACGTGTTACCTGTGCTGTAGATACCGCTGACGGTAATGGTTTGGCCATATGCTGTGAAAGTACTGCCGGTACTGAGGCTATTTTTCGTTGCGAGGCTTGAACCGACTAATGCAACGAGGCCGGTACCATTTACGTCGATAGTTGAACCGCTCGTGAGCTTCAGGGCACTTCCATCTGTTGAGATGCTATTCACATCTGTCGTACCGGTCACACTAATACGTGGCGTTGGTGCTGGACGAGTCGTATCGGTTGTCGCAGCTGTATCGCCTGTACTAGTTGATGTTGCCGTGCTGGTTGTTGACGTCGCAGAATCGCTTCGTGCTTGTCTTCGACCAAATGCACCGAGTTCCAAAGACGAGGTGAGGTTTGTGTCAGTCGTTGTCATTTGGTCGGTCAGCGTTGAAGTAATCGAGCTAACGTTCGCCGTGCTTTTAATGGTTGTTATTTGTGCTGCGGTCAGTGGGTCTCCACCGCCGAATCCACCCTGCACACCGGCTGGTGAAATGGTGATTGCTGTTCCGGTCGTTGCCTTCAAATCATTGATCTTGGTGAGAACGCTTCCACGTGCAACCAGCATACTCAAGATGAGTGCAATGCTGACGGCAAACATGAGGACGATCGCACCCGATTTGAGTGGACTTCGAGTGGCGTTCTTGATGCCACGGGTGACAACATTCATTGTGTTTGTATCTCCTTGTTATAGTTTTGTTGTAGTAACAAGCGTAACTATAACTGGGGATCTTGAATTTTAGCTGTAATATTTCTTAAGTTTGGCAAATAAAACGTAAAAGACGTTTCCTTATCTGTTGAACTAGCCTGAATATAGCCATGATGGATCTCGGTAATCTTCTTTGCGATGGCAAGACCTAGTCCAAGGCCGTTCTTGCCACTTTCGGTTCGTGAGTTATCGGCGCGGTAAAAACGATCAAAAATGTGCGGTAGTTTTTCTGGGCTAATTGGTGTGCCAGTATTCTTAATTTCAAAGCCGGTCATTGTTCGACGTTCAAAGATGCGAATACTAATACGTGATCGCATGGGGCTATATTTCAGAGCGTTTTCTATCAGGATACTCATGAGTTCCATAATCGCGGCTTCATTACCTGAAATAAGGGCTTCTTTACGGGTGGTAATATCAAAACGCTTTTTTGATTTTGCGAACGGCTTCATGACTGATGGCAAGATTTCTACCAGATCGATCTGCTTTTTTTCGAGCTTATCGTAGTCGAGATGCGCCATCTTTAGGAGCATTTCGGAAAGTTTAATAAGTTTATCAACTTCTTCGAGGTTACTTTCTAGTAGTTCTTTGGCTTCATCAAGCGCTAGATTGTCATCACGAAGATAGACCTCTAGCTCTGCCTTCATGGCCGCAAGTGGCGTGCGCAGTTCATGACTTGCGTCACTGGTAAATCGACTTTGTGCTTCGTGGGCTTTTTCGATTGGTCCCAGTGTGCGGCGTGCCAGGAAATAACTTCCAAAGCCACCGACAACCAAAATAAAGGCATTAATATATACCAATGCCAGGATCATTTGGGTTGCAGCCTGTTCGGATTGTTCAATACGGAGCTGGTCTTGCTCTTGTTGAAAATTCGTCGTCATAATTGTCCTAGGACGTATCGTTGGATCCATCAATCCATGCTGTAAATTTTCGAGGCGAACGTTTACTTCATGAAAATTCAATTGGTAAATGGCAAAACTAAAAACAAGACTGATGACCATAAGAATGACCAAGTACCAAGCGGTCAATTTGAGGGTGGCTGACCTGAACATCTGCTATGCCTCGAGTTTGTAGCCAAAGCCTCGAACAGTGTGGATCAACGGTTTTTTAAACGGTGAATCGATCTTGTTTCGAAGATATTTAATGTAGACTTCAACAGTATTTGGTAAGATATCGGCATCATAGTCCCATACGTGGCTAATGATGACTTCTTTGCTGAGTGGGCGGCCTGGGTTGCGAAGCATGTATTCAAGGAGCGCGAACTCTTTACTGGTGAGTTGAACTGGTTTACCGGCACGTTCAACGCTGTAGGTAATAGTATCGAGACTTAAGTCCCCTGCTTCAAGGATGGCAGATTGTTGTTCGGTTGGTCGTCGAAGTAATGCTCGGACGCGAGCTAATAATTCTTCTAATGCAAATGGCTTGACGAGATAGTCGTCAGCACCGGCATCGAGGCCAGCGGTTCGTTCAGAGACACTGCCCAGGGCACTCAGGAATAAGACAGGAGTGTGAACTTTTGCATCACGCATACCTCTCACGATACCAAGACCGTCGTATCCTCCAGGAAGCATACGGTCAATAATCGCAATATCATAAGGTTCAGTCGTGGCCATTGCGTAGCCTTCGTCACCGTCAAATGCGACATCAACAGCATACGTCTCTTGCTCTAAGGCTTTTTTCAGCGCACGGGCAATCTTGTGTTCATCTTCTACAATTAATACTCTCATACGCTTATTATAGCGCTTTTTAGCTGAGAGATGGCTTAATTTACAGTTTTATTTAAGCAATAACTGGGGTGACAGCTGCTGATTGAGGGTCGTATTGGTCGCTCCAAGCTTGCATGTCTTTGAGGATAGGCATTAGATCGTGACCTTTGGTTGTCAGACGGTATTCGCAGCGGCTGTCAGAGGTTGTCGCGTTCTTGGTAATAATACCTTCGGCTTCAAGGTGGTCGAGCCGAGCAGAAAGTGTGCGCGGGTTAATACCCTCAACAAGGTCTTGAATTTGGCAAAAACGAACTGACTCTTCGTTAATAAAAAAACGAAGTAGCTGAGGTGTCCATTTATCACCGAGAATCTTTGTTGCTGCCTTGACGCATCCGATAGTTTCTGTATTCATAACTACTTTTACTATACATTATCTAGTTAAAATCGTCAAAGTCTTACTTGATCCACTCACCACTGTTCTGTGTACGGATATGATCCATACTATATTCCCATGAAGCATCAGTTTTCTTGTGAGGGTTAAAAATGTAATGAGGATCAAATATTTCTTTCGTATGCTTGAAAAGTGCGAACATATCGTCGCCAAACACTGCCGGTAACCAAGGACCACGAACCATCCCATCGTTATGTTCCCCTGCCATGGTGCCACCGTATTTGAGTACAATGGGGATAATTTCGCGCATCACTGGCTCTAGTTTTGCCTGGGCTGCCTTACTTTCAATATTCAGCAGTGGCACGATATGGAAGTTCCCGTCGCCAAAGTGTCCTGAAAGTGTTGCTGGTAACTTGTGTTTACGGATAATACGACGAAGTTGTGGCAGGAATTCGGGAAGGTATTTCGGTTGTACAGTCAAATCGTCAATAAACGGTGAGGCATATTTATTGTGTACGCGTGTTCGCAGTAATGACAGGGATGACCGACGAATTTGCCAAAACGGTGCGCTGGCCGATTCGTCACCTTCAATATCCATTTTGAGGTGAAAAGGTTTCAGTGCATTGTGGAGCTTTGCAATCTTGCGATATACCTCCGCCTTGGTTTCACCTTCAAACTCGATCATCAAAAGGATATTAGGAAGATGGCCTTTGAACCGGGCGACTGATCCTAGTAGCCATGCTTGTTGTTTCAGCATTTCTTTTACACCAAGCTGTTTTGAGAAACTACGAAAATGTTGAATGCCAAGTTTAAATGTGATGTCATCAAAGCCTTCGAACGTTGCCGGTTTATATTTCATTACTAGGGGGATAATCTCGCCCAGTTGTTTAAACGTTGTCAGGTATGCCAATAGCAATCCTGTATGCGGTGCTTTTGGTACTGCCTCTAGTGTGATCTCGGTGATAATACCCAAAGTACCTTGGCTTCCCGTGATAAGCCGTGTCATATCGAAAATACCAGTTTCGCGGTCCCAGACACTCCACAGGTTGTATCCCATAGAGTTTTTGTTCACTTGTGGACGTGCGTTATGAATCAGGTCGTAGTGCTGTTCAATCAGTTGGTAGACCTGTGTGTAGAGCTT
Organism: Candidatus Microsaccharimonas sp.; assembly: GCA_036569465.1. Taxonomy (GTDB): domain Bacteria; phylum Patescibacteriota; class Saccharimonadia; order Saccharimonadales; family Saccharimonadaceae; genus Microsaccharimonas. The sequence continues at coordinate 9,230 of DATCQO010000004.1, forward strand.
GCCCTCAAAGTTTTTCTGCTTCATCTTTAGCGCAAGCTCTTTTTTCTGGAGTGGCTTGACGATGTATTCGTTGCCGTCAGCAAAGACCACCTTTAACTCTCGTACTGATCGTTCGGTGTTTCCATACCGCAGTGATTGTTCGCCACCAGCGTTGTTGCCGACCATACCACCAATTGTCGAAATGGCGCGACTGGCTGGAGCAGATCCAAGCATCAAATTGTGGCTTGCAAGGAGTGAATCAATATCACGAAGATACACGCCTGGTTGTGTGCGCAGAATACTCCCCGATACGCCACCGATATGCGAAAAGTATTTTGTCATGCTCAGAATGAGCGAATTGCCAATCGCAGCACCAGACATATCAGTGCCAGCGCTTCGGGTCGTGATCGAAAGTGACGGATGATTGATCTTGTGCTGATTGATGAAGGACACCAAGTGTTGAATGTCTTTGGTATCCTTTGGCTCTAGGACAGCCTGCGGAACAATCTCGTAGATACTGGCGTCGTGACTATGTTCTAATCTGTCTTCGAGGTGCGTTAAAATACCACCCTTAAAGACGCGTCGTAAATCGTTGAATAGAGGCTCCATACTACCGTTCACTATACGTTGCCATAACCGGTTTGTCGAGGTAACATGTAGCCCCGAATCTTCCCTTTGCTATCTCTGAGACCCTAAGATGTGTATAATACGTCTCATGAAGACACGTATAGATATCGACACGAAAACATTTGTTCGCTTTATTTTAGTAGTCATTGGTTTTGGACTAGCGATTTTTGCTATTTACCATGCGCTGACGGCACTCCTTATCCTTGGTATTTCACTGTTTCTTGCCGTTGCATTAAACGGTCCTGTGAATCGTATTAGCAGGATCTTACCTGGAAAAAGTCGAGCAGCTGCGACAACGATTGCGTATATCTTAGTCGTCATCGTCCTAGGGGCAATTATCTTCCTGGTTGTTCCACCTATTGTGCAACAGACAGCAAAATTTGTTCAAAACGTCCCTTCTTTTGTCGATAGTGCGACTAGTCAATACAAAGGTCTTAATGACCTGATTGCGCAGTACAACCTGAGGCCACAAGTTGATCAGGCCCTCAATTCGATTAAAGATAGCACCGCCAGCTGGGCGAGCAATGTTGGTACCACGGTCATTACTGGTGTCGGTTCGGTCTTCGCTTTCCTCACCGGGTCACTACTAGTGCTTGTACTTACCTTTTTGATGCTGATCGAAGGACCGCAGTGGATGCAGCGAATTTGGGGACTGTATGATGATCATCGAAAAATGAGGATCCACAAACGTATCGTCAGCCGAGTATACGGTGTTGTAAACGGTTACGTCACGGGCCAGCTTACTGTATCTGCCATCGGTGGTGTCCTTGCTGGTGCGGCAGTCTTTGTTTTGAGCTTTATATTCCCGCAGATTCCTTCTGGCCTCGCCTTCCCGACGGCCGCAATTACCTTTACGCTGTCGCTAATTCCAATGTTTGGTGCAACAATTGCAGGACTTTTGGTGACTGCATTACTTGCCTTTAATGCGCCTTTTGCGGCAATTATCTACATTGTCTACTTCTTTATCTATCAGCAGATCGAAAATAACTTCGTTGCTCCTCAGGTGCAGGCAAAGAAGATTGAGCTTTCTGCACTGGCCGTGCTTGCTGCAGTAACGATCGGTTTATACCTGTTCGGACTGCTCGGTGGTATTATCGCTATCCCTATCGCTGGAACCATCCGTGTCCTACTGGATGAGTACCTAAAAAGCCGACGAGATGACGATGCAGACCAAGACGAATTTGAAGAAGAAGTTGTGACGGTTAAAAAGGTAAAAGCCTAGTAACCTAAGCGGTATATTCCCAGATAGATCCATGAGCGGTGTCACGAACAGTGATGCCGCTCTTTTCTATTTGGTCGCGGAGGTGATCGGCTGCATGCCAGTCTTTGTTTTCACGGGCACGTTCACGTTCGATAATGAAACGTTTGACGTCGTCAGAAATATCTTTGGTTGTTTCAAGGAGTTGCAGTCCAAGAACGCTATCGATTGTTTCGAGTAATGTTGTTAGGGCGTGCTGGTGGATATCTTCGATATTAATACTTTCAATCCGACTGAATGCATCATCGATAATTGCGTAGGCCGCCGGTGTATCAAGATCGTTCGAGAGGGCTTCTACAAGCGCCTGAGAGCTTGCGTACAACGATACTGACTCGTCGTCGGTTGATTTCTCATCATCATCGCGGAGGCGGTCGTGTGTCTGGTGACGCAGAGCGGCGATATTGCGCCAGTTGCGCAGACGGTTCTTTGCTCCGTCGAGGTTCTCGAACGTAAAGTTTCCTTCGCTGCGGTAATGGCTTTGTAATACGAACATGCGAAAATCAAGTGGTGAGTACCCCTTCTCTTCTAGGTCATCAAGAGTATAGCCATTATCCAGTGATTTGCTGATTTTGGTGCCGTTCACTTTGAGGTGATTGTTATGCATCCAGTAGTTTGCAAAGATGACTCCGGTCGCTGCTTCAGATTGGGCAATTTCGTTCGTGTGGTGAACGGGAATGTGATCAATCCCGCCTGTATGAAGGTCGAGTGTTTCACCTAGTAATGTCATTGCCATTGCGGAACATTCAAGATGCCAACCTGGGAAGCCAAGACGTTCTTCGCCTGCTTCAATAAGGTCAGAGGGTGTTTCCCATTCCATGTCACGTGCTTCGCCGGCTGGACTAAACTTCCATAATGCAAAGTCACTGTGATTCCGTTTTTCAGGATTATATTCGACGCGAGCCCCAGCACGCTGGGCTTCCAGGTCAAGATCGGCAAAGTTTGCGTAGGTTGGGAACTTGGCGGTATCAAAATAAATACCGTCATCGATTTCGTAGGTAAAGCCTTTTTCTTTTAATGTTCGGATCAGCTGCAATTGCTCTTCAATATAATTGGTGGCCTTGGTGACATGAGTCGGCTTGATAAGATTAAGTCGATCGATCCCCTTCATAAAGTCGTCGGTGTAGAATGCGGCAACTTCCCATGCAGTTTTGCCTTCACGACGAGCGCCTTTTTGTAGCTTGTCCTCGCCTTGATCGGCGTCGCCTTCGTTTTCACCAGTTAAGTGGCCAACATCAGTGATGTTCATCACGCGAGTGACTTCGAGATTGTTTGCTTGTAAGATGCGAACCAGCGTATCCCAGTAGACGTAGCCAGACCAGTTACCGACGTGCGGGTAATTGTAGACAGTTGGCCCACAGGTATACAAGCTGACTTTTCCCGCAACTTGCGGCGTAAATGGATCTACTTTTTTTGTAAGTTGGTTATGAAACTGAAGACTCATAGTCGGTAATTGCCTTGTCTGTTGCACTCATTAGTTCTGACATTATTTTGTCATAGCTTTCGAAAACGCGAAAGCCTGATGCGTATTTGTGTCCACCGCCGCCAAAGAAGCCGGCGACTTGCTCGGCAATTGGGAGGTTACTGCGAATTTTTCCGGTCAGTTTTCCATCTGGGTAGGTCTTGAACGCAACAGCGATTTTAACGCCAATGACGAGGCGCATCTCGTCTAAAACGAGTACGCTTGGATTGTACTGATCGCTAAATGCTGCAATCTCGTCCCATGGAATATGAACGGTCGCCAGCTGTCCATCAAGGCTGTATTCAATGCGCTCGAGAAGGCGGCCTTTGTACGCGAGGATATCGGCAGATTTCTTCATGTATTCACGGCGACGGGCTTCGATGACACTATTATGTGCACCCAGCGCAACTAATTCACCAACCGTATGGAAGGTTGATGGTGTGACGTTTTGTGTCGTCAGGCCAAGGCTATCGCTCATGATTGCAATCAGCATGTCTTCGGCGCCTTGGGTTGAGATTTCCCAACCACTTTGACTAGCTAGTTTGTAAATAATCTCGCTGGTTGCGACTGCTTCTTCGGCTAAGATCTCGTGATCAAACGGTAAGGTTGTCTCAGTTTCTGTGTGGTGATCGATAACAAGGACGGGATGTGACTCCAGGAAATGACGTGCGCCGTTAATTTCAAGCGCTTTGCTAATCAGTGTTTCGCTGGTTGTGTCCACGATAATGACGAGGTCGACAGAGGTATCAAAATCTTGGGTGACGCGGTCCCAGCCGTTGATATAATGAAGATATTTTGGCATTTCGACGTCGCAGTACATATGAACGTCTTTGCCTAAGTCAGACAAAATTTCTTCTAATGCTAAAGCACTTCCGAGGCTGTCGCCGTCAGGGTTTTCAGCTTGGATGACCATTATTTTTTTGGCTGATTCAATGAGGTTTTTTGCAGTTTCAAACATTACGGTCTATTGTAACAGATTGCAGATTTCCAGAAATAAAAGAGGGACGCCCCCCAGCGACTGAACCGAAGTTCTATCGCGGGGAACGTCCCTGCCTTCACCTACAAGAAAGGAGTTGCTGGGCAGTTACGCCTGCACCTGTGTTTCTTTGATCAACTCCATTAGGCTCTCACGGTGATCGTTATGCGTATCGAGTAGGTCACTTGCTAGGTGGTTTGTCATCGCGTCGATGGTGATGTGAATTTGTTGAAACTCGTTCAGGATCTCGTGCGTTGCGGCACCAGCTCGAAGGTAGAACCCTTGAATCAGGTTCAGTACTCGTTTCTGCTCTTGTCGAGTGAACCGAAGCTCTTCGTGATTCTCCGAACCTAGTCTGCGGATGCGCCGATCAGATTCGATGACGTCGCGGTCCATGAATATGTCACAGAGCAAGGTGTCGGGAATGTCACTGAGTCCTCCTAGTCCACTGAGGAACAGCAACTGAAAGCTAAAGTCGTCCTGCACGGCATAAAAGTCACGATAGCGACCTTTGCCTATGCTTTTTCGCTTTACGTCGATGTAGTCGTAGATTCGAAAGAAAACCAGCGCATACAAAAACAACATGGCGATGATACCTATCGCCGCCAAACTGTTCGGCTGTTCTCCTGATGGATCTCGGATATCGTTGAGGAAGCTCAGGATCGAAATTGCCATCGCGACAAGTGCCAGGATAACCATAATGACCGAGAGCAAAACTGCGATCAAGCAGACGATTGGTTTCTGGATGAACCAGATGAACCAGAACGACGGCTTCTTGAAGCGGTAAGCGGTGGAGCCGTAGATGGTAAAGAACATGGTAGTCTCACTTTCTTGTAGGGGAAAGACTGACTATATTATAGCAAAATTATCATAATTTGTCAATGTACCTACTGAGAAGAATTAGAAAGAACGACGACCTTCAAGGGCATGCGTCAAGGTGATCTGATCGGCATATTCAAGGTCGACGCCAACAGGGATACCGCGAGCCAAGCGACTCATTTCAATTTCAATGCCAGAGTCTTTAATATGTCGTTGCAAGAACAGCGCGGTTGATTCGCCTTCGACACTGGCGTTGGTGGCGATAATAACTTCTTTGACGTCGTCGTCGGTCAGTCGTTTCAAGAGTTCGGGAATATGTAGTTGTTCTGGGCCGACACCGTCAATAGGACTAATTGCTCCACCAAGTACGTGATATGTTCCCTTGAACATGCCAGTTCGTTCGAGTGCAACAATATCGAGCGGCTCTTCAACGACAGCGATGAGCGTTTTATCACGATCAGGATCGCTGTATAGCGGCGATACGTCTTCGTCTGCGTCAATTAGTGCAAATGTAATAGGACAGGTCTTCACGAGGCTGTGAATGTCGTGAATTGCCGTTGAGAGTGACGTATTGATATGCTGATCAGCTTTTAATAGGAAATAGGCGTACCTTTCGGCAGTACGCGAACCAACACCGGGGAGTCGTCCCAGTTCATCGATTAATTTTTCCAGTGCAACTGGCAGCAAATGAGCCATGATAGAATCTTGAACCTATGTCCTAAAGACCTAGGTTGCCAAGACCGCCCATGAGTGGCTTCATTTTTTCAGCAGCAACTTCTTGCGCTTTTGCGAGTCCATCACGAACCGCAATTTCGATCCAGTGTTCAAGTTCAGCGATGTCATCAACATCAACAGATGCTGGATCAATCGTGATCTTTTTCATCTTCAGTTCACCGGTGATTTGTACGACGACCGCACCGTCACCTGCTTCAACTTCAATAATTTCTTTCTTTAAATCGCTCTGCGCTTTACGTAGCTTGTTCAGCATCTTCATTTGGTCAAAAGCCATTGTATTCTCCGTCTCTTAATTACTTCTTAATTATACGTTACTGTCAGATCTTTTTATAGATGTAGAGTCGATCACTGTCATTTGTGTAGGTTGTTGTGATGATTCGCGTGATTTGATAGCTCGACAACACACTTGCATGAGCAGACCTGGTGGCAACAAATACATCGGTATCAGGAATGGTGACGACACGTAATTCGCTGCGGTGGTGTGCGACTGCTTGGTAAAATGCCAACTCATCTCCGGTGACGAGAAGATTTTTTGTATTTTTTGGCAAGAGTCTTAAATCATTTGAAAAGTTCACAGCTGTGCTTGGTGCATAGTGATAGCCGTAGATATAGCGGTCTAACCCTGATCCAAGTAAGGTGATGACCAGTACAACAATAGGAATCAGTCCGGCAATGCGGGCGTAAGGATTCAGTGGAAAGAGTCGGTACCAATAGGTAATCAGGCTCGTCAGTCCAGCTGCAAGTAGGAGGACTGCGGGAACAAATGTCACACTGGTAAATTGTGGGTTGATTAACAGTACGGGAATCAAACAGAGCACCCAAATAATAATTAAGTAGCTACGTGTTGTATCGCGCGTCAGGATAAGTCTATAGACGCCGAGGCCAATAATCAGTACAGAGCCAAACCCGAATACAGGTGTCATTAGTGTCGTTGTGCTTGGTTCCCAGAACAAGAAGAACTGCTTTAATAACGTCATGGCGTTCGCACCAATGTCTGGTGGCCACGTGGCTGGTGCTCCGAGAAGACTCAGTCCAAGTTGCGGCTTCGTTGCGATCAAGTATGCCAGCGGTGCAGCCAAAATAAGTGCAGTGACAAGGCTGACGGCTACCTTGGCCTTTGAGAGTCGTCGAACGATATTACGCAGATGCGGGTGAAGCGTGACGGCGAGTGTAATCGCAAGCAGTGCATAGATGCTGAGTGGTGTGTATAAGCTGAGTGCGGCAGCTGCAGCGAATGAGATTTTCCAAAACAACTTCCCCTTCTTTGCACGGGTTACCTGTGTCCCCAGTGCCAAAAGAAGAATTGGCCAGAATACATACAAGATACCCGGTGTCCCATTTTGCGCAATGAATAAGAATTGCCCAGTGGTAATGACGATCATTGATGTCAGGACGGCAATATTTGGTTTAAACCATCTCCTGAGGAGCAGGATCAAGCCAACTGCCGAGAATAACGCGATGATGAGGGCTGGTGCTTTGATACTAAAATCGGTGATACCAAAAAAGTGAAAAATGGTCTTTTGCAAAAGATAGAATGGCAAGCTCGTGATAGCAAACGTTGATGGATCCGAGAATGACAAGCTGTCACTACGAATCGTTGCACGCATTTCCTCTGGGGATACACCGCCAGGTACGTATAGACCAGCAAATATCAATAGACCCGCAAGGAGCAAGGCAATAATGCCATAGCCAACGATGTAACGCCAGCGGTAAATAAAGAAATTGGTAATATCTCTCGCAGCCATAATGTTCCTTTGATTATAGCATTCTTGGGGGAATTAATTATCGTGCTTGCGGTCTAGGGACATGAAACGAAGGCGTTCGGGGTGGAAGAACAGTTCAATCTTGCCGGTTGGTCCGTTACGGTGTTTTGCGATAATGATGTCGGTAATCTGTTTACGATCGGTATCAGGGTTGTAGTACTCTTCGCGGTAGATGAACATGACAATGTCGGCATCTTGCTCGATAGATCCTGATTCACGTAGGTCGGAAAGCTGTGGGATTTGTGGTGAACGTGATTCGACCGAACGTGACAACTGACTCAGTGCAATGACGGGGACATTTAATTCACGGGCTAGAAGTTTGAGGCCACGAGAGATCTCACTCACCTCTTGGACACGGTTGCCGTTATCGCGCCCACTTCCCTGCATCAGTTGCAGGTAGTCGATGATGATGAGTCCGAGGGGTTGTTCATGTGCAGCGCGGCGAGCTTTGGTGCGCATCTCCAGCACGCTGACACCCGGTGTGTCGTCAATATAGATTGGTGCTTCGGCCATTTCGCCCATGGCATCAGAAAGTTTACTAAAGTCATCATCTGAAAGATTTCCAGTTCGAATGTTCCAGCTATCTACACCGGAGGCGTCGGCCAGCATACGGTCAACCAGTTGTTCTTTACTCATCTCGAGGCTAAAGAACAGGACAGGCTGTTTCGCAATCGTCGCAACGTTATAAGCAAGGTTTGTGACAAGTGTTGTCTTACCCATGGCAGGACGAGCCGCCAGAATAATCAAGTCACTTCGTTGTAGTCCTGCCGTCATATTATCTAGGTCGCGGTAGCCAGTGCGCACTCCACGGAGCTGTCCTTTGTTGCGGTGCAGTTCTTCCATGCGGTCGAAACTTTCAGTCAAGATACTTTCAATACTGACAAGGTCTTGTTTTAATGATTGGTCACTGACTGAAAAGAGTTCAGCCTCGGCTGCTTCGAGTAGTTGTTCTGTTGACGTTTCTTCGTCGAATCCCATTTCCGAGATTTCGGCACTAGCTTTAATGAGGCGGCGTCGAATTGCTTTTTGCTGCACCAGTTCAGCGTAGGCTTCGGCGTGTGCGGCTGTTGGGACGTAGTTCGTCAGTTCGGTTAAGTAGGCAGACCCACCGATTGTTTCGATATCGTTTTTTTTCTTTAATTCTTCGGTCAGTGTCAAAAGGTCGACGGGTTTGCGCTTTTCGTATAGACGCATCATGGCGTCGTAAATGAGTCCGTGGCGTTTGTCGTAAAAATCATGTGGTTTGACGTGCTCAGAAATATCAGCAAGGGTTTCTTCGTCAATTAAAACAGCACCGAGCAAACTCATCTCGGCATCAAGATTTTGTGGTGGTATTTTCCCCGCAGGAACCTGTTTTGTCGCGCTTGTCATAGTATGGCCCTCACTCGTCTTTGGTCGCTGGTTATGAGACCGCGACCTCTTCTCCTCCGCCCATAATAGCAGCTACGGCAGCAGCCTGGCTATCTTTTAGCGGCAGGGGTGTGGGTATGGTGTGGACGATCAGTTCATAACTGCCAATACTTTTGAGGGAGTCATAGAGGTGGGTGCTGTATTTTTGGTCGTCGAGCTTTTTCTTGTAGAATGCGCTTTTTGTGTAGAGGGTAAGGTCGTTTTCTATTAGTTCGTAGTCGCATTTTGAGAGGACGCTAAATAAGGCCACGTAGTTTTTGCGGGCGTGTTCGATGAGGGCTTTCCAGTCAAAGGGTCTTGCCTTAATTGTATTCTCACTGGAGTCAAGATCGCCGGTATCAGAAACTTCTTCTGAAGGTACTGCTTCACTCCGGGCTTCTCTCTGTTTCAGTACCGGGATAAGCTCGGGTTCCAGGGTACCTTCTGAAGAAGTTTCTGATACCGGCTCTACTGCTTTTAGTGAGGGCATTTCTGGCTTAATTTTCGTGGCTTGTTTGGAGAGTTCGGCGATGGTTGCCGTTACTTCCAATACGGGGCTGGCGAGGGCGACTGATTTTGTGGGTTTGTGTTCAAGGGCTGAAGCGCCGAGGACTGCGAGTAGTTTTAGCTGTGGTTGGCTGCTCCGCGAGACGTCGAGGAGGCTATCCAGGAGTGGTAATAAGTGCGGCTTGCTGGCGATTTGATCACGAATGGTGTGTGTCAGCTGTTCAGTTAATGTGACGGGGCTTATGCCATCAGCAGTTGTTTTTTCAAGGAGTTCAGCGACTTTTGTGACGTCGTGCGCTTCAACGCCAGCGATGATTTCTTCGACGGCTTTGGTTGGTGCAAGCCCCAGTGTTGTTTCGATAAGGTCTGGGGTAATGCCTGCCTTGTCATCAGTCAGGCTTGCGAGTTGATCGAGCAAACTAATGCTGTCGCGGAAACTGCCATCGCCACGCTCTGCGATAAGTTTTAGTGACGCATCGTCGATGACGATTTTCTCTTCATCGGCAATATATCGAAGATGCTTTACTGCATCGCTGGTTGAAATGGCACGGAAACCATAACGCTGTGTCCGGCTAACGATCGTTGCTGGTAATTTATCGACGTCAGTTGTCGCTAGGATGAAGACGATATGATCTGGTGGTTCTTCGAGTGTTTTGAGGAGAGCGTTAAAAGCGGCCTTTGAAAGCATGTGCACTTCGTCGATAATATAGACTTTCTTGGCAGCAGAGACAGGCGCAATTTGTACTTTTTCACGAAGATCACGAACGTCTTCGACACCATTGTTACTAGCGGCATCGATTTCAATAATATCTAAATGAGTCGAGTCATCACTATAGGGCAACTGATTAATTTCGTGTGCCAAGATGCGAGCCACAGAGGTTTTGCCGACTCCGCGGGGGCCGGTGAGTAAGTACGCGTGCGAAATACGGCCAGCTTTAATAGCTCGCATGAGAATATCGGTGATGTGGTTCTGTCCGACAACTTCGTCGAGTGACTTGCTTCGATATTTTCTGTATAACGCTTGTGACACTTTTTGTTTCCCCCTAATTTCTTTTTCTATTGTACGCTGATTTGCCGGTGGCTTTGTTGTGTTTTAAGCCGCCAGTTGCTTGGCCTTCTCTTCCAGGTAACATGTTCCACACAGAGAATCGTACGTGACTGCCTCTTCGCCGTCGATCGCAATTTGTTCACCATCGAATACGTAGCTGTTACCAATACGACGACAATTAAACTCGGCCTGATTTTTGCAACGACACATTGTCGGTAGTTTCTCTATATTGTCGGCAACTTCTAATAACCGTGCACTTCCTGGAAATAAGGATGTTTGAAAATCTGTCCGCAGGCCATATGCGATGACCGATGTATCATCAAACTTTGCAACTTCAAAGAGTTGGTCAACCTGTATGGGTGTGAGGAACTGCGCTTCATCAACCAGGACACATTCCAGATCTTTGAGTGCTTGCTGTGCAATATACGCGTGTATTTCCTCGCGGATATTCATTTCAGGAAGCGCAAGAATATTGACTGCGACCCGACCACCAGCACGTGCAACGATATCCTCACCACCCTTTGAGTCGATACCGGGTTTGACGGTAATAATGTCATGGCCTCTTTCGGTGTAATTGTAAGCAGCTTTAATAAGCGTATCGCTTTTACCGCTATTCATTGCACCATACTTAAAATGAAGTTTTGACATGCACCATTCCCTTTTTGTTCCACCCTGTTTGTTTTCACCTCAGTGATACGGTTACTATATGCTTTTTGTGGCGTAAGCGCAATAGTCATGGCTATGCTTGCTATGATTGTCTTTTTTGGACTAAAATAACTCTAAACCATACTAATCAGGGGTAGCTATGAGAGTAATTGAAACAAGTGAAAGCGAAAAAGCTCAAAGAAATTTAGATAATCAGCTTGAACAGCTCGATTTGTATGCAACTGGCGAGTTTGTTGCTGCACTCCGAGACGCACATTTGTTTGGGTATCAGTACATCGATATCGCAGTACTTGAGCGCTCGCTTGTGGCGATTGCGGCTTTGCAAGGAATCACAAACATTCGTACTGCTGAAGAGGCTGTTTTCTACCTTGCACAAAAAGGCACAGACGATGCTGAAAAAATTGACTCACTTGAGACGAGTAACTCTGAGTTAGCTGAAAAACTTGAAAAAGCAGAAGAACAAATTATCGAACTTGGAAAAAGGCCGGCAGCTGATCCAGATGAGCAATTTATTGTGACGAAAGATCAGATTGATAATACGTCGGGTATATTATTGGAGGTCAACGAAGTATTGGTACGCGTTCCTGGTCAAAGGACACTCGCACAACAAGCAATTCGCGCTGCACGAAGACTGGATGAATTAGAAACAACTACAGTTGTCATTGTTCAAGACGACGAAACTTGGTAATACTTTTTTTGCGAGAAGCGCGCTAGAGAGCTGCTTCGACTGCGGCCCAAGTAGCTTCTGTGTTATCGGCAGGAACAATAATAGTGACCTGGTCGCCCATGTTAATGCGGAAGTATGTCACGCTGGCAAGGAGGATGCGGTATTCGCGGCCGTTTGCTTCAACGTAATATGCGCCGTCATGCTGGACAAGTGTTCCGATGATTTGGATACGTTCGATAGGACCGATTTGCTTGTAGATAAAGCTTCCGTCATCAGCAATGGTGAGTTTTAGGATATCCCCTTCAACCAACTTAGACTTGCTGGCGTAGTTCGCAGGGACTGGATATTCTTTGCCATCAGGACCGGCCATCTTTTGGCCGTCAAAGATACCTTCGACAATCTTGCCGCCGACTTCTTCGTTGGTACCTGATTTTGGTGTGATAACGTTGCCGTCGTCACCAATAATACTAATCAACAACTCTTTGGCTGCTGCTAGGTTCGTTTCTGCTTCTTGGATCAAGCTGTGTAGTCGCTTGACTTGTTTCTCTGGTAATTCAGACATGGGTACTCGCAATTCCTTTATCTGTGTGTTTTTTGAAATGGTATAACCCACTTATATCAATCAATTGTAAATATGTCAATAAATAAGTACAAGCCTTCCCTGTATTGACATTTCATTACGTTTATGCTATAATGCATGCACAAGTCGTTTGAGAGTGTAGATTGCCGAGGGTTTTGGTAACAATCAATCCCGGTGACCAAGATCTCCGGCTTTGCACACTTTCACTATCAGAGAGGAAGCATCATGCTTCGCATCATCAAAGGTTTGGCAATCGCGTCCGTGGTTGCTTTCCTGGTCATCGTTCCCACCGTTTCCGCATCTGCGGCAACCTATCCACCGAACACACCGTACGTTGCTCCGGCCCCGCCGACAGCAACACAGGGGTGTCCCGATGGAGACGCCGAGCACTATCCGGTCTGCACTGATCCGTCACAGGATCCCGCTGCGCTGGGCAATGCGCCGATCGGTGGAGGACGTAACGTTTCTGACAGTCCTGGATTCGCAGAGTTGAATCGATGGACCGTTCAGTACACAACGACCACAACCACCACGACGTACTACAACGATCCGACTCCCAGAGTCCTGAGCTCGATTTCGCTCAGCCTTGCGTTGGTCGCACTGCTTCTCAGTATCTCGTCAATCATGACGAGCTCCCGAAGCAAACGCGCCGATGATGAGGAAACAGTGGAGTAGCCACAAATAGTGAAAGTCCCCCGCCTTCCGCGCACTCCAGCGTGTGAAAGCGGGGGACTTTTTTATTCCTCGATTGTTATCCACACTTTTTACTGGGGTCGATGTAAAATCGTTGTATTTTTTGGCTACAAAAAAACACCCCGGTTGGGGTGCCTTTCAGGATTTTCAAAATGACCGAATAGTGATTAGCTAAGCTCGACGGTTGCGCCAGCTTCTTCAAGTTGCTTTTTAGCAGCTTCAGCTTCTTCTTTAGGAGCTTTTTCTTTAATTGTTGATGGAACACCGTCAACCAAAGCTTTTGCTTCACCAAGACCAAGACCAGTAATGTCTTTTACAGCCTTAATAACAGCAACTTTTTGTGCACCAGCATCCTTAAGGATGATGTTGAAGTCGCTCTTTGCGTCTTCAGCAGGTGCTGCATCAGCAGCAGGACCGGCAACAGCAACGGCAGCCGCAGCTGGTTCGATGTTGTATTCGTCTTTCAAGATAGTCTTGAGTTCGTTTACTTCAAGTACAGTTAAACCAACGAGGGTTTCTGCAAATTTCTTTAGATCAGCCATTTTTATGACTCCTTTATATTATTCAAATTAAAATTAGGTACGTGTACGTTTGATATTCGTTAAAAAAATTAACTGGTTGCTTAGCTTGTTGCTTTAGCTTCAACGCCATCAAGAAGTGCATGTAGGTTACCCGACAATGCATTCGTGATGTCATGAACTGGTGAAAGAAGCATTGCGATAACTTCGCCAATAAGTTGTGACTTACTAGGAAGACTTGCGAGTGCGTTCACTTCGTCAGCACTTAAGAGAAGACCTTCGCCTGAAAAACCACCGGCAATAACGAGGGCTGGATTCGTTTTTGCAAACGCATTCAGGATCTTCGCTGGTGCAACTTCGTCTTCTGCGCTAACAGCGTAAAGAAGTTGTCCGGTAAGTGGTGAGGTGTCGGTATCTTTGTAAGTTGCAACGTCAGCAAGAGCTACACGAACAAGGCGGTTTTTAATCACCTTGATCACAACGCCAGCTTCGCGAGCTTCCGCTCGGAGCTTCTGGACGTCTTTCACAGTCAGACCGTCGTATTTTGCAAATACAGTTGTCTTCGTTGTGGTGAGTAGTTCTGTGAAATCAGCAACCAATGTGTTCTTTTTATCGCGTGAAATCGCCATAAATTAAATCTCCTTGAGATTAGTAGATTACATTAGTTTTATTCGGCCAAGTTGTTAATCAAATCTAGACAGGCAGCCTGGTAATCAAAGTCCGGGAAAACAAAAAGTCTTTGGACCTCGCAGTACTGCCAAAGACTCATGAAATGTATGTTTATTTACAGTTCCTCGGTAGCGAATTAAGTTTTCCTTCGATAAATCTTTGGTCCACGGCTACTGTCTTTGGTTGTCTTACGGTGTATTATACGTTTTTGGAGTAAATAAGTCAACGATAAGGCCTTCGTAATGAACATACCGCTAGGTGTGGTGGAGGGTTTGTTGCCGCATCCCCCACCATTGGCGTAGATTGAAAAATATGTCGTAGTAACTTATAATAAGTAGTTGCCTTAAGCGAAAGACGCTGATAGGAACAATAGTGATGGGACACTACATGAAGAACGACGCAACGACCACGAACAAGGTCGAGACGACAAGCGCGATTGGCCTGGACGGCATGGATGCCCGAAGGGAGATACATCGCATTGCGGAAGCAGTCGCCGTACGGCGTCTTGTGACCGATGAGCACGTGACTGCTGAGTGCTACGAAGTGGCTCACGAGCACTACGTCGAAATTGTTGAGGTGTATCGAAGGGTTTGGTCGAAACTCGAACAAGACCCTCGGTATCATCCAACACACCCGGCGGGTAAAACCGAGGCGTTCTACGTGATTCGGGACCGCGCTCAGCGCTAGGCACTAATGGGTTGAGCGGTGATCAACGACGATCGCCGCTCCCCTGTCCTCCACTATGAGCCTTAACCATTTTTTTGGTTGAGGCTCTTTTCACCTCTGTAGATAACTAGACTTGATCGTAAAATACTGGTATAGTATCTATAATGGATGAGAACAAAACCGAGCGTCTCATATCTCCTGATGTTTCCGAAGATGTGTTACGAAAAATACTTGAACACATTAAGGTCAATAACCGTGGTGAACCTTTAACTTGGGGCGCAACACCACTTGTTATGTCGCCAGATGTAAAAATGCAACAAGAAGCTGTAAAGGATGTCATCGCTGAATTATTTGAGTCTAGTCACATTCCCTCTTACGTTTCTGAATCTCTCGCTGCATATATCGATGCACTGAATATGTCACGCACTGTTAATCGTGAATCACATAACACTGAGAGCTTCATATACCGTAAAAAGACTGATTTGGACGGAATACCTTTCGAGGCTTTAGAAGTATTCGATCGAGCATTGAAGGGTTTTGCGTCGCCTGCCGAATTACTTTTCATAATGAGATTATTAGGTATTCCCACAATTGAGCTTGCCAGTTTGACTCATCCGTATGCGCAACGTATCACTATGCTTGATGACATGCGCCCAGCAATAAACGAAGCAATAACACTGATGGGTGGCACATTAGTTAAAGGTATTAACCCTGTCTTTGAAGTCAAAGGTAGTGACAATCCACATCAGCCTGAGCTAATGGAAGGTATTCATATGACTCGTAAAACGTTGTTTGGAAAGTTACCTGACGGAACCGACGTTATTGAACGATCTTCATTCGTCTTACTTATTGATGAATTACCAGAAAATATTGCACATACTATACGTTCAATTCCATATGAAAATAACCCGTTTTGGACAAATCAAATTCGACGCGCAGGAAAACTGTATGAAATCGCACCACTTCTTTTAAGCGGTGATAAGCATGATAAGGCTGTTCCTGTTTCAACGACAGTTGTTGCAATTAACGAGGCTTTGTCCGAAGAACTGCTAAGCAAAGAAGCAAAGCGTGCGCGACGCGTTCAGTATCTCGCGTCACACGCTAGCAAAATCTAGGCGGCTTTTTGTCCGTGCATGTGTTGCCAAATTTCATTGCCAACAATTTCTAGTTTTGGCTTTGCTGAAATAATTGGATATCCACGAAGTGCGGCTAACTTACGATACCCTTCGTTTACTTTGACTTGGAAGTCCGTAGGACGAGACTCAAATGTATCGAGATGTGTTTTTGAGTCTCGCATCGCAAGTCGAAAGAGCCTATCACTTTCTGGAAGATCAAGCACGAAAGTATGGTTTGGATGCATGTATTCATCAGAAGTTGCTTCAAGAACCATACGCCAAATTTCTTCAATATCCCAACCTTCTGCGAATCCTTGGTAAACAGTTGTTGATTCAAAGTTTCGAGCACCCAGAACATCAATTCCCGCTGCAAGTGCTGGTTCGATACCTTGGAATAAATTTTCTCGGCGCGACGCATTAAAAAGAAATACGTTCGTTAGTGCGCTACGTCCAAATTCTTTTGCCTTGATGGTTGTCCGTAACGTTTCCGAGATAGGTACAAGTGCATTACCTTGTTCATCACGAAGGCTGTCAGGCTCTTCTACTGTATATGTCTTGACACCGCGTTCTCGGCGATTTCGTTCAGCAAGATAATGGACAATACTCGATTTACCAACACCGTCACCACCTTCAATAATCGTGTATGTACCACGTTCACTCATCAGTCCGCTCGCTTGTCTTTATATGCACGAGGAAGCATTTGGATTGGGCTCCACGCTTTTTCAAGTTCTTTGACGTCGGTTCCGGAGGCGTATTTACCACTAAGGTTTTCGTAGCTCCCACGCACTTCACCGGTATGCATAAAGACGATCTGGGCAATGCGTTCACCAACAGGTATGACGATGCTGTGTCGTTGGTTGAGGTTATAGATTTCAAGTGTCCATCGGTTGACGTAGCCAGGATCACCCCATCCGGCGTCGAAACAAACAGCGACACCATTGCGACCCCATGTGCTGCGTGATTGCATGCTGGTGGTTCCTGGAGGAAGGATGCCGATAAATTCAGCAGTGTGCGCGAGGATTCGTTCGCCTGGTTCGAGGACGATGACGTGGTGATCGAGCGGGATATTTGTCAGTGGTTCATTGCCAGTAGTCTTGCACCACTCAGCGTGAGTGATAGCTTTTTGTGGCTCGCCGAAATAGCGGTCGACTTCGATTTTGTCGAAAGGGTTATAGACGGTTTGTGGGCTTTTGCGATCAGTTCGATAAAACCATTCACCGAGCGTTACATCAACGCTACTGCCATTAATATGTTCTGGTCGGTAGGGATGGAAAATAATATGCCCATCCTTGATTGCTTCTTCAATCTCTATATTGCTATAGACGCTCATACCTTGCACTCCCCTTATTTCCTTGATTGTAACATGTGTTCTTATATGAGCAGAATAATTGCATTTTGATGACCCTGGCGGGCCGATCACTCGAACTCAAACATTCGTGTGATCGGCCCACCTGGGTTGTTAGCTGGCGTTGACGGCTTCCGCGGCCGCGATTGCGATGAGGACGTCTGCGAAGTTATCCTCATGTGCCAGCGTTTTTCGATACTGGTGCCATCCACGGAAGTTGCCCGACCACTCGTTGCCGGCAATCGGTGTTGCGACGTGCTCGAAGGGCGACATGTGACCGCTGCTGCTGAGACGGTTGGCGAGCGCAAGATCCTTCTTCAGATCTGCTTCGCCAGTGTCGTGCGTCAAGTAGCTGACGCGTGCACAGCGTGCTGCGACGGCAAGCGCCGCTTCCTCCGGGTGTTCCTTTGCCCACTTCTTTTCGTTCTTTTGCAAGAACGGAAGGTGCCATTCGCCCTCATGAAGCAGCGTCGGCGTGGACTTGTCGGACAGTTCCTTCATCATCGCGGCGATGATACGGATCTCTTGCTGAGCCTGCTCGCTAACGCGCAGGGCAAAGAAGTTTTCCCATTCGGTCGCCGTGACGATCACGGTGTGCCACATGAACGGCTCCAACAGACGGTTCGCGAGACCCTTGTGAACACCAAGGAAGTCGTCCCGCTCAACGATTGTCGGATCCTTCGCTTCCAGCCGGTCGGCGATGTTCAGGACGAAGGACGTGAAGTCCTTGCCTTTTGCGATCCACGCAGCAAGTTCGGTTTCGATGAACTCCGGTGTGGTGATCATCTGTAGCGCCGAAAGTACTGCATTGTCACGTGCCTTGAGCCAGATGGCGATTGCCTTCTGATGCAGTGTCCCCGTGAGAGGAGCGCCTGCCTGCATGCCTGGTTTGTTCACCCCGAATTCACGGGGTATGAACGGATCCAGCATGATATCACGCAACTGCTTAAACACCGGAATTGCCCGCGAACTTGCGGAGTTCCGGCTGAACACGCGGTGCGTGTTGAATTCTGACAGCATGGCGCGCCAGAACGTGACGACGAACGTTGTGATACGGATGCCAGACTCGGAGATCGAATCGGCAACGATAGCTGCTTTATAGGCCAACTTGGCCGCCTCTCTACTCTCGGGTCTAACGGAATGTTCTACCCACCTTGCATAACTATATCAGAGTTTTAAGCTAATTTTAGGGTTCAAATGCATACCTTTTATGCTATACTGTGGTCAAGCGACGTTATTCACCAAACAAAAACGCACTTATCGGATCAACCAAAAATAGCTCAGGAGCATCGTATGACACAGGCATTCCCCGAAGGAAATTTTAATTCTCGGGAGGATACCCTACTCAAAAATACTTTTGATTCGATAGACAAGTATTCGTTTGATGGCATAGCGAAACCCTTTACGGTTTCATTTGTGGAACAAAATCCTTCAGTGCCGACGACTTCTAAAGTCATCATTTTGGGTGAAGATATGATTGATCATTTGCCTCCATTTGCAACGTTTGACCCTGACTTTATTGGTCCCCGTAATGCAACAAATGAAGCGCGACCACTCCTCGAAACACAGTCGCGGAACCTAGCCCAGGTTGCGGTGATGAACTTCCCTGCTTATAACCACCAATTCGTACGAGTTGTTGAAGCTGCAAAACTGAGTGTCTCTGAAGGCAGGTTACAACTCAACGCTGAGTTCAGGAATATGCATCCTGATCAGCAAATTGAGCAGTTTGTCACCACAGCAATGATGAGTGCTTACAAGCCACGTGACGAAGTGGTTGCAGAACTGAAGACAGAGAAAGAAAAACTCAGACTTGGTTTGGGTGGTCCTGATAAAGAACTGCAGCTAGAGCTGAACTCCACCAGGGACCTAATGGCAAAACAAGCAAATAGAATACTTTCAGTCAGAAGTAAGCTTGTTGAGCGCGGTGCATCAGAAGAATTCATGCGAGAATTTGACTACACGACAAAACTTATGACAAAACCTGAACAAGAGGCATATGAACACGAAAAAGAACTGACGCCAGAAGCTGAAGTTGCTCCACTAGTTGATACGGGCGCAATTCACTTACTCGATATGTTTAGAAATGTTCTCGGCCCATCATTTGGTCGCAAAGCCCTTCGATCGATTGGCATTCATTCACCAAAATCTGGTGAGGTAACAGTTGTAAAACAAAAAGAATCAACAGCATCCTAGTACCATAAAACGTCAAAAGAAGATAAAAAAATCACCCTCGTAAACGGGGGTGATTTTTTGTATAAGGTATACCTTCTAGTTAACGAAGTTTTCAACCTTGATACTAGGACCTTGTGTCGCACTAATACTGATTGATTTCACAAATGAACCCTTGATGCTGGTTGGCTTTTGGCTGACCAGGCTATCAAAGAAGCTTTTCGCGTTCTCGTTGAGCTTGTCGGCACCAAAACTAACTTTACCAATTGCAAGGTGAACAATCGCTTGCTTGTCGACGCGGTATTCAACTTTACCAGTTTTCGCTTCGCTCACAGCCTTTGCAACGTCAGTCGCAACTGAACCACTTTTAGGGTTAGGCATAAGGCCACGTGGACCAAGCAGACGGGCGTACTTACCAAGGCGTGGCATGTACTGTGGAGTTGCGATAAGAATGTCGAAATTAATCGTTTCTTTATCAAGTTGTGCAAGGAAAGTTTCGTCACCAACAACATCGGCACCAGCCTTAGTCGCAGCAGCGTGGTCACCTTCTGGTGCAAATACAGCAACTCGAATTGTTTTACCTGTTCCGTTTGGAAGGCTGACAGTCGTACGAATGTTTTGGTCAGCTTGGCGAGGGTCAACGTTCAAACGAACGTGGATCTCAACACTAGCGTCAAACTTGCTTGGGCTTGTCTTTGAGGCAAGTTCTACCGCGTCAGTAAGAGAGTATAGCTTTTCTTTTTCAACAAGCTTTGCAGCTTCTTGGTACTTTTTGCCACGTCGTTCGAGAAGAGGACGAGTAACAGGCTTTGGGCCTTTTGGCATAGAGGCTTCTTCGCCGTCAGCAGATGAAGTATCACCAGCTTCCTTACGAGCTTCTTTTTCAGCTTTCGCTTCAGTTTCAGCGATAGCTTTTGCTGAACGTTTGCCAGCTTTCGCTACTTTTTCCTCGGCAGGAGCGTCTTCTTCGACGACAACAGCTTCGGTGACAGTTGCTACTGGGTTAAGAGTTGTATCTTGGGAGTCAACAATAGCTGCCTCGATTTGTGCGACGGTGTTCTTTTCAGAAACATCGAGGCCTAGTTTTTTTGCTTCTTCAAGCAGATTGGCTTTCTTTGCCATAGGTGTGAACCCTTTCTGTGGTAGTAGCGACACTTTCACCCCTACGGAGTGATGTATGTGTCTCCCAACATTGATTGTTATAGGAATATTATAGCATAGCACCGACGCTTTTACCAGTGTTATTGACAGCTGATACCGCTCTCGCTTAAACTGTGGGAATGGATGATATTAAAAAACAGTTAGTAGAGCGTGGGTTTACTGGTGACCTGGATGATACAGCCGAATCACTAGACTTTTATTCACATGATGCTTCAATGTTCGAACTTGTGCCGAAGCTTGTTATTAAACCAAGAAATTCTCAGGATGTTCAAGCAGCCGTAAAGCTTGTTTCTGAACAAAAGAAAAACAATCCCGAACTATCTCTCACCGCTCGTAGCGCTGGTACTGACATGTCAGGTGCAGCAATCAATGACTCTATCATTGTCGACTTTAACAAATACTTACGCGAAATTATTTCAGTCAAAGATGACATTGCAGTGACGCAACCTGGTGTTTTCTTCCGTGACTTTGACGTTGCAACCGGCGACTATCTTTTGCCTAGTTACCCAGCCAGTCGTGACCTCGCTTCTGTTGGTGGTATGATCAACAATAACTCTGGTGGCGAAAAATCACTCGAGTTCGGTAAGACGGACAAATATGTTCCTGAACTGAAATTCGTTTTCTCTGATGGTATTGAGCGCGTCGTGAAGCCCCTTACCAAAGCTGAACTTGACGTTAAAATGGCACAGGACGACTTTGAAGGCAAAGTGTACAAAGACCTATTTGAGCTTATTGATGGCAACTATGACAAGATCAAGGCAGCAAAGCCAAATGTCAGCAAGAACTCGACTGGCTACAACCTATGGCAAGTGTGGGACCGCGAAACTGGTATCTTTGACATGACGCAGATCATTATCGGTGCCCAAGGAACGCTCGGGTTCGTTACCGAAGGAACATTCAAACTCGTTCCTCGTCCAAAGCATTCAGGACTCCTCGTGTTGTTCATGCACGATATCGATAAACTGGGTGACGTCATTACGACCGTTTTGAAGCACAAACCAGCGACTTTCGAGAGCTTTGACGACGCGACACTACTACTTGTTATGAAGTTTATGCCGAGCTTTATTAAAATGCTTGGCCCAGTGAAGTTTACTCACTTCCTATTCACGTTAATTCCTGACGGTCTGCAGTTACTACGTGGTTTTCCGAAACTTGTCCTGATGGTCGAGTTCACTGGTGATACTGAACACGAAGTTCGCGAGAAGATTACGACACTACACAAGGAATTAAACCCATTCCGGGCTCGTTACGAAATCAACGGGTTCGAAGAAGACCCAACCGAAGCTGCCAGTGAAAAGTTTTGGATTATGCGTCGTAACTCTTTCCGATTGCTACGAAGTAAGGTTAAAGACAAGCACACTGCGCCGTTTATCGATGACCTGATCGTGAATCCAGAATATTTGCCTGAATTCTTGCCACAAATTCGTGACATCATCAAGAAATACAAACTACTTGCGACGATTGCCGGACACATGGGTGATGGAAACTTCCATATTATTCCTTTGATGAAGTTGGAAGACCCGAACGACCGTGCGAAATTGCTGCCTGCAATGAAAGAAGTTGACGAATTAGTATTGAAATACAAGGGTTCACTATCTGGTGAGCACAACGATGGCCTCGTTCGTGGCCCATGGCTCGAACAGATGTACGGTAAAGAGATCGTCGATTTGTTCCGCGCTGCGAAGGATATCTTTGACCCACAACATATCTTTAACCCACATAAGAAGGCTAATGCTGATTGGGATTACTCTTTCTCGCATATTCGGGATAAGTTTTAAGATATTAAGTTATCAATATATAGCCGGCTTATAGCCGGCTATTATTTTTTAGTAGTATTGCTGCTGACCTATTGAGTGTTATATTAAAAGTTAAAGGATACCGATGATTGAGTCAATAAAAATTTCTGGTTTTAAAAATTTTCGAGGTAAATCGATTGAATTGAAGAGTTTGAATCGAATTAATTTGCTTGTAGGGATTAACGGTTCTGGCAAAAGTAGTGTTTTAGAACTGCTTGTCGGTATTTCTAAATTAAGTCAATTAAATGGCGATGATAATCAAGACATATTAGTGGGCAAGCTAGCTCCAAGGCTACATTCATTATTTGAGCCCGAAACTAATATCTCATTCACCTATACGACTTCGTCTGAACCTTATTCACTTAAGATAACAACTAAACCTGGCGATAGATGGCAGGTGCAGAAAAAAGGTAGGCCAAGTGGTGGAACTGAAGTAGTAGCTTTACTTGGAAAAAATGCAGTTGATTACTATGACGGCGTCGAATCTACAAATAGACAAGAACATCCATTCGGTGGAATTCGTGGATTTAATAGCGAAAAGGCGATTGTTCTACCAGATTTAAACTATGCTAATGAAATTTTAGAAAAAGTTAATCCTTCACAACGGAGTTTGCGTCCGATGAATCTGTCGAGTGGTCAGTTTACTTTCGAAGCCGAAAAAGAGGTTCAATTGGAGTTTCTAGCAGGTGGAAATAGGTATATTGCTGGCTTAGTCGCTGCTATTCGAGAAATGAGGAATAACAAACCAATACTGGTCATCGATGACCTAGGGGATGAACTCTTCCCTGCTGTACGCAAAAAACTTCTTCCTGAAATCAATACTCTTCTCGAGCGGCTTCCTGAGAACAAATTTGCTCAAATGTTTGCAACAACACATAATATAGAGATTGTAAAATCAGCACTTAATTATCCGGAATTCTGCAGCGTGTATATGTTTGATTATAATGGTGCACTTGTCGAATTTTCCGGCTCGAAGCAACGTAGTGTAAAATCCAGTGATGGTGTAAAATCCGCTGATGCCGTATCTGCAATTTCGAAAATGTTGGGTATGGATGATCTAGATCTCGGTTACCCAGAGCTCGTTATGCTGGTTGAAGAAGAATCAAAAAAAACATTTATAGAATCGTTATTAAAAAATGCATCGATCAATGATAACACTAGAACTGTTGACGTGTTGGTTCCCTTTCAGGCAGGTGACGGGAACACTACAAAAGCAATTCAAAATATGCTTGATTTAAGTAAGTACCTGGTATTCTCTGAGATTTGGTCTGACAGGTACTCGATCTTCGTTGATTATAATGAAATTGATTATGAAATAAACGGAATAGCTAAAACGGCAGGAACACGTCAACGTGCTTTGTTTGCAACTCAGGAAAAGTTAGGTTTGGATGCTCGCTATTTGCTTACTATGTACGAAGGAAAATATGTACCATCACTTGAAGAGACATATCCGAGAAAAGTATGGGATAAATATAGAATAGAGAATGGTATTAGCCCTATGGCACCAGCTGAATATTTGGCTAGCTTTCCAAAAGAAGATAAAGGAAGAATTAAAAATGAACTAGCGAAGTTTGTTGGACTTAATATAACCTCTGATCAGTACCTAAGGTACTACTCCTCCTTATCTAAATTGTTATCTAGGGACGATCCTATCCCTTTTGATGAGACAAGTATTGTAGATGTAGTCCATGAAGATGCACAGGTGCACGAGGAAATTAATGACATTTATGATGACGCAAAACGTGTTGTGGTAGAAGCCGGTAAGGCATCTGCAAGCTTACTGCAAAGGCGGCTTCGTGTTGGTTATGCGCGCGCAGCCAGATTAATGGATAGACTTGAATCCGAAGGAGTTGTCGGACAATCCGAAGGAGCTAAACCCCGTGCTGTGCTTATAGGAATAGAAGATCTGTAGAGATATTTTAGACTGTTCATCAAAGGCTAATTTTAATTATTTAAGTAATTATTTTTCAACAATCTTTTTGTCTTTATTGGAAATGTCGACGTAAGGATGTTCTAGATCCATCTGTTCTTTAAGAATGTCTTTTATCTTGCTCACGTCATTAGTCATAATCCACACCTTAAAAAAGAGAACGATACATAAGATAGATGGTACGAATGCAAGGACTAGCAATAGTAGCCCAAATCCACTGGTAAATATTTCTGCTTGCTGAACGTTATTTCCGAGCATAGGTCACCTCATATTATTCGACTGATATAGTAATATATTACCATTAAAAAAATAACCGCTTCATGATGAAACGGTTATTTTTGTGAAGAACTAAATATTATTCAGTAACTTCAACACCCATAGAACGGGCAGTACCAGCGATAACCTTTACTCGGCCATCAACGTCAATTGCGTTGAGTTGGTCTTTCTTAGTTTCAGCGATAACTTCAAGTTGAGCACGGGTGATCGTACCGACTTTGTCAGTATGAGGCTTGGCGCTTCCCTTTTTGATACCGGCTGCTTCGCGAATAAGGTCGTCAACTGGCTGACCCAGTGAGTTCCATGTGAATGAACGATCTTCGTACACTTGGATGTGAACGATAACGTCTTTGCCCATAAGGTCTTTGGTTGCGTCGTTGAACGGGTTGATGAAATCCATCATGTTCAGACCCCATTGACCAAGTGTTGAACCAACAGGAGGACCTGCAGTCGCACGACCGGCTGGGATACGTAGTTTAAGATTTCCGATAATTTTCTTTGCCATAACTTTTCTTTCTTGTCCTAGAATCCTAGAACTTGTACTAAATAATTTTGAAGCTTATCTAGTGCGTAACTGATATATTGTAGCACTTTTATTGCTGTTTGAACAGAGCTTCATGCTCACGCTCTAGTTCGGCAAGCTCAGGATCTTCGGGAAGATAAAATTGAGGATATACTTCGAAGAATTTGCGTGCTTCGTAGTAGTCTTCTGTTGCGTGCCTTTCCATCGCTGCTTCTAGACTTGCTGCGTCGTCACGATCTTTTTGTCGTAGGTCTTCTAGTTTTTTGTGAATAAAGAGAGCAGTTTCGTCTGCTTCGATATTAAACTCTTCGGCCAGTGCACGCTCTGCCATGATGTAAAGAAACTTCTCTAACAGTGCTTGGTTCTCGGTCCGCTCTGCAAAACCCTTAATCGTGGAAGGTTTTAAATCATATAATTTAGAGTGTTCATGCTTGGATGAACCGTTGAATTCTGGGGACATATACCTAGACTTTTTTAACTTGAAGTGCGTCGAGTTCGACTGATGTGTCACGGCCAAACATGCTGACCATAACTTTAACTTTACCTTTTTGGTTGTCGATTTCAGAGATAGCACCGTCGAATCCCTTGAAAGGACCGTCGGTAATGCTGACCACTTCGCCTTCAGAGAAGTCGATGAAGTGCTTTGGATCTTCGACACCCATACGCTTTTTGATCTTTGAGATTTCAGGGTCAGAGACAGGTGTTGGTTGTGTGCTGGTTCCAACGAATCCAGTAACACCAGGAGTGTTACGAACGATGTACCATGTTTCGTCGGTCAGTTTCATTTCAACGAGGGCGTAGCCTTGGAAGATTTTCTTTTCAACAACTTTTCGCTTGCCGTTCTTGATTTCGATTTGCTTTTCTTTTGGTACCATAACGTCGAAAATTTTGTCGGCCATATCGACGGCGTTAATACGCTGACGAATGCTGTCTGCAACTTTTTCTTCGTAACCACTGTAGGTGTGGATTGCGTACCATTGACGTGATGAGTCGTAACGATTGTTTGCCATGTGTGTTGATCCTTACTTTAGAATTAATTCAAAAAGAAACTTAAATAATATGTCGAGCAGCAGAATAATAACAACGAAGAATGCACTAAAGAGGATAACAGCAAATGTTAATCCCCATGTAGCGCGCCGCGTAGGCCATCGCACAAGGCGAAGTTCAGTCCAAGCACCTTTAAAGTACCCGCCGATAGCAAATAATGTCTTTATAAAAGGATTAGTTGGTTCTTTTCGAACTTTTACTACCTTTGGAGACTTTTTAGACACTTTCTTCGAATCTTTTTTTAGTGCAGTTGATTTTGCACTAATTCGAGTAATCTTTTCTCCAGATTTGCTAGCCACGCTTGCATCCTACTTTCTTATCTATTTTATTGAGCCAATAAAAATAGCCTGCTGCTGCAGACTGTCAAGATCAGTGTAGCTTTTTTCGCCTCTATCGTCAAGGGGATGCTATTATGGAAGAAGATGCTTCAGGTTATACTTTTTGTACTGTATGCGGTACTTCTGGGAATGTTCGGTTTGGCCGCATGGCGGCTTCATTATGCGTATACCCATTTCAAAATGAAGGCACTCCTAACGAATGTACGTTCAAAAGACTCGTTGCCAAGTGTGACAGTGTGTATTCCTGCCCGTAACGAAACACACGCAATGACCGATTCTCTTCAGCGCGTGATCGCCAGTACTTATCCAAAACTCGAGATCCTTGTCCTAGATGACCTTTCTGGTGACGATACGTCGGCGCTTATTAAAGCTTTTGCACACGAAGGAATTCGTTTCGTTGAAGGATCAAAGCTTCCAAAAGATTGGCTTGGTAAAAACCACGCACTACAGGGGCTTGTTCAGCAAGCCAGCGGTACGTACGTCTTGTTTATGGACGTTGATACCCGCCTCAGCCCCGAGTCGATTGAGCAGTTGGTTGCCTATGCGTTACAAGAGGAAGCACTGATGGTATCGGTACTGCCTCGTCGCGAAGATAGTCCACGGGCGAGTGTCTTCTTTTCACCACTTCGTTATTTTTGGGAAATTATGTTTCACCGAAAAAGCTCACCCGCAACAGCAAGCGGTGCATGGATGATTCATCGTCAGACGCTGCTAGATAGGTGGCAAGGCTTTACGCAGTTTGCAGACGCTGTGCAACCCGAATCGCGCCTCTCCGCTGAGCTAATGGCGTCTGGGCAGTATCGTTTCCTCATTGGCACCGAAATGTTGGGTATTTCCTATGAAAAAAAGTGGCGATCACAGATGGGCACAAGTATTCGTCTCCTTTTTCCGCTACTTGGCAGCAAGACGCTCAATACTGTTATTGCTGCTCTTGATCTACTGATTGCCTCGTCGCCACTGTTCATTATTCTCTCAGTCGTATTCATTGGCTGGAATATCAATCAAGCGATCGCAGGCCTGTTCTATCTGATGTTTGCAGGGCTGTACGCTCTGTATCTTCGTAAGATATGGAATAAAGCTTGGGCTATTGGTGGACTACTTTGGGCGTACACTGTTGTCCAAGAAGCCGTGCTCGTTGTTTTGAGTGCGATTCGTTACCACCAGAAGGCAGTGACCTGGAAGGGTCGCCTCGTGAAGACCCCTAAGTAAAGAATCCTCAAGAAGGTTCCTTGGCTATTATTTATTCGTTTGAGGAAGGTCGAAACTAAAAGTCGATCCGTGGTTCAGGCGACTGGTCACGTCAATTTGTGAGCCGATCTTGTGGGCGAGCTTTGCTGAAACGTATAAACCGAGCCCTGTACCGTTGGTCTCACGAATACGGTAGTCTTCACTGCGGTAGAACTTTGCAAAGATCTTTTGTTGATCACCGCGACTAATACCGATACCGCTGTCCTTGACGGCAAAGTGTACGATACCGCTTTTTGCTTTCGCGCTGACGGTGATACTGCCTTCATTGGTGTATTTGATAGCATTCGTAATAAAGTTTTGCAGTAATTCCTCGACATATAATCTACTGACGTGAACTGTCCCTAGTTTTGTACCTAAATTGAGATTTAAATGCAGACTGCGAGCACTTGCATCCTTGTCGTATTGTTTATGAAGTTTGTGCATCAGCTCTTCGACGTCGATATCTTCACCTGCATCAGCCACGCCGCGTTCGGCACGCGATAATGTACTGAGGTCATTCACCATCTTTGCAAGGTACATGACTTGGTCGTGAGCGGTTGCAAGCGAGCCCTTCAAGACTGTTTCCTCTGGTTTTTTCGGCATATCCATCATGACCTGTAGGTTTGAAAGCGTTCCTTCGACAATCGTGATCGGTGTTCGGAGTTCGTGACTGACAACACTAATAAATTCATCACGCTCTTCTTCAAGGCTTTTTTGTTTGGTGACATCACGTGCAATCAGGATGAAACCAGCTTGCACCTGACCCTTTTTACGACGGCTGTAGGTGCTTTTGATTGGTGCATAGGTCATTTCAAGGCGAATCTCTTCACCATCGGCATAGGTGTGTCGTATGTCGTCACGACGGACTGTCTTTGATGCTTCGTGTAGGATATCAAACAGTTTGACCGATGTCTTGTCTGCATCAGTCAGGTTGAACAGATTGTTGATATTGACGCCCTTTAGATTCTCGTTGGTATCCAGCAAGTTCAAGCACGCCGCGTTATACATCAAGATCGTTCCCTTATCGTCGGTGCTAAAGGTCGCGTCGGACAAGTTGTTGATAATCGTCAAGATACGGTCATATTGCAGTCGTTCACTCGCTTGGCTCTGGACGAGAGTTTGGCGACGCGTTTCTATGGCTGTGATAATACCAACGAGCGCAACTCCAAGGACAATAATTGCACCTAAACCTATAAGGTTATTTGCAACGATAGAATGATCGCTTGGGTAGCGAATAATAGCGTCAACTACACCGGCGATCACAAAGGATGCAATACTCAATACGAGCGCCTTACGTCCAAAGTAAATATTATATCCTAGGAATAACAATACGACCGATGACGTAAATGGTTCAATGAAGCCAGTGATAAAAAGGAGTGTCGCTAAGGTGATCGCATGATACATCATGACACGGAACAGCATTTGGGCCATTGATCGGATCGGTGCAAAGAAATGATAGGCACCGGCGATAAGCCATAACGCAGAGATAATCAGACAGGCCACATTACCTGCGTAGTTTGGACTATGTGCAATACCAAAGAACACAAGAAGGTTGTACCCTACGAAAATTGGCGTTCCCAACAAGCCAATATACCGAAGTGCTTTGTCGGAATCTTTGTTGAAGCTAATACCACCCTCGAACATGTGCTGTCATTATAGCTCAGTCATAAGCGTTTTGTATACCAGTTACGATTCGGTTTGTTAAATCGTTGGAGCTTGTTGTTTTAGGTCGCGTCGATGCTCTTTATACAGGGGATCGCCTTCCGAAACTAATGCCCAAAATTCAGGACTATGATTCATATGTCGAGTGTGAGCAAGTTCGTGAATAAGGACATAATCGATTTGTTCGAAGGGCAATTTCATGAGTGCAATATTAAGGCTAATCGTGCCTTCAGAGGTACAACTTCCCCACCGTCCACTGGCATGTGAAAAGCGAACTTTTTTGTAACTAAATCCAAATTTATTTGCTAGGAACGAGAGTCTTTTAGGGAGATAACTTTTTGCTTCAACGCGAAGCGCGGCAATCACTGTGTCGCGGATGGCACGAACGATTGTTGCATCGGTTAAGTTTTTGCCTTCAGGAAGGCTGACGATGATTTGCTGTCCACGTCGATTGACTTGAAATGCGCCTGGCGCGCTGTGGACGATCAGTGTATGGCTTTTACCAACACGCATGCCATCTATGTACTCAAGTGTTGGCTGTGCTTGTGTTATGAGGTTTCGCAGCTCATCGCGCGACGACTTAATTAAACGTTTAACAAGGAAAGTCGGTGCATATAGTGGTAACGAGGCGCGCAGTGTCCCATCGGGGGCAACGCGGAGGCGGACTTGCGTGGCACGAGCACTTCGTCTGATCGTGATTTTGCCAAATTCTTCGTCATGAATAATCGGCATGGTGTGTTACCGAATAATAATATTACGGCCAGGAACGCTTCTAGAATGCTGAGGAGCTGGTGGCGTCGGTACGGTTGATGGAGTATCGGGTCGAACAGTTGCCAGACGAGAAAGAACACCTTTTAGTTGTGTCGCATAAGTATGCTTCCCACTAATGACAACTGGTTTTTCGGTTTCAGAGGGGTTTTGGAATTGGCGAAAGGCAGCGTCAAATTCTGAACTTGAGAGTGACGGAATGCCTTTTTGTTTTTTTGTTGCGCGGTGCTTTGATTCAGCCGGGTCGGTCTGTACCCACACGAGGAGTGCTTTATATCCGGCTTTTATGACCATATTCTCGAGTGCCATACGCTGGGTTCGCATGTAGGTAGAACCTTCGTAGATAAGTGTTCGGTTTGTCTTCAGTAGCTCATCGAAAAGAAGCTTCGTGACCTTCTCTGTCGCTTCGGCGTCAATACCGGTCAGTTCAGAAATATCATTTGGATTAATATACGGCGCTTGGAATGTTTTTGCGAAATGTTCAGCAAAAGTTGTCTTTCCAGAGCCGGGAATACCCACCATGATAATAACGTGAGGCGTGTTCGGAGTCAGCGGTTTCATATATGACAGTATAGCAAAGATATGCCATAGATATGCGATTATGAGCAGTTTAACGGGTTGCGAAGTAGGCGGCAACACCTGCGCCAATGATAACAACGGCGATACCTACAATGATGAATGGTTTACGCGGCGCCTTTTGATTTGCGAAAAACTGAAAACCAGATAAAGACGGTGCACTGGCGAGTTCTTCAGCCATTTCTTCAGAAGGTGTGGCTGGTTTCTTGGGCTTTGGTGGCACGATTGGTGCTGGCGGAAGGTTTACTACCTTTGGTGCTGGGTTAACGATTATAGGTGTTGGTTTCACTTCTATGGGTGTCTGCGCCGCTGTGACAGGCTGTGGGGCTGACGGAGCTGGCTTTGCGATAATTGGCTCGATAACCTTTGGGGTGACCGTTGGTGTCGGAATATGGCGCTCTGGGACTGGAATCTCCCTCGGGGCATTCAATGGCCGAGGATCAGGATCGACTGTTCGAGCTTCAAGGGCCTCAATGGCAAGTAACGTCGTATCCTCTTCAGGACTCGACGATTGGGCGGGCGGAGAGTTATTAGGCGTTGAGTTTTGATCCATGAATTGTCGGCCTTGGGTTATACAGCTTACGTTTACTTAACAGTATAGCAAATGTAAGGGAGTACCTCCTAGCCCTTAATGGGAAACACGCTATTTAACCTCTTAGCATTCGCTCTTCTTGGTCGAGCTTTTCTATCTGTGCTTGGCTTGAACTTTGGATTTCAGTTTTTCGCTTGTTCAGCTCTACTGCATGGGCTTCAAGATTCACCATTTCAGCTTCAAATTTTATTGCTATCTGATCGTGTTCAGCAGCCTTTTCTTCGTGTTTCTGTGCATCGAGCGCATAGCGTCCATAGATCTCGGCATCGGCCATATTATCTTGTGATTTTTGACGACTTTTCTGAGCTTCATGGCGCAAACCTTCGGCTTTTTGACGCTCTTTATTTGCGGCGCCCTGTAATTGTTGAATAGATCGCATGATTGTATGTAACCTCTTTAGTGATGCTCTTATTATACACTCTGGCGAAGTGGAGGTATACTGATGCTATGGATAAAAGCATAACCTCTTATTACGCTGAAACGAAGCGAACCATTGAATCTCTCGAAGACAGCAAAGATAAAACAGCTCGTTCAAAAGCCGAGGAGTTGTACTATTATCACGTTGAAAGAGTCCGTGATTTTCAGCATGAACGACTCGTCCACTTACTGGTCACATTCTTTTTCTCTGGACTGTTGATTATGGCAATCATCGGGCTGTTATGGGTCGCCAGCATCGATGTCACGTCAGGGGTACTACTGACCTATTTGTTTGCGGGCGCAGGGCTCATTTTGTTCATCACCGTACTATTTTACGTGCGACATTACTATCAGCTGGAAAATGGTGTACAAAAACTGTACCCACTCTCAGAGCGATTACGTGAACTGATTCGCTAACGTATATAAGAATTATTTACGAACACGGGTCATCAGTCGAAGATTCGACAAATAATGTGTCACGTTCAATGTTGTGTGTTGGCTGAGATATTCCATGTGTTTATCGACAAATAGAACGTCACCACCAGCAGCAGGTGAATACATAGACTTGGTGTTAAATTCTGGATCCGTCATCATTTCTTTCAAAATTTCACGAATTTCTTGTGCTTCCGCAGAATCAAGGAAACGTTGGGCGCTTAAAGATTTAGCCATTAGACAGCCACAACCTTCTTAGGTTTTTTGACTTCTTTTTTTCGGTCTTGTCCTTTTGACATATGCGCCTTTCGTTTGTGTCTCAGTCTCAAGAGGCACGTATTTGTCTCTATTATGCGCCTTTTCGGTCTGTTTGCCTAATCTCGCTCGTGACGTGCCACCGTGAGCGACTATTTCTCGACTAATTCAAAAGCAAATGCGACGACACCAAATTCGCTTTCTTCTTCTGACGGATAGAGCGTTTTATAGGTCTTTACTGCTTCATCGACTGTTTTTGCGCTTGGCAGCACGGCTTGGAAATCGACCGCATCAAATAGTTCTTTGAAGGTTTCGAAGTACAGCACCTGAGTGATTTTTATCTCAATTGCGTGAGAAAGTGACTCAAGCACCTCGCCTTCGTAAAGGAAATCTTCGCGCACACTCATAATGTCATCTTCTTGGATCAGTAAATAACGAGGCTTGCCAAGTCGTGCCTCGATTGTCTTGTCGCCGTTCTTGATTGCTTCAACAAGGGTTGATTCGATTCCAATTTCACTCATGCACCAATTATATCAAAATGATGTACAAGTAAACAGAATACGTTGTGTCGCCTATGCTTGACCGTATGTATACATATATGTGTATAATAAAACATGGGAAATGTGACGGAGATCGGGTCTTCAGAACGACAATATGCTCAAGAGGTATTGCCTACTTTAAACCTGTCCCCTGCCGCAAAAGAACTTTATGAAACCGAGCAACTTGCTCCAATAAGTATTTCGATCGACAGCTCTCTGCGACTAAAGGTACTTGATCAATGTGGAATGGCTTGTGTGTTTTGCCATAACGAAGGAACACCCGTCAGTGCCGATAATGTATCAAAAGAACCGAGTGAATTTACAGCTGCTGGTAAATCGAGTCGTGTTTCAATTTATCTTGGAACGAATGGCGCTGATTTTGTCAGTGGAAGCGTCAAACCTGACATTGCTTTGCAGGATGCGGTTCGTGGTATTGATGGACTTGTCGATATACGCGAGATCCATTTAACAGGTGGTGAGCCGACGCTTCACCCACAACTTCCTGAAATCGTCCGTCAACTGACTGATGATGGACATGAAGTCAAGATTACTAGTAACGGTGAGCGATTCTATGCGATGGCGCCACAGTTAAAAGAAGCAGGACTTAAGAAGGTCGTTTTTAGTATCTTTGGAACAACTCCAGAAGACCTTGCTGCAGTTCAAGGGGGAAAATTTAATAATCCAAAGTTTGCACAGCTGAAGCTGGACGCACTCGAACGATCGATTGTCGCCGCTTACGAAAACGGCATACAAACAGCCGCAAATATCGTTATGCCAAACCTCGAGCACGCCGAACGAATCATGAGTATTATTGATCGATTTGGTG
Organism: Candidatus Microsaccharimonas sp.; assembly: GCA_036569465.1. GTDB lineage: Bacteria > Patescibacteriota > Saccharimonadia > Saccharimonadales > Saccharimonadaceae > Microsaccharimonas. Next base: position 43,243 of record DATCQO010000004.1, read on the forward strand.
ACGTTTGTAAGATTCGCATTCTTAACTCGCTCGATGAGGGCGAATCATCGTACGAAGCAGTCTATGAACTGCTCGCTATCATGGGTGCGCAGGTTGAAAAGATAAATATGACGGCAGGTGCCTCAGGTATGTCTATCGACTACCGTCTTCCAGATGGAAAAGAAGTTGGCTTCAAACAGATACGCAAGTCATATCTCGGCGAAGTGTGCAACGACTGTGTTTTGAAGAACGACGGATGTGATGAGGGATTTTATGGCATGCGTATGTACGTTGATCGTATGAACCAGTATCGAGTTGGCGTATGTATACAGCGAATGGATTTAACCCGTCCGCTGGGCGAATTTATGTGTAGTAATTTACCTGATGCTATCAGAGCGCACAGAAGTCAAGAATATGATAAAATTATGGAAACAATGCAAGTTGAGAGGATTTTGTAATGAGCGTGTCCCCCGAGTCCAGTAAGGATATTGAAGTCGAACTTCGCGTGTATGACGTAGATGGTGATGCGCTTCGTGAAACACTTCGCTCACTTGGTGCCGTGAGTCTTGGTGAACAGACTTTTAAACGAGCAGTGTTAGATGTACATCCTGTGAATCCGAACAAATGGATTCGTGTACGATCTGATGGTACCGAAACAACACTTGCTGTAAAACAGCGAGCTGGCGAAAATGAGGATACAGGAGAATTCGATGGTGAAATCGAAGAAACTGTTGAATCTTTTGAAACCACACTCAAAATTCTTTCATCTCTTGGCTTTGAAGCCCGAAGCATTCAGGAATCTCGCCGTGATTCATATACGATCGACGGTGCAGAAGTTTCTATCGACTCATGGCCAAAACTCAAAGATTTTCTTGAAATTGAAGCAAAAGATAGAAACACTTCGACTGATGAGCAAAAAGCTGAAATATTTCGCGTTGCAGAACGCTTGGGTATAGACACGAATACTTTAACGACAGAAGCTGTTGAACAACGTTACCTCGACACACTGGGCATCGATGTGAGAACCACACGTTTCCTAACTTTTGACGCACAAGAATAGATGGCATGAGAGTCCATTTTACCGGTTCTAACTACAAGCTCGACGAGCACTACGCTGACTACTCAGCGATTATTTCCTATCTGAAATCCTCGGGACACACTTTGACTCGTGAATGGATCGATGAAGACCTAAAACATCAAAACAAAGATGCTGAATACAGCGATACAGAATACCGTGAAATTTGGCAAAAAGTAAAGAATTCTATCATGACCGCGGATGTCGTCATTATTGAAGGCTGGAATAATAGTTATAGTATTGGCTATCAAACTGCGTTCGCATTGAGCTATAAAAAGCCTGTGCTCGTCATGACTCCAAACAACAAGATCAGCCATACGATTATTGCCGGTGAAGACAACCCATTCCTTCATATCATGCACTACACAGAAAATACCCTCCAGACAGTGCTTAAAGAGTTCCTTGATAAGTTCCAGCTGAGTGACAAAGATATGCGCTTTAATATGTTTATTGACCGTGAGACGCAGATTTATCTTGATATTGAGTCATACAAAACAGGTAAAACAAAGGCAAAGATTATACGTGATCTCATTAAGCGCGAGATTCGAAATAACGACGGTCTTTAGGGCACATTACAAAAAAAGACATTTGAAAAGCACCCGGTAAAGGGTGCTTCTTCATTCCACCGGCGAGTCATCCTGGATAGGACAACTCGCCGGTGCGAATGGTTCGCGAATGGCAGTCGCGTGACTGTTCTGGATGTCAGATCCAGGCTGGCTCAGTTTGGAAGGCTGAGCTAGCCTCTTGCATTGTCGTGTATCGATACACCGACACTCGACATGAACCCTACAGGATCGACTGGTTTCCCGTCGACGTGTAAAAGGAAATGCAGGTGGTCGCCTGTTGACTCGCCGGTAGAACCGACGTACCCTATCAGCTGACCTGCGGTGACTTGGACACCTTTACTGATACCAGTGGCAAAACCACTGAGATGTCCGTAACCGGTGAGGATGCCACCTTCATGTGTGATGCTGATGTAGTTTCCGTATCCACCAGTTACCCCAGCAGATGCGATGACACCTGCACTCGCTGCGTATACAGGAGTACCTTGAGGCGCAGCAAGGTCAACGCCGTCATGAAGCTTCCAGACGTGGAGAATCGGATGAAACCGCATCCCAAATCCAGAGCTGACGACGTATGTGCCTTTGTTGAGCGGCACTTGCCATGCACCCGACACATTGCGCGTTGCACACGACTGTGATGAAGAATCGGCATTTTGTGCCACAATCTCAGCCGCAATTGCGTCCCATGCCCATCTGCTTTTGTAGGCAGACAAGCTCGGAACTTGTACCTGAATCGCAACATCCATCATCGGACGGCTATCACGGTCAGGTATTTTTACTAACGCATCGTAAAACGCGTTGATCGCATGGGTTGGGTCTTGGATCTGTTCCACTGTCCCCCACTGATCTGAGGGCTGCTGTTGGAAAATACCAAGACTCTTGTGATCGTTTTTGGCGCCGAGAAACGGCAGGTTTGTCAGGTTGGATTCCTGAATAGCTGTCGCAATGGCAATGGTTATCGATCTGTCAGACAGTTTCCTTTCTTTGCCGATCGAAATGATCATAGCAGCGATGGTTTTTTTGCTTGCCTGGTCCGCTTCACTGAACTGATCGAAATATGCTTTCGATACAGATACAGTTGTTGAACCTGGCGAACTAGTTACGGTGACCGCTGGGGTACACGAGTAACCAAACACACCAATTGCTGCGACCACTCCAATCATTGGGAGCGAGATGAAACCGGCCAAGATAGTTGCAAGGCCGATTGTGAGGAGGACCCTCAGTTTTCGACTCATACTACTTGTCCAATCATGGGTGGGTGGTTCTTTACTTCACCAGACTGACAGCGCGCTTTTCTGCAAGTGCACGTCGCTCGTTATACACGAGGTTCTCAGTCAAGGGGGTGGGGTCAGCCATGCTCGACCGGGCGCTGTTTGTCTGAATAACCGAGTGATCGGTCGACAACACAACGTGCTGGAAGAACAGTGGTGGTTGGTCGCGAACCCAGAGTGCTGCCTGTCCTTGCCCAAGTTGCGGCAAGAACTCGACATCCGGGTCAGACATACCGAGCCGCGAGAACCTGTGGAGGAAATCGGTGTCATTGGGTTGCCGGAAAATAATCCGGTACCCGACGCCAAGCTCGATCTCCTTTGCGAGTCCTCGAATTTCGGAACCATCCGCACCAGCTTCGGTGACTTGGCTGTAATACTGCACTGCACGGAAATCGGCGGTGGGATATGCACGAGACTTGTTCTGGCGATCGGCCGCGAACCTGGCGTGCATGAGACTTTTCATAGCCCCACCCTCCTCATCACTCATGTTGATGTGAGGAATGATTTTGCTGAGATCCTTGGCGCCCTCCTGCTTATTCTTGGACATGACGATGGCGGCACTTTCTGCCTTCATCAGCACGGCTTCGAGCACGGTTTGTGCATTACTGGGCAGATTCTCCCAGTTCAACGTCGTCAGCTGGTCGCTGAGTACGTCGTACAGGGAGTTGTTACCCTTGAATACATTTCCGTAGTTGCCGTACAGCAACTGAGCCAAGCAGTCCGCAGCAACGATTGCCGCAGAGACGTATTCACTTGCGACGTTGAGTTCGTTGTTGCTGATCTGTAGTTGATTGCGAAGCGTTGGGCGGTCTTTCAGTTCAGATTCGAACTGTGTAAGCACGTTCGCACGGTTTTCTTTGTGGTAAGCGACAAAGTCGTCCACCGTGAGATAGCGTAGAACTTGCTCTAGGACCGAAGGGCTGGCGATGTTTTTCATCTGCTTCATCATGTGACGGACTGCCACCATGATAGCGAGAGAAACCTTCTCACCGAGATACCCACCTTTGACTTCTTGGACGACATTGATCGTGACCTCGATGATGTCGGTCTCTTCAACGAAGAGGCCAAACAGGTTAATGCCACCACTTTCGTTCAGGTCATAGACCTTTGCGTGCAGTGCATCACTGAGGGGTGCGATCTCGGAAACTCCACGCTCTGATTTACGAGCGTTGAGTCGAGCACGCATAAGTGTCGGTTCTCCATAGACGTCCCTGGCTTGAAAGCCGAGTGCGCGGGGGACAACCGTTTTCATGAATGTGCTCTTGCCGGCATTCTTTTCGCCTTCTATCTGGCACGTTGTCGAGTTCGTCGGCATCGTCCAGGGGAAAAGGTGAACCTTCTTGCCGGTACGCAGATTGAATCCCAGAAGGAATCCCAAATGCTGCATGTGTGTAGGTGCGATCCATGGCTGCCAAAGAGCCATCGAATCAGGAGTACCTCTAAAGGCCTTCCCTCTCATTTTCCCACTCCTTCCGTGAGTGTATGTGTGTGAATTGTTAAGGTATAAGGCATCAAACGATACCTCAGGTATGCTGTCACTTAGGTGACAAAAATCCTGAAATATTGTTAAATATTGTTTTTTGGGGGACGCACGCTGGATGCGCGCGCCCCCAGAAAACACATAGTTTTGTCTGACTTTTCCTTTCATGTAAGGTCGATCAAGGTTGTCGCTGAAAGGTACCAGTTGAGCTGGTTGCGTTCCCCGATGACACGGGATGTTTGCATGCCTTCAGCACTGAGTCGATCAGTTTCCAGTTCGATGTTCGCTTCGAGTTCCTCCAAGCTGCTGCCGCTAACGGCAACGAGCGGGTTGTAGTCCTGAATATAGATCGACTCGTCGATTTCCTTGAGTCGATCATTCTTTTCTTGTTCCCGCCGTTCAGCTCTTGGACCCGAAGCATCGATTCCAACCGTCTCGATTGCGTCTCCGACAAAGCCAGATCCGAGGTTGAGAAAGTTGTACGCCCATCTGCCGTGCTGTGTTTCACCGATCACACTGTTGGCATAATACCGAGCGTGAGCTGCGTAAAACACCCTAGCTTCGAAGGGAAATGCATCCCCTCGTGGAAACGACGTCACTTTCAGGGTTGCCCCGTAGGTGTCGTCGATCTGAAGATAGGTCTTGAACTGCTTGATGAATCGACTTGGGTACCACTGATCCGGTTTGATTTCATCGCCCCGGAGTGCCCGTTCATGCGCACGATCGTAGTAGTCTCGAAGATTGACATCCCATGATTTCCGAAGGTACCTTTCGGCACCTTCCTCATCCAGGACAGTCACCTTCCCTGCCGTCACTTTTTCAAGTAGCGGCAACACGACAGTTCGTATCCGACTAATCGGTTGTCGTGAGAGTTCCTCTTCATCGATGGACTTTTTCTTGACGGCTTTCTGGAACGCTTCCGTTCCGGCGACCGTTATCACCATGATCATGTCGATGTCATTCGACATTTCCGAAATCTCTTCCTGGGCAAACTGGACTGTCTGCAGGTATTTCATTCGGTGATCGTATTCGGTGTAGTCCTCGATCGTTTTTTGTTCGAATTCGGCTTCAGTCTCAGCGACCTCAACTTCTCCGTACAGCGCAATCATATTCCAGAATTCCCAAGGGTCTTCCGGACGGGCGCGAACGCCAGTGGATACTTTGATCGTCACTTTGGCAGCCGCAGCCGCCTTGGTGAAGATGGCCGCAATTTGCTGATGTGACGCAAACTGCGCTGGAAGGTTCTGGGAAGAGATCGGACTTCCTTCAGCGCTGAACACCATTGAATAGGTGTCACGCTGTCGGTTGTAGATCAACCCCAGATCTCCGAAGCCTTTTACTGCAAGCTTCATGATCCGCACACCGCGACGCCTCTTTCCAGAGGCATCGAGTGCACTTCCTTTCCAGGTGTAAAAGCCGTTTGCTTTGATGCGCAGGTTGTCTAGGAACGCGATCGGTCCAAAGTATACTCTGTCGTTCAAGCTTTCAACCGGCAGCATCGTCAGACACCACAGGACGATCGCAATCAGAACGATACCACGACTCCAAGTGCTTCCGACGATGACCGCGAGCCCTATAACCACCAGCACGCTGATGAAGGCCCACGACCAATCGTTACGGTTGAACTTGAAGAAGCGCATCGATCGTTTCTTGGGATGCCGGACGGTCAGGTGTTGATCGTCCGAACTGAGTTCGGCCATAGGTTCACCTCCTCGGTGTTCCAGATGTTCTTTTCGGAAGGGCTTTGAGGCCCACGGTAGCAACAACTGCAGCAATTTTCACTGCAGGATGCGGGACGGCTGAGGCTGCTTTCGCAGCGAGCATTGCTGCCCCCTTTGCGATTGCCATCGCTCCGCCAATTTCGACGGCGCGACGCGCGTACGACGGGCCTTTGTTGTAAGGGATGGCTTCTGACCGTCCCTGCAACGAGGCTGCGTTTGCGTTAGACAGCCCACGAACACTTTGACCTTCACGATTTTCACTGAGTGCACGCACTTTTCCTGTGACTGCCGCGGCAACCCTTCCGACGATAGGTGAAACACCCTTATACATCAGAAAGATCAGCACTGGCTGAACCAGAATAGCTGCAATGACAGATCCGTTCAGGATAATTCCCTGAATGAATCCTTCAGCAAAAACCGCTGTGATAGAACTGAGCCCCTGCCCAATTGAGATGAATAGTACGGCGACTGCTCTTCCGAGCACCACCGCTACCAGCCCAATTGCGATGAGCAACGAGAACACCTTCTGTGACCGAGTGCCAAGCGCAAGCAGCGCAAAACACAGCAGGCCAAGGAACTTTACCACGACGGTAATGAAGGCGTAGCTCACGAACACGCTAAACAGGCTGTACATAAAGTACATCAGCGGCGCAAACGTGAACAAACTCATCAGCACGTCAGGGATTTCGAGTTGCGGGAAGGCTAATGTTACCAGGTTCACACCATCCACGCCTTCAACCTTTTGGTTCAAGTTGAAGGTAATGGTGAGCTGATCACCTAGCAGCTGAAACTGATCGGCGGCATAGAACCACAAGGGTCCGATGACGCCAGCTGCCACTACCACGATCGCTGCTTGTGCGAATGACGCTCTACCGCGCTTTATGAAGAGCGCAATAATGAACGTCACTGCCATAACAGCCATTGCGACGTAGTTGTAAGCACCGAGCGCATTTCCGTACAGGTACTGGACGAACGGTGTGCCGTCCAGTGTGAGGCGAACTGCAATAAAACGTTGGAACAGTTCCACGATCTGCGCATACCCATTTTGCAGCGCGCGTGAAAGGCTCCCTAATGGGTCGAGCGGATTCCAAATCACGACTACTCCTTTATGTTAGGGCCGCTCACTTCTTTTGACAGAAAGTGAGCGGCCCTGAATGCGCATTACGCGCAGTGAGTAGGCGCGAAGATGACAACCGCACCGACGATGGCAGCACCGACGACCGCGATACCGAGAACCCAAAGCAGGTTCCCGATGACGATCCTTCGGAGCTTGGGAATCGCTGCCACGAGAATCGCGATAACGATGAGGACACCGACGATCCAGGGCGCGAGGTCCTGCAACCCAATAACGTTTCCCACGATGTTCGCGGTTCCCGTCTTGAGTCCAGTGACCAGTTGGCACTGGACTGGGGGTGTGGCGTCTTGCGGTACTGCCTGCAGCGCGAGCTGCACGAGCATTGCTTTCATGATTTACTCCAATGATGTGACAACTCGACCTGACGGCTGAGCCATGATGACACCGTACCGTGAATCGGCGCGGTGGGTTGCCTGTTTGGCGATCGACTCCATGTTCAGAGCCTGTTCGAAGATGGTGATGTCGATATCGACGTAGGCCTGGTAGGTCGCGTCTGCGAACTGCTCCAGCTCAACCTGACCATCGCGAGCGATGACCGGGTCGTGAGGGACACCCATGAAAGGTCCATGGAAGTCCGCCGGTTCGATGTACTGAATCACCTCATCGGTGGTGGGCTTGACGCGGTTCAGGTACTTTCGGTAGTCGTCGAGCTTCGCCCCTTCCGGGAGGTTGCTGATGACGACGACCGAGTTGGCTACCTTGTCGCCTAGACTGAGCTGGCGGACCTTTTCCATGCTTGTGTACAGCATGAATAGCGAGTCCTTGATGCCGACGTTGGCCGTAAACACCAACACGTCAGCCTTCTGGAGCACTGCTCGAGAGGCTGGTGTGGTGATGTCGTTGGCCGTGTCGACGAACAAGTAGTCGCAGTTGTTAGTCAGGATGTCGAGCATCTTGACTGTGGTCGTGCCGAACTGCTCGGTTGTTTCCAGGATGTAGTCGTCCGCACTGAGGACACGCACGCCGTACTGCGTTGGACGCAGTCTGGCGTTGATTTCGGCGCGACTGTCGATGGTGTCGACAAGCGCCCGAAGGTCGAGGTTGTCGATGGCCAACGATGTGGCTGAGGCGATCTGAGCCTTGAGAGACTCAAACCGCGCATCGATTTGTTCGACCATCACGCGGTACTCGCGCAGGCTCATTGTCTCGTTGGGGTCTTTACCGAGGCGGCTACCAGCCGAACCCGACGCGGGGTTGAAGTCACCAGCGTACACAAGTGTCCGCGTGATGTCTGAAACCGTTGACGTCGTTCCGACCATGGTGGTAGTCGTTCCGGCTGCACCCTTGACTCCGATGAACGCGACCGTCAGCCGAGGCTTCAGATCAGAAAGTTCACGAAGTCGCAGGATGGACTGTCGCCGGGCTGCGACACGCGCAGCTTCGGCTTCTGCATCACGCAGTGCTTGTTCGTGACGTTCGATCTCCGCAGCTTGCGCCTTGTTGATCTTGGGGACTTTTGCGTCTTTTGTGAAACGACGCTTGATCCAGTACCAGATTTTCGGCCACCCCCTGTCGGGAATGATCGCTTCTTGGACTGGCACGACTTCGACGGAGGCCGGCTGAGGCTGACTTGCGTCAACAACTGCAGACTTTCGAGGATTTACCGTGATGCGTTCGGTTGGATCAGCAGAACTGTTCATTGTAACTCCCTAGAATAGAGGAATGGATTGTGTCAGACAAATTTTCAATGTGCTTCCTACTCGAAGCTACAAGTTAACACTTTTACAAATATCGACGAGCGACGAGTCCGGATTTTTGTCCGGTTGCAAAGCTGGTGAAAGTGACGTTTCCTATTGGTCGCACACACCAAATCTGTAATCGAACAACAATTCTTTTAAGCGTATCACGCTTATGCGTATATATGTGTATGTTTCTTACTCGCATTATAACACTTTAAACATATACTACAATTTATTTGTATTATTTCATAAAAGATAACATTATAACTGAAACTAATCTGTTAATAAAATGAAAAAGGTGTAGTTAAGCGAAATAAATCGCTTAACTACACCATGACTTTTCACCTACCTTTCAAGGGGTTTTGACTGCTTCACCTTAAGGATGACGTCTCGCATCCTGTAGGGGTCTTTGACGTCTTGGAACAGAATCTTCTTGCCTTCACCTTCAAGGTCAATTGTTTGCACAATGACCGATCCGCATACAGGAAAGAATTTGTCGATCAGTGTCCGGCGCACAGACGCACCGACCACTATATGGGCTTCGATGGTCATGGACCGTTCTTCTTGCAAGAGTCGTTTCTGCGCCTCTATGACATAGTCCTGTGAAATTGAATGGAAGGTATGGTTCCAATCATAGTACGCCTTGATGAACAAGTAGACGATGACAAGCACCCATACAACCACGACAACCGTGCCGATCCATGACAAGTCATTAAAATGACTCGACCAATCGTTGAAACGAGACCGTGCGATATCAAGTCGCTGGGTAACGTAAGAGGGACTGGTATCAATCCACTGTCCTATGATCCTTGCGATGTTCTGGAAACAGATCACCAGGACAATCGGCAACACGAGGAGCGCAATTGGCGTGATGATCTTGCGGAGAAAAGTTCGAAAGTGCGGCTTTTCTCTGTAATAAAGTGGCCCGCTGGGCTGCTCTGGAAGCTCCGAGAAGAGCCATTTGTCGTTACTTTCGTCTCCGATATAGCTCATTTCTGAGCCTCCTTAGTTGTAGGTAGGTTGTAAAAGCCGGGCAATATGCCCACAACCTACGGATGATCCATAAGTATATCTATATTTATAAACCTAAATTGTAATATTTACAAATTTGTATCTCATTACAAACATACGCATAAAGATGTATAATATTAGTGTTGTCTCTAGAGAGGTGGACTTATGAGTACAGCACTAGTGGAGCGTCCGGTCTTGAACCTCAAGATTGTCGATGCACCTTCGTTCGATCACATGATCGTCATTGCTACTCCCAGAAATGGGAGTGGATGCAGCTGCAGCTGTGGTACGTGCGAAAATAGCGCATATCACTGCCATAAAGCAAGTAGCGGCTGCTACGAGTGATCGAAGCGGGCCACCGGATTCAGTTCCGGTGGCCCTTCACTTTTCATCAGTTTTTAAGAAACACCTATATAATAGATAGTAATGGAACAAACAGTAAAGACGATTAAAAAAGGCAGTTGGTTTCAACCAAAGAACTTTTTCGATAAGATATTCGAATACGGTATCTTGATTAAAGGTATTGATGGGCTAATTGAAGCTTTCACTGCGATTGCCCTGATATTCCTCAGTCCGCACCGGTTACAAGGCTTGGTCGTGCTGGCAACACACCGCGAGTTAGCGCATGATCCCAATGATTTCATCTCAAATTTCTTGATTCACTCTTCTCACCAATTTACCAACAGTGCTCGGCTATTCTTTATTGTGTACCTTGCGGTGCATGCTGCTATAAAAATCGTATCGGTTGTTGGGCTTTTGCGCAACAAAATGTGGGCATATCCGTTCTCACTGATTAGCTTGGGTGCGCTCACGCTCTATCAAATCTACGATATTATCTTTGGCGCAGGTTCATTCTTTGTCATCGTATTAACTGTCTTTGACCTTGCAATCCTTGCATTGATCTGGCGCGAGTTTCAAAAGGTAAAGGCTGAAGGTTTTAGAAAACAAACACTCACCCCTCATCAGTAGTGGCACCTGACCCCACGCCACACGCTTTTGAAATATTCACGTAATACTACGAAAAACTACTCTTCTTCACCTTCGATAGAGATATGTGGCAGCCGTTTGTCGAGCCATTTTGGTATCCACCAGGCTGCATTACCGAGTAGTGTCATCACTGCAGGTACGATTGTCATACGCACAAGGAATGCATCAACCAGGATGCCTACAGCCAGGCCGAATCCAATTGATTGAATTGTCGCATCGTGGTTAGTGATGAATCCAGCAAAGACACTCACCATAATGATAGCTGCTGCAGTGACGACTTTACTACCGACACCAAAGCCACGGGCCACAGCGTCCTTGGCATTTTTTGTTTGGACATACGCTTCGTGAATACTTGATACAAGGAAGAATTCATAGTCCATCGCCAGTCCGAATATGATGCCGATGGAAATAATCGGAATGAAACTAATGATTGGACCTGGTGCATCGGATAATCCAAACCATCCCCATTGGAAAACAGCAACGAGTGAACCGAACATCGCAAGGACTGATAATAGAAATCCAATTGTAGCCTTGATTGGGACCAGGATTGAACGGAATGCCACAATGAGTAGGATTAATGAAAGTCCGACCACAACGATGAGATATTCAGGCAAAGCAGCGCCCAATTTTGCGTTAATATCACCTTGTAGTGCAGTTGAACCTGTGACAGATAATGATATCTTGTCACTGCCGGTAATAGTTTTTTGTTCTGACGTATCGCGTAATTTCTTTATCAGATCTGCAGTCTCTTTATCAATAGGTGCTGATTTCGGTATCACTTGGATGATTCCGGCTGTGCCGTTGTCGGTTGCAGCGGCGGGCAGTGTCTGATCGACATCATCAAGTTTTGAGATGCTGCCGGCAACTTTAGTGAGTTGGATTAGTTTCGCATACTGGCCAGCTGTCGCCCTATCGGCATCGCTGACGGCAGGCAATCCTTCAACGACAACAGTTAAGGGTGCATTAAAGCCAACGCCAAAGCCTTCGGTGAGTAGGTCGTAAGCTTTCTTTTGGGTTGAACTTGCTGCTGCATACTGATCAGTCGGCAGGCCTAGTTGTAGGTCTTTGACCGGCAATGCAATCACACCAATAACAATGACCGATGCAATGAGGGCGATGATTGGGTGCTTCGTAATTTTGAGACCCCATTTAAACCAAATACTATTCGGATTCACGCTGTGGATTTTCTTTGCACCCTCAGCTTGCGCTTTTTCGACTTTTGCACGTAGTTTTTTACTAAAAGCACGCTTGCCAACAATACCGAGCATTGCGGGAACAAGTGAAATCGATACTAATGCAGCAACTGCAATTGTTCCAGCACCAGAAAGTCCCATGAGTGTCATGAAAGGAATATTGACGATACTGAGCGCAGCAAGGGCGATCACCACCGTCAATGCTGCGAATACAACTGCGTTACCGGCAGTACCAATTGCACGGGCCGCCGCCTCTTTATAGCTATAGCCATCAAGCGCGAGTCTTCGGTACTTATTGATAATGAAAAGAGAGTAATCGATACCGACGGCAAGACCAAGCATCACCGCTAGCACTGGTGTTGTGGCATTGATGCTGATGAGCTTGCTGAGGGAAAAGAGCCCCGCCATACTCACAACAATCGCAACAATGGCTGTGGTGATAGGCATTCCTGCGGCGACAAGTGATCCGAGTGTAATAAACAATACGACGAGCGCAATTAATACTCCCACGATCTCACCAATACCAAGGATCTCACCTGGTGTCTTATTAATAAGATCACCGGCTGTTTCTATCTGTAATCCACTCGTTCGAGCGACGCCAATCGCATCCTGTATGGATGTGAGTGTCGCGGCATCAATTGAACCGGATGATTGTTCGAATTGAACTTGGCCATATGCAATAGTGCCCGATTTGGAGATAAATGTTGCTTGACTAAAAAATGGATCAATAACTGAGCTGACGCCATCAACCGCAGCAACTTTTGTCGACAAAGCGGCAATTTGCGACCCATAGTCAGTAATGCTCTTGCCCTCCTCTGCCTTAAAGACGATTCTCCCTGAACCTTTACCAGAACTTGGGAATAGTTCATTCGCGCGGTCAATCCCCTTCTGTGCCTCGGTGCCAGGGATCGAAATAGCCGCACTGGTAGGCTGAATAAAATGGACGGCTAATAGACCAAGAATAATGATCAGCGCAACCCATCCAGCGATAAACCTCCATGGATGACTAAATGCGAATGCGCCTAGCTTGTGTAAATTCTTTCCTAGCATTATTTGCCTCCCTCTTTCAATGTTTCTAATCGTTCAATTTCTTCTAGTAGTATTTTCATGTTATTCACATGCTCGCCTGTTCGTGGGTGGTAATACGTTCTGGTACCCTTTTTCGTTTCTTCGATCAGTCCAGCATCCTTTAGTATTTTCAAGTGATGCGATATTGATGGTCTGGATAGCTGTGTCCCGTCGGTTAATTCTTTGACCGACTTTGGCTCGGGTTCCAGCATTAAGAGAATAAGTTTTTGCCGATTCTCATCACCGAGCGCACTAAAAATAGGTAAACTACCTGTAAAGATCTTGCGTATCTTTTTTAACTCATCCATAAGCATTTAGTATACGTGAATGGTTGAAAAAATTAAACCGTTATCAACAAGGGTGTGCTTTTTGCACGTAACTGGTAGAATATCTATAAGGACAAGCGTAAAACAAACATGTCTAAGAAAACAAAGCAAAGATCAAAGACGACCTCTAGGCCGACCTCTGGATTTATTTCCCGTACCCGCATTATTATTACAGCGGTCGCTCTTGTTATTTTCGGCGGTGGGTTTACGGTGTACGCTCTTTCGACGTACCAAACCAAGCTCGTCACACAAACTGACATCCCCACTGTCCAAACGACGGATACGGATAAGCTTTCTGGTACCTCAACGACGACAACGACAACTGCAGCAACTCCGTCGAAAACGACACCTTCAACAACGACAGCACCGGCTCCTCCTCCCAGCAACGTTATTACACCTGGTTCATCGAGTGACGTACCGAGCCTTGCACCAACCGGCACAGGATCAAACAGTACGACAACCTACCAGTCAACGAACTGGGCGGGCTACATTTCGACAGGTGGAAACTTTACGGTGGTATCAGGTACTTGGATAACCCCAACTCCGACACCAACCAGCACGACGGTTGAATCAGGTGACGGTACATGGATTGGTATCGGTGGCATTACGACATCTGACCTTATTCAAGTAGGTACCGAGAATACCATTTCACCATCGGGTATCGTTTCAACCTCAGCATTCTATGAATTATTACCGGCGAGTGCGATTGGGATAGCTTCATTAACGATTAGTCCGGGCGATACGATATCTGCCTCAATTACACAAGCATTTACTAATCAGTGGACGATTTCGATAACCGATGTGACAACTGGACAAACGTTTTCGACATCTGTGAGCTATACTTCGTCACTGTCATCAGCCGAATGGATTCAAGAAGATCCGAGTTACCAAGACGGCAGCCTGGTGCTGCTGGATAATTTTGGAACAGTGCAATTTAGTAACGCAATGGCGACCGTGAACGGCACAACGATGTCGGCAGCAGCAAGCAACGCATCGCAAATTACACTTATCGGTCAAGGTGGTGCGGCAGGACATGGCGGCACTCCTTCATCTGTTAATGGCAGTTCGTTTACGGTCAAATATCAATAATCAGTTGCCTTTTTCCTATGATGGTCATGGTATAATTACGGGAATGAAGCGTCGTGCCAAGATAATTATTATTACCGTCCTCGCCGCTATCTTTGCCATTGCTGTATCGTTTGGTGCAGTTTGGGCTATCTCCTCGTACCTTAATCATCAATATGCGAGTTTGCATGATGGATGCTATCCAAATCAAACCAATCACACGATTGTCGTGAAGGATGACAAAGCGATTCCTAGTGCTACCGAAGGTAAAAGATGTGATACCTTAACGGTCACTAACCTTGATGACGAAAGTCGTGAAATGGCGTTTGGGTTGCATGAAAAACACACACCTTACGACGGTGTGACTGAAAAGGTTTTAGCAAAAGGTGAAAGTTTTACCGTAACTCTTGTGCAAACCGGAAACTTTAAGGTTCACGATCACGAGCACGATGAGGTGCAAGCCACTTTCGAAGTGAAATAATTGGAATTAAATTTTAAAGACAATTATGCCTGAACTGCAATCATTATTTCTTACCGTTCTTGCGGCGATGTGCTACCCATAGTTCAAACACTAAAGCACCATATGGAACCACGCTAATCAGTTCTGCAAAGATAAAGCGCCAGACACTCCATTTCAGTGCACGGTGCGCAAAGATAACGATAAAGAGATAAAACAAATAAAGAATACCGTGAATGCTGCCAGCAACGGCAATATACGCGTCGTTACCTGGCCACTGCATTTCAACGGCAATAATACCGATGATCAAACATGTCCATCCGAATGTCTCGACAAATGCAGCAAGCCTGAACAGTCCCCAGGCTTCTTTATCAGTAAAAACATTGTCGAGTGCATCGTATGCGCGTTTTGCGGTCTGTTTGATAGTCACCTGTTTATAATACCGTATTTATGGTGCTATGTGCGGGCATTCGAAACCTTTTTACCCAGTACTGTATCTGGAAAATGATCAATCATTGACCGCAAGGCTGCTGCCTCGACATGCGCACCAAAGACGTCACTGCCTGGCTCGAGGCGAATACCGAATGCGAGGGGGCCAATAATGACCGGATCAAAGCCTATGTCGTTGACAAGTGTTGCGGCCGTCTGTAGGTCAACTTCGTTATTACCGGCGAGTGCGATTGCTTTCCTACCAACCGTTCCTGCTGGCCGCGTTTCGTCGTGTAAATCATGGTAGCCTACGTGACTAAATGTTTTGACGACGCGAGATTCGGGCAAAAACTTCTGAACCGTTTCGCTTGTCGAGGTACGAAGATCTTTTAGGTCAGGTCGATCGCCGTCGACTTCCCACCAGTAATTCATTGCATCAATGACGAGCTTTCCGGCTAGTTCCTTTTTTGGAATCGTTTCGTATTTACCAAGTGGTAAGGCCAAGACGACAATATCGGCTTCTTTTGCTGCCTGCTCTTTTGTGACTGCGGTCGCACCAGGCGTCAGCACTTTAACGGTGAGTGCTATCTTCTCAGGATTCCCAGAGCCAGCTATTAGGACAGTGTACCCTGCTTTTAGCAAGAGTTGTGCAAGGACGATTCCTACTTTCCCTGCACCCAGAATACCGATACTTGTCATTATTTTTTGTCTTCTGCAAGTAGTTCACGAACACGTGGAATGACTTTGGTTCCGTACAACTCGATCATATGGAGACGAGCACTGGCAGCCAGGGGGCCTTGTCCGTACACCAAGTCAAACCGACTCACGCCAAGGACTTTGATAGATCGGGCGATTTTCTTTGCAACCGTTTCTGGTGAACCAATATAGAGTGATCCGTGTGCAATTTCATACATGAATTGATCACGAGTGAGAGGCGCCCATCCACGTGTTTTACCGATACGATCGTGACTCTTTTTATAAGGTGGCCAGGCAAGTTTAATAGCTTCTTCATCAGTATCGGCGATAAAGCCCGGTGAATGCATGCCAATCGGGTGGACAGTTGTCCCAAACTCTTTGGCCGCTTGTTGGTACAGATCAATATACGGTACAAAACGGTCGGGTGATCCGCCAATAATCGCCAGCATCAAAGGAAAGTCATAGCGGGCTGCACGAATAACAGATTGTGGTGATCCACCGACACCAATCATTGTTTGCAAGTGACCTGATTCGGTTTTAGGAAAGACGTCGGCCTTATCAAGTGCTGCACGGGTCGTACCCTCCCAAGTAACAGGCGTTTCTTTCAGTAGTTCAGCAAACAGTTGTACCTTTTCTTCAAATAGCACTTCGTAGTCACGCAGGTCGTAGCCAAATAATGGGAATGATTCCGTGAATGAGCCGCGTCCTAATATAACCTGTACACGTCCATTTGATAGCGCATCGATTGTCGAGAACCGTTCAAACACACGCACCGGATCATCAGAGCTCAGCACTGTGACGCCCGTTGCGAGGGTAATCTTCGATGTACGTGTCGCAATGCCCGCCAGAACGGTATCAGGGGCAGAGATAGCATATTCAAATCGGTGGTGTTCACCAAGGGCAATTGCGTCGATACCTACCTTTTCGGCCAAGACTGCTTCATCAACAACTTGTCGAATTGCGGCAGCATATGACAAGAGTTTTTTGTCGTCATCAACAGGAAGATCACCGAATGTATCGATGCCAAATAGTACCGTCTGCTTCTTGCTTGCCATATACTCTACTTTCTTAATGCTATATTTTATATAGTAATTCTATAGTCTTATGATATGCAAAAAAGTCATGTTTGTAAAGCAGGTCATTTGGCTAGTCGTCCCAGCGTGCGCTGTGTTTTTTTCGCTGTTTATGGGCTGGTTTGAATCCTCTGTGTGCATTATGCCTGCCGGGTGCACGACGACTAGTGAATGAGGCGGCAACTTGAGTCATAAAGTCAGTACCTAGATGTGTTTCAAGCTTTGTGAGGGCAAATAGTTCTTTCTTGCGGTTAGGGTTGAGGTTTTCGATATCGATCACCCCACCAGCAAGTGAGCTGACCATAGATTTTACCCTGGAATATGGCACGTTAGGGATACGCTTTGCGTGCGATCCTTCTAATTTTCGTTTCTCTGTTTCTAGTTGACCAAAGATCCATTTGGCGAGGGCTTCTTGAAAGAATTTCTGATTTTGCTTGGTATTTTGCGTCACCGGTACGCCGATACCTTCAAGTGTTCGCTTTCCGGCGCGCACTAACTGTTTAATGACGAGTGTGCCAAGGCGTGGGTCGTACACCATCTTCCCTCGTTTTGAGCTAAACTGTTCTGGTGCAAGCGCAATCAGCCAGTCTGATTTCACTGCAGTTGCACCTTGGACAAGGCGCAGTGTCTGCAAAGTTCCATCACGGGTTGGTACTTCGAGGTCAAACGGCGTTCCCGCAATTAATGTTGGATTACGAACAACTGTCGTTGCTGAAAGTTCACGGACATCACCGGTATAAATATGGGTTGCCTCACCCTTGATATCGATACCCCATAACTGATCGATCTGACCGGCAACGATACAGTACATTAGACTGTCTTGTTCAGATTCGGTAATTGGTGTTAATAGTGTTTCGTCGAGACTAATACCACTCAAATCATGGTTCAGTCGTTCCATGACATCTTTCGCCTTAGAGACATTCTTGCTGATGATACCGATTTCTTCGTAGTCATCGGGATTAATATCAGCTAGTGATCGGTAGACATCATACTGTGCCAGCAGGTCTGACTTTCGCTGTTTCGTATAGCGCTGCCATCCAACGTAGCGTGGGCCACCTTTGACAATGCCTCCAATTTCCTGGATTGCGATAATTGCCGCAAGTTTTGTCTGTACTTCAGCGCCGTGTTCTTGTGACTCAACCAGCATGCGTGCGTAACTTGATTCAACTGGATAGCGTTCCATCTCTCGGCCAATACTCGTGACGTTTCCTGTTGGCGTCATCGCACCCAAAGCAATCAATGTTTGCTTGGCCTGTCGAATCGCGCGCTTGCTGGGGTCGTGAAAGAAATCAAGTTGTTCAATATCAATCCCTACATTTGCCAGGCGAAGTGTCAGTCGGTCAATATGTTTACGAAGTATTTCCGGTGTTCCGTATTCAGATCGTTCTTCGAATGGAAGGCATGGCAGGATGTCGTACGGTGCAAGGATATATTCACCTTCTTTGGTGCGTCCTGCGCGACCAGCACGTTGTAGACAGTCTGCCTGCGATGTCTGGGCGATAAATAGGCCTTCGACGCCGCTCCGTACTTCACTGCGCCGCTCAAGGCCGCTATCAATGACGACGTCTACGTCATCAATGGTAATGCTGGTCTGTGCAATATTAGTTGCAAGGATAATTTTGCCGTTCGGGTAGCTGGCAAAGGCCTGTTGTTGTGCCGAAGCTTCAAGCTGTGAGTGCAAAGGAATAATAGGAATACCTGCGGCTGTCGCTTTGGTTGCAATAGCGTCGGTGACATTTTGAATTTCAGATTTCCCTGGCAAAAAGACAAGCATATTACTGTGGCCTGATTCTATCTTTTTGAGGATTTCGACAATTACATCAAGACCGCGGCGCTTTTTCACTTCGAAGCTTCGACCAGGAACAGATATAACGGCCGTCGTATTAAAATATTCCGCGAGGGGCGCAACATCAATCGTGGCACTCATGATAACAACTTTAAAATGAGGATCCTCGAGGCAACGTCGCTTGGCCCAGGCAATGAGGACTTCCATGTTTTCGTTCCACTCGTGGACTTCATCAAGGACAAGGACTTGGCGCTCGGTGATGCCTGCACCAGTAATCTCACGGACGAGCTGCAGGCCGTCAGTACAGTACAAGATTTCGTTGCGAGAGTCATCGTCTCGTTCTTGTGCAGTTCGATATCCAATGATTGGTGTACTATCAGTCAAAGTGCGAAGGGCCCATTCTTCACGAACGCGTTTTGATAAGTTCCTTGCAGCCAAGATACGTGGTTGGGTCACAATAACCTTTGTGTAGCCGTGGTCTGCCAGGTACTGCGGCACCTGTGTGCTTTTCCCTGCCCCAGTTTCGGCAGTAATAATGGTGACTTGATTGGCGTCAACAGCTTCTACGATTGCTGTTTTGTAAGAAAAGACGGGAAGATCTTCGATAAAATGAGATACTGTGATGTCAGGATTCATTATATTTATTGTAACGTAGTTCGCATAAAAAGTTATACTGATAGGCATGAAGCACGTCAAACGCAGTCCCGCCTTCCCTCTTGTGCCTAACGAAAATGAATATTGTATCGTTGGTGATAAAAAGAAACGAAAATATGCTACAGAGTTAGATGCCGAGCTTTCAGCACCCGCTAAGGATTTACAGCAATATGTTTGTGAGTTTTGTGGCCACTGGCATAACGGGACGAGTAGTTCTAAAGTTTAATTTTGTATGTGACTAAAACCACTTTTTGTGTCTAAAATATAACCACATAGAGAGCGCTGCTACGGCAGAGACAGCGATGATAAGCTTGAGCATGGTGTAATCACCAAGGAATGTCCACGAACCTGATTCGATACCACCAGGTAGCAGTACATTCATTCCGTAGAAAGCCCCGATTGTTGTTGCAGGAATCGTCAGGGTAAATAGTAATGTTAGCGCTGCAAGAATTTTATTCGTTTGTTCAGTACTTGTTGTGAAGTCTGCATCTTTATAGATCTCGATGCTTTCACGGGCTTCCTCTACAGTTTCCCAGAGCTTGCGGGTAACGTTCGTGTTACTACGGTAGTAACGTGCCAAATGTTCACCGGTAAACTTATCGATAACATTATCAAGCTCTTCCAGGACACCTTTTTGTGTCGCCAATGTTCTTCGTAGTCGCATAATTTTTTGTCGCAGAATGCCGATTTCGAATGCATCTGATTGAGCATCCTTAAAGACACTTTCTTCAATATCATCAAGATCAGTCGAGACGCCAGCAAGAAGTAATTCAACTTCCTTCAAAAGGTGTTCAATAATATGAAAGACAATTTTTCCAGGAGATTTATCTTCACCATGGTCGTCTTTATGCTCATGAAAGCATTCTCGTATCGTCGTTGTTTTTTGATCATGGATAGTGACAAGAAAGTTCTTGCCTAGGAAAACACTGACCTGGCTGGACTCAATGCGCTGTTCGCCTTCTATGGTGTGTGGAAAGTGTAAGATCAAGAAAATATAATCATCCTCAACGACAATCTGCGAAATTTGTCCTTTGCCGAGTGCGTGACGAATTTGGACATCATGTAGGTCATATTTCTTGGCAACCTTAAACAGATCTTCCTCTTTTGGGTTCTCCAGGTCAGTCCAATCAAAGCCTTCATAGGTTTGACTCAGAATGCTCGGTGTAGGTGCGTTAATGACAGTCGCTGACTGTTTCGTAGGAAAAATACCAAACAGACCGTGTAGTTTTTGAGGTGTAGGCATTTTAGAATCTTTTGACATATAGTGCTTTCGCTTATTACTATCCTCTATCATACCTTATGGATTGATTTCTTCAATCATATCAAGATAGCTTGCTACAATAGGTACATGAGCTTATATGAAAAACGTAAGGGAACACCCCTTGAAAACTACACCCCACTTGGAAAAAAGACGACTGTAACAGAACTTGAAATTATTGACCTCGTCGATGGTGACGGACAGGAAGTGCCATTCGATGCAACGATCACCGCACATTATACTGGTGCACTTGCTACGGACGGGACTATCTTTGAAAGTAGTCATGATTCTGGCAACCCAGCAACATTTGGCTTAAACCAAGTGATTGATGGCTGGACACAAGGCGTTCCTGGTATGAAAGTTGGTGGCACGCGTCGGTTAGTGATCCCGTCAGCTATGGCCTATGGACAACGACGAGCTTCAGCGCAGATTGGCCCAAACAGTGATTTAGTCTTCGATATTGAGCTTATTGCCGTTAAATAAATCCTTTCACGAGAGCGGTTTATGGCTGCGTATCACTATACGATAGTAATATCGTCGAGATTTGCTTTCGATCCTTTTAATAGTGCGTACGTCACTTTATCCATCGTTGCGCCGTCGAAAATAGCATGTTTCACCTCGCTATAATGGAATGAAACATTCTTTAGAGTTGCTCCGGTGAAGACCGTACGTGCTAATCCACTGCCGTCAAAGACTGTATTGCTAATAGTACTGCCTTCGAACGTTGTATCGGTGAGGTCGCTCCCTTTAAAGTTTGTGTCATCGATGTTGGCATTTTTGAATGAGGTGCTTTTTAGCGACGAAGATTTAAACAGTGTGCGAGTAATCTTTGCTGCATCGAAATCTGCATTCTGAACATCACTGCCCTTAAAGATAGTATCGGTCAGTTTTGCACTCACAAAAGTTGCATCAGAAACAGCAGCTCCGTTGAGCGTTGCACCGTTCAGGTCTGCATGATTAAAGTTTGTTTTTTGAATCGCACTACCGTTAAACTGAGCGCCCGTAAGGTCGGCTTGGCTGAGGTCTGCTTCTTCGAGCGCAATTCCTTTGAATGAATGGACGCTTGTACTAGTACTATCCTGTTTCATTTCATCCATAATTTCACTGACATCGCCAAACGAATCAACGGTTTGTTTATAGGCATCTTTGTCAGACACGCCCTGCGACACGAGGTCTTTATATTTGTCTTGAAGATTTGTTAAAAGTTCACGCACAACATCAGTACGTGCTGGAAAATCTCCATACGGTTTGAATGCACCATTAATAAATTTTTCTAGTTCTTTTTCCATATATCCTCCTTATAACAACTTATCTAAAATTTCTTTTGCGTATTCCCAGTTCTGCCGATTCATCGTATGTAGTTTTCGGCCACTGTCGGTGACGCTATAGTACTTGCGACGGCCACCTTGGGATTCATTACCCCAATAGGAAGTGATCTGTTGATCGGTCTCGAGGCGCTTGAGGCTCGAGTACATCGTCGCCTCTTTTAACTCGTATCCATTACCCGATAGTTCAGCTACAAGCTTTGTTATCTCGTAGCCGTATTTGTCACCATCCAAAAGCAACTGCAAGATAATCGTGTCAGTGTGGCCACGTAACAAATCTGAAGTGAGTGTACTATTGATCATAATTACAGTGTATGCCACATTACCTCGCCTGTCAATGTAATTAACCCTTATTCACATTTATACACAATAAAAATCAGAACCGTTCATAGGTTCTGATTGATTCTGTTTTCTGAAACGGTTACGCAGAGATTACGTCTGCAGTACCATTGAGTAGTTCGGTACCAAGTGCAATCAGTTCCGGCTCTGTCATCGCCTCTAGATCGCATTTTTGTACTGCCACTATCTTGTGAGCAACCTTTGGATATGAATCATCAACCAGCGTAAAGAGCTTTTCGCCAGCACTGCTAGATCCTGTTCCGTGACTGAGAATAACTATTCGTTGGCTTTTCATCATTGATTTAATGATAGCGTCAAAGTAGGCGCTGTCATCAGTCGGGTTTTCATCATGAAACGGTGGACTTTGCTTTTTTTGATGCAGCATCCTACCTTTTGATAGGTCTGCATGAAACTTTTCGATGACTTCATTGGCCGTTCCTGGGTTGTGTACGACAGTCGCATTATGGTGATCGACTGCAACGATCTCGGTGTTATTTAAAGCGTCATCATCAGGTGACTGTGCACTCAGTTTTAAGAAGTGACGCAACTTTAACACATCGGCAACCTCAAGCGTCTTATTGTGTGAACGTTCAAAAACAATCGTATGCTCGTTTCTTGTGAAATCATAGTTACCGTTTGCTTCAGAGTGTAAAATACCAATTGAAGACAAGGCTGGGATGAGATCGGCCCACTCAATATTTCTTGCAATCGGATGTGTCGATAACTCACTTAATACGTGAAGATGCTTTTTTTGAGACATTGTCGCCAGCTTTCTGGGTTAGTTGATTTGTTGGGAGCGTCTTTACTTACAGAAAAGGATTACATTGATGCTCTTAGTATAGACTTACATGCTGATAAAGAGCAGAGAAGAAACCATGTGATCACTTAACAGCCATTGGTGAGAGCAATTTGCAGAGTCGGGCTAGTTGTCGTAAAAATGCCACTTGTCCAGACTGCACGGAAGACGAGATAATCTGGTTCAAACAGGATGCCTTGTGAATTGAATGAATATAGTGACGTTGTCGCCCCGGTTATATCAATCCATGTGCCCGTTGTGGTGTTCTTGGTCGAAAGACGCTGCCACTGCACTGTTGGCGTCGGTGTACCTGTCGCCGTGCTGTATAACCCAAGATACCAATATCCACCTCCACAGCCATCACTATTTGTAACGGATGAAGTGGTCGGTGCCGTTATGACCGGCGGAGCGCCGGTGACGAGCGCAGGGCTACTATTCGTATTTGTCACGTAATACCTGTTTGTCGATCCACTATTAGTGCTCATCAGGATAAATGATGGCACTGTAGAGCTATTGTTCGGAGTGTATGTATAGGTTGAGCCGTTACTTGAGGTAAGACCTTTACCGCTATTGGCACTTGCCGTCGTCGCGGGATATGCGGTGTTATTCACATAGTCGATACCAAGTATTTTAGAAGCCGCCACAAGGTCAGATTTCATAGATGCCTCAACTGCACGCATCCTGACACCATTAAATGCAATGATGGTAATAGCCGCCAGAATACCTATAACAACAATAACTATGAGCAGTTCAACTATTGTAAATCCACGTCGATATTTTGGCATGTCACAGTAAGTATAATGTATATGCTAACTGAGATATACAAAAAAGCCTCCATTTTGGAGACTTTTTTGTATGTTCTGAACAAATAGCTACGCCGCTGTATCTTTTAGCTTGTTTAGGAACTCCATATCCTCTACTTCAATCTCAAAATCAACGTCTGCATTTTGCAAGATGTATTCTTCATGTGTTGATTTCGGAAGACTGACCGTATCGCGCTGCAACGTGTAACGAATACATACCTGTGCGACGGTCTTGCCGTACTTTTCGGCAATCTTCAATACCTGTGGGTTGTTGAGGATCCGTCCAGTTGCAAGTGGTGAGTAGGCTTCAATTAAGATACCCTTCTCTTGGCTAAACCCTGTGATATCCTCTTCAGTAGATCCAATAAAGAATCGGATTTGATTTGCGGCTGGCACAACTGTTCCGTTATCTAGAATTGCCTGTAGATCCTTAACCGAGTGGTTAGAGACACCGATCGCTTTCGCGCGGCCAGATGCATGAATTTCTTCCAATGCTTTCCACGCCGCAAGATTGCCTTCTGTATAGTCACCACCGCGATCTGACCATGGCCAAGGCGCGTGGATAAGGTAAAGGTCGACGTATTCAACGCCTAACGTTTTGATAGAAGTCTCGAACTTTTCGAGAGCTTCTGCGTAATTTTTTACTTCTGCCGGGAGCTTTGTCGTCAAAAAGATATCTTCGCGGGCAATCCCACTATCTTTAATCGCTTTTCCAACGCTCTCTTCGTTGCCATAGACACGAGCTGTGTCGATGTGCCTGTAGCCAGATTTTAAGGCGAATAAGGTTGCATTGTAGGCCTCGTCTCCGTTTGGAATCTGCCATGTGCCAAATCCAATTTTTGGTATTGTTGCGCCTGTGTTCAATGTATACGTATCAGTTAAAATTCCCATATATTTAGTATAGCAATGAAATCTGAACGTTCACTGAAGTCTAACAATTAAGCAGGCTGTATTTTAACTCGTCAATCTTGAGATGATTGATCGGGTAAACTTAGAAATCATTGATGTTCTTTCGGTTTTCATTTCTTCTCTCATGTCCATATGAACAGACGGAAGATTCAAAGACCCAATACGTATAATATTGACAGTCCCGTCATTTGCAATGACTTGAACATGACCTTCGTCGTAGGGTTCTATCCTCAGTGTACTGTCGCTACTAGCTTGTTCTCGCGGGTATTGTTCCATAATAGTTATCATAACAAAAATGACTTCAAACGAAGTCTTTTTTATATGTGTCTCATTTAGTGATGAAACTCATGAACGACGGCGTGTCCCTTACCTCTTTGGATTAGGTATCGGTTGACAGGGAAAGCAGCAATGAAAGCTACTCCCAAGGAGATTATGAGACTTATCCAAAATAATGCAGTGTTAAGTCCAGCGTTAATAGCACCTGGCACCAGTAACACAAAGCCGTTATCGGCCAGCTCCATTACTGCAATTGAGACGGTGTCAGCTGCGAGAACGAGCAGTAGTGCTGCTTTGAACGCAATACCATGCCTCAGGATGGGTAGGATACTTAAACTGTAGCCGAACGCGAAAGCGAGAATGATTGATAGTACGATACTTGGAAAGGCGGCCCAGTTGAAGGCGGTTGAAATGATCATACCGATCACTTCACCTATTGCACAACCGGTGAGGCAGTGGAGTGTTGCGCTTGCCGCAGTTCTATTTATAGAGTGATGTTGCATGGTTCAAGTATAGCGCATGTGGTGAGGGATGGTGTCCAGTCCTATATACTAAGTATAGTGAGATTACATGATATATCAACGTCGAGCTTACTCAATACATTCCTCAAGACCTACAAAGTTGAGTCTTTTAAAAAAGGTGATATCATTTTGGGCCAAGACCGTGAACCGGACTGTGCATATATCGTTAAAAAAGGTGTTATTAAAACATACAACATAACTTTAAAGGGTGAAGAAAAGCCAATTGGTTTCAATGTTGTGGGAGATATCATTCCTCTGGCTTGGGTATTTAACAAAATTTCAAAATCTCTTTATTTTTACGAAGCATTAAATAATTGTCAGGTATACAAAATACCGAAAGATGAGCTACGTACTTTTATTAACAGCAATATCGATGTTATGTCCGAGGTGCTTGACCGAGTTGTGCAACGCGGGTTGATTCATACGACCCATATTAACGCTTTAGAGCAGTCGAAAGCCTCTGACAAGATTTTATATACAGTCCATTTCCTTGCCTTGTATTTTGGACACGATGTTAAAACCGATCTTGTCGAAATACCGATTCCTATCACGCAACAAGATATTGCCAATTTCACTGGTCTTACGCGCGAGACAATTAGTGTCGAATTAAAGAAATTAGTGACTAAAAAAATTATCGTTATAAAGCGTACGTATTATGTCGTCAGAACAGATAAACTGAACGAATTATTAGATGATGAATATGAGCGTCGTTTAATACGCTAGTGTGAAAATTTTCATATCGCCCTGCTCCTTATAAGTGCTAAGCTTTCGTCGGTAAGCTGAAACACTTAAGGTAAAGGAGACTATTGAAAAAATCACCCACTCTCTACGTACTAATATTAATTTCTTGGGCTCTGCTCATTGCGGCATCAAGTATCCCACTTTTAACAAGTGTCATAAACTCCGAAAATGCCGGGCCTCTTGTGCTCATCCTTATGAGCTTGAGTACTCTATTTATTATGTATTTTTGGTTGAATGGCATAAAAGACCTCGTCTATACAATCTTTTATTTCACTCAACGGAAAAAATTTAAACTTCCAGCTGACGGATTATGGCGTACAAAATTCGGAACGATGGCAGATAAAAAAGTTGCGGCTGTGTACTGTACATTTAACGACTTTAGCGCAACAAGTTTAGAAGCTTGTATGCACCAAGATTATCCGAACGTTGCTTTTGTTATATTGGATGACTCGACAGACGAGAGCTTTAAACGGCAAATTGATGCGTTCGCATCTAAACACGACCTAGAAGTTGTTCGTCGTACCGACAAAACAGGATTCAAAGCAGGTAACTTAAATAACTATTTAGAAAAAGCCGAATACGATTACTTTATTATTCTTGATAGCGACGAAGTGATTCCTCATAACTTTGTTACCCGTTCACTCGACTATTTCGCCGAGTATCCTAATGCCGGTATCGTACAGGCAAATCACGTTGCAACCCGCAACCGTAATAAGTTTATGCGTTTGTTTGCAATTGGCGTTGATTCACACTGGCCAACCTATCAAACAGTCAAACACAAACACGGGTTCTTGTCGCTACTAGGCCATGGTGCGATGGTCAGTCGTGAGTGCTACGTAGCAGCTGGTGGCTTTCCTCACCTTGTTGCTGAGGATTTATGTATGAGTATTGAAGCACGTAATAAGGGCTATTACACCGCATTTGCGCAGGACATTATCTGCGAAGAAGAATACCCAATTAGTTACTTGGCATTTAAAAAACGCCACAACAAATGGACGCAGGGTAACATGGAGTTCATCAAGCGTTACACTGGTCGTATTATTAAATCAAAAATGACTTGGTTTGAAAAACTTGATATCGTTTTGTTTACCTACAGCCTGCCACTATCAGCATTTTTCGCACTCTATATCATTATTAATGTCATATTATTGCCCGTACTAGGCTATAGTGTCGCCTACCCTATCTGGCTACTGATTCCGACCATTGTATTCTTGCTGGCGCCAATGCTCAATGACATCATATTTTATGGGAAAAAGATTAATCCATTTGTACTGGCGTGGTATTTGGCGCACACGGTGCTACTGTACGGTTCAATGCTATTCATTAGTCTCCGTGCATCAATTAAATCAACCTTTGGTAAATCGACCTTCCTCGTGACACCAAAAGAACACCAACACCTTAGCAAGTGGGGCGCACTATGGAATAATAAAGGCGAACTACTGTTTGGTACTGGTGTCCTAGTGATAGCGTTTATTTTTAACCATACGATATTATCAACAATTATCATCGCCATTCCTGCATTAGGAAGTGTCTATCTGTCAAGAATGGCTAACGCCGGCTAGCTATTGTCCGCTACTGAGCACTTTAGAAGGATCCTGACGAGCCGCACGGTACGCTGGGTATAATCCGGCAAGTATACCGAAAGCAGTCGTGAGAAGTACCGTACCGGCCATCAACCAAATTGGAATAACGGCAATATCAACTATCGTCAAGCCTTGCTGCTTTAGGATCATATTAACGTATTGATTGATGAACCCGCTGGTGACGAATCCAACGATAACTCCAATGATGCCACCGATAAAGCCAAGTAGACCTGCTTCAATTAAGAATACTTTTACGATAAAGTTCTTCCGTGCTCCGCTTGCCCGCCAGACGCCAATCATGTAACGCTGTTCAGATACAGACATCAGCATCGTGTTTACTACGCCGAGCGCCGCTGCAACGACCGCAATGAGGGCGATCGCACCAAGTATGACGAGCATCGTTGTCGAGAACTGCTGCAAGCGCTCAATCTGTGATAGCGTCGAGAACTGACCGTACCCTAAATTTTCGATTGAAGTAGCGACTGACTTTACGTTATTGGTCGCGTCTACCTTGACCTGAATCGTCGCATACCCATCGGTCGCGATTGCATCAACTGTCTTCAGGCCAGCTGCTTCTAGGTAACGGGATGTCCTGATTTCATGAGCCCACCCGAGAGGGATAAAGATACTGTTCTGATCAGGGCCACTATTTGTCACGCCGATGATCGTCGCGGTCAGTGTTGTTGTCGATTGATCAAAAGCTTCATTCTGCGCCCGGGTTGCTGACGCACCAGGGATAGCAGCATCGAACCCTCGATAGCCTTTTTGTGATTCAATTTGTAGGGATTGACCTATGAGTTTTTCTGGATTGTTACCATAGCCCAGCGATTGAGCGTAGCCACTTCCTACCACAACGACATTTCTTTGGTCGTTCGATGTGAATAGTGCGCCTGCCTTTATAGGTAAGCCAGAATCACTGGTAATACCCTCAGCTTGAGCAACAAAATGCGTATTATTACCTTTTAATGTAAAGTTATTAAACTCCCATATATGTGCCCTTGGAGTTGCTGATTGTACGTGTGTTTGCTTGGCAAGAAGGGCGACAGTTTCATCGGTGAGCTTACTTGCGGTCGTATCTACTTTTTGAACACTCCCGAACGGACTCAGCGTGCCGCTACTTTGATTTGGTGTCACTGAAATGGCTTGTAATGAAGCATCCGAACCAAATTGTTGCGTGATCGCTTGTCGACCTCCGATACTTATTGCCGCCATGAGGACCAGAATGACAGTACTAATGACAAGTGCAAAGATAGTTAATAATGAACGAACCGGCTGACCGCGTAAGTTTCTTGATGCAATAGAGGTATAATCAACGATTCGCATACGAAACCTCCATAACGCCGTCTTTAATGCTAATGATGCGATCTGCTCGCTTGGCCAGTACAGTATCGTGGGTCACCATTAATACAGAAATTCCATGCTGATGACTAAGTGTTTCAAGGATTTTCATAATCTCATCACCGCGTTTAGAATCGAGGTTTCCGGTCGGCTCGTCGGCAATAATAATCTGCGGCTTATTGACGAGTGCCCTCGCGATGCTGACTCGTTGCCTTTCACCACCAGATAATGTATCAGCTCGATGTTGTGATCGCTTTTCGAGGCCAACGAGCTTGAGGTACTGTTCCGCCAGCGCTCGGCGTTTACGTGGTGCGACGTTTGCAACGATCAGGGGGATCATGACATTTTGAAGAGCTGTATACGAACCTATAAGGCTAAAACTTTGAAAAATGAATCCAACTTGGGCATTTCTGTAGTGAGAAATAGCTTTATCACTTTTGAGATTTAGGGGCTTACCATTAATAGTAACTGAGCCTGAATCGGGTGTGATCAACCCACCAATGATATGGGATAGTGTCGTTTTTCCAGAACCGGATGGCCCAACAATTGCTAACAACTCACCTTTTTGAATATCAAGCGACAAAGGAGCAAGCGCCGTAATGACTTCTTGACCGCGATTGTACCGTTTTGATACATCTTTAACCTGAATGAGTGGGGAGGTGTGTACAACCATACCCTCTAAGTATAACCGATATCCGTTTAGTATACCCATAGACTAGCCAATTCTCAGTATCTATGGTATAGAAGTAGCTATAGATGTTATTTTGGCATCTAGCTCTTCTTACTCACCGCACCACGATTAGATGGAAGGTATCCCATGCTCAAAACAAAAGGCAGACTCTTAGGGGCTGTCCTTGCTGTTTCACTTGTGATCGGCGGATCCATTGCAGTTGCTCCAGTGAGCGCTGCCGAGGCAAAGCCATGCAAGCTCAACGGTAATGTGAAGGCGTTCATCAAATGCCTGAGCAAGCCGAAGCCAGTCAAGAAAGCGACTGCCAAATCGGCCGCACCGCAGAGCAATGTCACACAGTCGAACTACTCGTACACGGTCGAAGAATACATCGACTACATCGTCGCGGACGTCGACAAGACTTGGACCAAGTGGTTTAAGTCGGCTGGCTTCGAAGAACCGATGACTGGGATCGTCAAGATCGAGCCCAACGACCCGGCCTACGTGTCTCAGTGTGGCCTTACGGTCGCATCTGACACGGCAAACGCGTTCTACTGCCCTCTAGACTCGGTCACGGACACGAACGGTGTTACCTACCAAGGCGCACTGATTTTGCCCGTCCTTACCTTCCAAAAGATGTGGACGGGTGACGTACTCGAGTACAGCAGTGCTGATGCTGGCGACTTCGCGGCCGCATACATCATCGCGCATGAGTTCGGACATTCGGCGCAGGACGAGATCAGTCTGCAGTACACCGCCAGAACTGGCAAACAGCTCCCGGACTTTACGGGCCCGAATAAGGAGTTGATCGCCGACTGCTTTGCGGGTGTCTGGATGACGAGTGCGTACTACAGCAAGCTGATGGAGCCCGGTGACATCGATGAAGCCATCGCTGCAGCTGAAGCGATCGCGGATCCTGTCGGCGTGGTTGTCAAAGACCCGCACGGAACATCAGCGCAGCGTAAGCGTGCGGTGCTGATCGGCTATCTGGGGATCAAGAAAAAATACAAGGCTGGTGACCCGCTAGCCTGCGTGGCGTCGTACTGGAAGTAGGTTAAGAAGAGAATGGTGTAGAGGAAATGTGGCGCTCGTCGCCCATTTTCCTCTACACCATCTTTTATGTCGCAAGAAATGTGAACTGCCTTAAACGCCAAGTAGTATAATAAAGGTATAAGTAATCGGAGGAATCTATGCAATCTAAACTCAATCCGTATATCAGTTTCCAGGGTCAAGCCCGCGCAGCTATGGAATTTTACAAAAGTGTCTTTGGCGGAGAATTAACACTATCAACCTTTGGCGAGGCAGGCATGACCGATCATGGTGTAAAACCTGATGAAATCATGCACGCAATGCTTGTCGCAGATAACGGCATTACAATCATGGCCGCCGATTCAGCAACTGGAATGCGCGACTATGTAGCGGGGACAAATATGAGCGTGTCACTAAGTGGCGATAACGAAGAAGAGCTAACTCGTTATTACAACATGCTCGCTGAAGGCGGCACGATAGAACAACCACTTACTAAAGCTCCGTGGGGAGATACTTTCGGCATGTGTATCGATACGTTTGGTGTTTTCTGGATGGTCAATATTGCCGCTTAAGCATGTCTTGAGCGAAGCCTTATGCGCTCAGTAAGCTCAGGGCTTTCGGGTACATTCTTTAACCAGTTGTCGTAGTATATACTGCGTCTCAATCTTTTGACGGTGCGCTTAAAGTGGCGTCTCATATGAAAGATGTCGTCATCAAGCTCGGCTCTTATTTCTCGAGACGGATGACTCGACACATTTTTTGCAAGCTTATGATCCATGTAAAGATATATTTGGGGAATTGTTTCGTGGTCGTTTTGGTGTTTGTTCTTTTTTGCTGGAGAATAGTGAAGCATATAGTTCCTTCTTTTAAGCTTTATAGAGAACAATACCTAACAGTCAAGATCTATACCCCTCCACGTATATCCGTACCAATAGTCTGTACTTCAATAGTAGCTGGTTCAAGAACTAATGTATGTGCGTTTGGTCACGTAAGACACTATATGTAGCGTTATTTGAGTGCTAATTTTAACTTATCGATATTATCTATTGCGAATAAATGGTCTACTTGATCAACAAGTCCCTCATTAAATAGTTGTCCAAGGGCCCTACTGGCCGTTTCTCGATTCATATTAATGGAGTCGGCGATATCCTGGTGGGTTATGGGCGCCCTAATAACAATTTTATTATCTTGAAGCTTACCAAACCTATCGGCAAGTAAAAGAAGTTCAGCAATGACCCTGCCCCTTGCTGATCGAAACTCAAGAATTTGTATCCTCCGTGTATAGACGGCGATCACATTGACAGTTTGATTCAAGATTTCTTGGGTAAGCCACATATTGTTACCCATAGTGACTCGTAATTTGTCTTTGGAAGATTTTATGACCTCGACATCATCCATCGCCTCGTAAAATAAACCTGTGATATTGGTACCATCGAGAGACCATGGTAAAGGTATGAGGTCACCGACCGTGTGAATTTGAAGAAGATTTGCATGCCCATCATGGGAGGTTGAGTATGATTTTACAAACCCTTTCTTAATGAGATAGACTCCCGTTGGTTCATGAAGACCATTAATGACGGTTTCTCCATAAGAAAATACTATGGTCTGGCTATCACTAAAGTAAGAGATAATGTTCTTATCTTGTCGTTCGATTGTGTCGTACGATTCGTTAGATGCCATACCCTCATTATATACACATGTGAATACTTATCCTGTGCGTTTGCGCACATAGTCTCTAATATTCATATCCGTGAACTTCAAGTCGAACACCTCCTCCGAGGGTAAGCACTCCGGTTGGACCATACCCGGCCATGCTAAATGCAATACCTCCCGATGCTGGTAGTTCAAGTCCTTCTGGAAACGAGCCCGTTTCAGTTGTGACGCCACCAGTCATTGCAACAGTTGTGGCTCCTGACCCGGTGCCAGCTTCAAAAGAAGCAACAAGCGGCGAACCGATCGCCCCCACACCTCCTGTATTAAATCGTATTCGTACAACAGCGTATCCGACGGTTGCAAGTGACTGGTATTGAATTTTATAGCCCGTCAGCCGTAATGTCTTTCCTGCGGGGATAACTGCAGGTGTTGTCGTAGCTCCAACGGCAGCGTTACTGTACCACTGCACGACAGATATAAGAGCTTCAGCTACCGGGGCAACGGTGATTGTATCTAACATAAATATACGTGTATTTCGCCCAGAGTCTTTATTGTCTTGCGTGGCGATTGCGGTAATTCCCTGCGTGTTCTTAGTAACGATAGATACGCGTTTTGTTTGATCGACGCCATCAGCAAGTTGGAGCGCGTTTCGACCTGTGTCATTAATACCAATTGCAAGTGTTTGAAATACTGGCGTTGCTCCGAGTGTCGACGTACCGTTGATCGTTGCAATCCTGACAGGAAGAGTTTGTACGTTTGGAACGATATATGAAAGTGAGCTTACCGGTACTTCTGTCGAATCGATATAAAAGATAACCGTATCCGTACGGTAGACAAAAATGTATTTATGGAACCCCCCATCGATTGGTCGCGTGAGCGCTGAGGTGCTTGTTCTCGTACCACTTGAGTACACGACACCAAATAAGTTTCCTGTGGCTGAATCAATCTCAAAGCCAATAGCATCTGTCAAAGGAAGAGCTGCCGTTGGCGAGCCCGGAGCAGTCCCAACACCCCAGAACCGATGGGAGCCAGTCGTAAGAGCAGCCTCGAGCTTCACTGCGACACCGTACCCACGAAACTCGAGTGCTGGCGGGGGGATCAATGATTTAGAAGTAATTGCGGAGAAGGCGTTTGCTGCTGTTCCTGATTGCATCGACAGCGTACCAGACGTTACTGTTGGAGATGTTCCAGACGCCGTCCATTTAATAGCTGTATCGAGGCTATCGAATTGATCACTGAATACAGTGGTTCCCTCTTCACTAACGCGCAGGGCCCCGTACGCCGTTGCAGTTGCGAATAGTCCTGCCGCACCACCAGAAGTTCCTCCGATTTTTGCTGCAATCGGGCTTTGGTTGCTGGCTATGACAACTGGTGTCGAGTTGGCTGATAAGGCACTTCCGTTAGGGTTTGGTGGTACATACGTCATAAAAAATTCTTTCTATATTATTACCCAGTTTGAATTATCACTGATAAGATCGAGACTCATATTTGCAAGCGGAAGTGTTGCGCTGCTACTTCCGTTGATTGTTTGTGAGCTTGTGGTTGCGGCGGTTACGATATTTGTGCCTGTATTCGTAATCGTATAGTTATTAGTATTTCCTATAGCTGTCGGTAAGGTGACGGTTGTCGAGCCTGTCACCTGGTAGACATAATCGGTGTTTGCAGATGATGCAGCGGTCGTATTCGTCGATACTGCAGTAATCTGTCGCAGTATTGTACCTGTTGCACCCGAGCTATCGTCATATGTCGAAATGACCCGACGAGCAGTACCGGTTGTTCGCGTAAAGTAGAGTTTATCGGTTGTGAATTCTATTGCGCCTGCTTCAGGTGTTGTAAGGACTGGTCCAGACGTCAGCTTTATTGGAGAAGTTCCGGCAACTGCTGACCCAGCACGTACGGTAATAGCAACGTGACCGCCATTTGAAGGATTGTCGATGCCGGTATCATAGTGTTCTTTCGCCAGGAACTGATTGAGGATACTCCCCCATGCTCCGTCATCACCGTTTATAATAGGTAGTCGTTGTTCTGTCACTATGCTATTCCGTATGAACTCATCCGATAAGCATAGGTGTTACGGACCTCAATAGCAACGATTTTCATCAGTTCGTCGTAATAGTTCATCTGCCTCATATGTGCGGAGAAACACGTCAAATGTGCACATATGGCAAGCGTACGAAAATAACAGCTCAAGTACCTATTCCTCATTGTGATATTGAGTACAGAGTGTAGATGAAATCGCTGCAAGTAAACGTAGCAATTTTGGCTACAGTATCACTGTTATTGCGATGAGCTTCGAACTTTTAAGCTACTATCTTCGAAATGTCACCTTCAAGAAAAGTAGGCTCAAGTCCGAGTATTTCATCAATAAGTGGAGAATCAGTTGGAGCAACATTCAAAACATATATAGGTTTATTTAAATAAAATGCGATTGCCATTTCCATAAGAACATTAGGCCCGATATAATTAGCTTTCCCATGTTTATCATAATTGGTAACGAGAATCGCATCAGCCTGGGCAATTTCATCAAAATGCTGACGTATCAAAATCGACTTCCCGTGATAGCCTATCGGTGCACTTGCCCAATCAATTTGTGCTTCATCATTTTCACGACCTTCTAGCTTCATTTTTGCAGCTGTTCTAGGTAAGATTGCCGTAATTTCTTTTTCTTCAAGTGTATAGCTCAGTTCAATCACTTCCTTATAGAATGAAGCGCTTGAGCAAATAGCTAGATTGAGTTTGGTCATAAGTCAATCATAACAAAAAGTCCCCAAATCGGAGACTAATTTCATCAAGCTTAAGCTTAGCATCCCCTAGTGGATGAGCTTCGAACCTTTAT
The DNA here is from genome assembly GCA_036569465.1 of Candidatus Microsaccharimonas sp. GTDB lineage: Bacteria > Patescibacteriota > Saccharimonadia > Saccharimonadales > Saccharimonadaceae > Microsaccharimonas. The sequence continues at coordinate 78,968 of DATCQO010000004.1, forward strand.
TCAATAATGTACGTGGCTATATAAGCTCAGAAAAACGCGAAAGCATATTATGTAGCACGAAGTTGGAGAGCCCTTGCGAATGATGCGTTTCGATCGTGAGAGTCGAGAACATGGTGTCCAATTGGTGTTGCATCACCAACTTCTCCAACAAGGGTGAAGGCCTCCGCTTGGCCACCATTATCGCGGATTGTTTGCGATGCAGATTGTAGGTCGGCCTCGAAGGAAACGGTGCTATCTTTAGCGCGGTACAGGGCAATATCTGTTCCGCGGAGGTCAGGCGCTCTTTCAAGTGCATCTTCAAGCGCTGCGTGTAGGCCTTTACGGAGTCCTATGCCGGTCGCGTAGGTAGCGAGAACTTGTCGACCCTTGACATACTTATCTTGTTTTAAAGTATACGGTGAGATCTTTTCAAACGCTTTCCCACTGTCGCCGTATCCTCGGGCTGCATTTTCGGCCAGGTACACTTGTCGTCGTTGGTCTTCTGTTGTCGCAAGATTGTAGAGTATTTTGCCCTGGCGTAAGATAGTGTAGTTTCCATACGCATTGACAGGTTCGATAAGGTCCATGCGAGTAACATTGAAGTTTTTACCAAATAGCTTACCATTTGCCATAGCACGCGCCATTGCTACAACGGAGTATGCACCAAGTGATCCGCCGAGAAACTGATATTCATCGTCATCACTTAACTCACCTACCTCGTACATTGCTTTGAATTGTTCTTCTGCTAGGGGATCGAAATCACCAAAAAGCGCCATCGCGGTTTGATGCGGCGTTTGGAAGTCACCACGCGTATGGTCCGGATCGTCGAGATTGATAGTGATGCCAGGAATCTCGCTTGAAATTACGCGTGCCTGCAGCTGTGTACCTATTGTCGCCATGCGGGCTTCATATAGCGGTTGGGCGCGGAAGTCGAACGACATTGAAGTGAGGACAGTTGGTCCTGGCTGACCGTTTCGGGCATCGACGTCAACAACATTAAATTGTTGTCCTTTGTCATTAATAAACCTTGTTGTCTTCCTTGTTACGTCAGGTGAAGTAAACCCGAGTTCATCACTCGAGGAATTCTCCCACTGCTTTAAACCAATTTCTACGGTCTCTGACATTTAAGTAATTATAATACTTTTGTCAATGTTTGTCAATTTTATATAAATATCGTTACTACAAACCTAGAGTAGAAAAAGACAACAAAAAGCCTCCAAATTGGAGACTTTTCTTCATTGTGAATATGCTTATGCTTGGTAGAGCATCGTATACGAAATTAGAACAAGACTAAATTAGCTTAGCTACTTTTGATGCTAGAAGTTCATACCTTTTGTTTGTGCTTGGAAACGAAAGGCAATATTCGCGTGTCGTTGCGTAATTACCCGACTTTAATACTGGTTCACTCAATATTACGCCGTCTCTAAACTGACTCTTCGTTAGATCAATCGTTTCCCCATCTATGACGTTAAAGTAATGGGATACTCCCACCCCCTCTTTATTTGTTGCCTGTACGTTAAGTATGTCTCCACCTAAATAATCTTGCAGTACACATGCCGTTACCGCGCATTGACCCATCGGTGGATTATCTTCGCTCCATTCGGAGGAGTTACTTGTATCAGCTGCCCAGCTAGCCCTTAAAGCATCTGAGACAGTCTTAAGAAACGTAATATTCATATGTCTATGATATCAGTAATACACGAGGTATCATTAGAAGTTAGAACCAAACAACAGATAAGAGATAAGATGTATCGCGTTGGTACAAAAAATCAGAACCGATTAAGAGTTCTGATTTCATAATTTTTAGTTTCGCAGCCCCTAGTGGAGGAAATTCGAACTTTTACCCTTAATGTCTAGCAATCCATACCACCCTTTGTACAATCGACTGTTTCATTATTAGATAAAATATTTCCAGAACTCATAAACGCCACTATCGTCAGTGAAGCTGCCAAAACGACAATGACTGCTAAAACTATTAATACTTTTTTCTTCATTACCTTAATCATAACAAAAAGTCTCCATTTCGAAGACTTTTATATCATGCTTATGCTTGGCAGCCCCTAGTGGACAAGCTTAGAGCTTTATCGCATTCTTAATAGTATCTATAACTGCCACTAATGCTTTTGAATTATCGATAATCAGTTCTCGGTCAATATCCTCAATACCATTTGATTGAATCCATAGCTTTAATGATTCTGAGCTAGTCGTAGGATTGAAATCATTTTGGCGCTCAGGGCTTTGCACCCTATTCATTAAAAGATTTTCTTCTACATCCAAGCGTAGAATTTGGTACCGAATATTCAGCGAGTTAGCTAGAGATATATATGGGCTTAGGCTATCGATTGAGCTAAAGCCTCTCCCCACAATGGCTGTCTTTCCGTCATTTAGCAGCTTCTTAGTTATCGCAAGTTCGAGTCTTGCAATATCCTCATATATTCCGTCGTCTTCTTCAGTGATTTTAGCTATGAAAGTTAATATTGAATTGTGGTCAACGAAAACCCCGACATTTTCTTCAGCTAAAGCTTTTCCTATTGTTGTTTTTCCAGAGCCCGGATAGCCTCTTAAAATAATTAATTTATTCATTTGACTCATCATAACAAAAAGCCTCCAAATTGGAGACTTTTCTATATTACTTAAGCGTGGCAGCCCCTAGTGGACGAGCTTAGAACTTATAATGGCTATTTGGTGGCTAATCGTAACATTTCGATTTCAGGTATATGATTACCGCTCGGCAATGCAGAGACGCTACCTGTAGTATCTTTGCCTGTCTTCTGGAAACCATTTTTTGTATAAAAATTAACAGCATTCTGATTATACGAAACAACGTGAAGATAAATATCATTTTCTGTGCCAATATCTTCAAATGCTTGCCGTAATAATGCACTTCCTACGCCAGTTCCTTGCGTTTCAGGGAGGACATATAATGCCCCTAGTCTATGTTGTCCTGAGGCTTCGTCATAAAACGGTGCTACGAACCCTACTACCTTGTCGTTTATTTTAGCCACAGATATCTTACGGTCACCGTCGCCAATAGTGCTTTTCCACCGTTCAACTTTACCTAGAACGAGTTCTTGATCGATCCCTTCGATACGGATTTTAATATCTTCTTCAGTTATGCCAATCTCAGGATTTGGATATGTAGCGATCCAAGTCTTTCTTTGTACATCAAATAGTCCGGCTGCATCGTCGGGACTGGCTTTTTTGATGATGAAGTTTTGGCTTAGAAACTCAGGGGTCGGATTATGTGTCATGGCTTTACTATAACAAAAAGCCTCCACTTCGGAGACTTTCTTCATTGTGCTTATGCCTTGGCAGGGGCTCCAGAATGATTACCGAACCTATTGTGGCATAGTATAGTTTTTATGCTCAATCTTGTAACTTTATAAAGTTTCGCTAAGTGTTATAAAGTCACGTATCGTTTTATACGCCGATTTTCCATATGCCTTTTTCACGAAAAGCAGGTATCGTTTGTCTACGGGCAGCATTCAGTAAACTATTTACAGATAGATCAGAGAACTGAGCGTACTCAGAAAGCTTTACGATCTTTTTACCTCCAAGATACGCAAGACGTTTATGTAACGATTCAGTAAGATTGAGAGACAAGAGGTTATCGAGTATTCCTGTTTGCTTATCGTCTACATACGCGCTAAACGCTGGATAGTAGCTATCTCTCTTACCTTTATTGCGAATAATGAGAGGAGGGTAGCCGAGTTTCGCTAGTTGTAGATGAATAAGTACACGCCCGATTCGTCCATTCCCGTCATTAAATGGGTGGATTCGTTCAAACTCCAAGTGGAACCGTACGATTTTTTCTAAAAAGTAGTCCTCATCTGAACTTGCATAGTCTACCAATAAGGATTCCATTAATCCTTGTATGTGCTCGGGTGCAGGTGCGACATGCGAGCCAACTCGAACATATTCGTTTTCTGTACGGAATCGACCAGCTATATCATCATTAATGCCACCTAGTAGCATTCTATGGAGAAGTAGAATTGTTTCAACATTGAGCTGAAGGTCTGGTTTATTACGAATATATTCGATGACTCGTGCAAGATTCTTGGCTTCAAACAATTCACGAACAGATACATCACGAGATGTCTCGAGTTCAAGGAGGATCTTCTCCGTTTCTTTAAGCGTCAACGTAGAGTTTTCGATTGCATTTGAGTTATAAACAAGCTCGGGTAATTCGCTCTCCTCCAGCAGTATAAGGAGTGAATCTTTGCCTATTCGAAGAAGCTCAAACTGTTTCTTTAGCGATGATAGCTTTGATCGTTGAATGTTGTTAATCATGCTCATATTGTATCAAATTAACGTTATTTTGTCAATTAAGCGTTAATATATGTCATAATCGATGTAAATTAACGATTTATTTTAAGTACTCCAACCCGGAAATAAAAGATGGAACACTAAAAATAGCCCAAACACCGGGGGTGAATGAGCTATTTTCGTTGCTCCTCGTGCTCGAACCACGATCTTACTCGCTTTGCTCGCAGATCCTGTTTCAATGCCAGATGCCTCAATCACGAAAAAACGACCAACAAAAGTTGATCGTCATTTCGTGGCAGTCCCTAGTAGACGAGTTAAGAACTTTTATGTTTAATACCTAGCAGTCTATACCGCCTTTTGTGCAATCTATTACTTCGTGTGATTTTGGGTGTTGCGAGATACTATCAGAATTAACAAAAGTTACTATCCCAATTGAAGCCGCTAAAACCACAATAACCGCCAAAACTACCAATACTTTTTTCTTCATCATGCTTATCATAACAAAAAGCCTCCAATTTGGAGACTTTTTATCTTGCTTAAGCTTGGCAGCCCCTAGTGGACGAGCTTAGAACTTTTGGTAAAGTCTTTTTAGTAGGAAGCTAGTTCTAATGATAGGATTTGTTTTAAATGCTTTACATTTTTATAAACGAGAATTGTAGTGTCAGTCATACCTTCGGCAAGCTTGCTAACAGTGCTGCCTTCTGCTAATAAAAGTATCCGCTTTAATCCTAAACCGTACGATAAGCCTAGTTCAATTCCTACCCCATGGCTTCGTTCCGATACTTCGGCAATAATAATGTTACTTGATGCCAAATTGGTATAATCACGAGAAAAGATATCGTTTGCTTCACCACCAATCTCAAAAACAAAAGGTTCAATACCATTTGCTTCAACAACTTCTTTAATATGCGGCAATAGATCTAATCTATTTTGCGTATAACTGACGGGGCTTGTAATGTATGCTTTTGTCATTACTTTGGCTCATTCTCATATTCTGAATAGTACTCGCCGCTGTTAACTTTATTTAGCACACTCTTTATTACAGGAATCATGTTCTTTGGTAAATTGTCCTTTTGAAACCATGAAAGGTCACTACATTTGTGAGGTTCAGTGTTCGTGACTTCGCCATCCCATTTAGATGCTTCGTAGAAAATGTCTAAATACTCTTCACCGTTGCCTCGCTTAAGTGTATGTACAAGGTGAACAAATCGAAGATTTTCAGGTTTTAAATCAATTCCGGCCTCTTCTTTCGCTTCTCGTACCATAGCGGAGGTTCCAAGTTCGCTGCCGTCTATATGTCCTGCCACTAAACCGTACATTCCATCATGATAAGGTGAGTTTGCGCGTTGCAATAATAATACCTTATCCTCTTTGCGCAGTATTAAATATACCGCTGATGTTAGTTTAAACCTCTCACTCATATGACTCATCATAACAAAAAGCCTCCAAAATGGAGACTGATTTCATTGTGCTTATGCTTGGCAGCCCCTAATGGACGAGCTTAGAACTTTGAGCTAGTTACGAAAGCTATTGCAACAAGTATGAAACCGGTGAATATCAATATCGAGACTAAGCAGATTAATACAGCCACTGGCAAAGGTATATTTTCTCGGTTTTCTTTAGGAAACCATGTGCCTGGAAGTGCGAATGAAATGAGTTCAATG
>DATCQO010000005.1:0-12301 GCA_036569465.1 Candidatus Microsaccharimonas sp.
ATGCTGGAATCGTGTAGTGGCAATCACAGGAGACTGTAAATCTCCCGCCGTAAGGCTCCGTAGGTTCGAGTCCTACTTCCAGCACCATAATAAATAGGTTGTCCTCGCCGACAGCCTATTTTTTATGGTGTACGTGATAGCCGCGTTCGTAATCAGTGATCTGTGTCAGATTCACGATGGCAATAACAAGAAGAATAAGGTTATAAAAAACACCGATAACGAGATTAATGATAACAAGCGTTCTTGCCAGTTTTGGGGATGGCTCACGCGTGAGGTACATCCCTGATGCAATAAGATACGCATGCGGTAAGACCCAGAAGACAACAATCATTGCGGAAACAAAGAATAGACCTAATGGACTATTGTACGAATCGTACGTAGGATCTGACAGTGTCCCAAGGGATGTCACGGCAATAAGTAAAAGTCCGAGCAGCGCACCAAGTCCACCAAAGATAATTGCCAGAATACCGTGCACCTTCAGCGCACTGGTTGCGCGGTCAAATAATAGCTTTTCGTAATTGACTTCACTACGTTCTCCCATACTATCTCCTTACATTACCACGCGACGTGGTTGCTTTACTTGCTTTGGCTGACCTTGGGGAATGATCATTTTGGCTGCTCGTTCACGAAGGTCAAGCGCTAACAGAGATTCACCGACACGCTCGTAAGCGTCTGCAAGAATGGTGAGTGTTTGAGGAATTGGATCAAGTTCAATCGCACGTTCAAGCGAGTCGATCATCTTGCGGTCATTACCAAGCTTCTCTTGCACCTTCGCGTAGGCAATATGACGTGATGAAAGGTCGCTATCCATGGCAAGTGCTTGTTCGAAGGCAAGTCCTGCTTTTTCGTAACTCTTCGTTTCATAGTAAATCAGGCCGACATTGTGAAGGCTACTGGCGCTTGGCTCTAAGGACTGCGCAATTTCGAAACACTCTATGGCTTCCTTATATTGTTGCTGTTTGGCATACAAAATACCCAAACGGTTATAGGCACTGGCATTACGTTCATCAACGCGCAGGATAGTCAGAAGGGCTTTCTCGGCACGAAGATACTTACGATCCTGAAGGGATGTCTGTGCAATAGACCATAGTTGATCAAGCTTATCTGAAAGTTTAGATGGCAAGTCACTGGCGACTTCACTAATAGTTTGTCGCTGGTACAGTGCCCAGGCACCAATTAAGGCAATAACGAGTAGGCCTAACATTACCTTAATTATACCACACGAGGGTTATACCATTGCGGAAGCAAGTTGTAGCCGGACGTTGCCATTCGCTTCGATTCGTTCATGAGCTTTTAATAATGCTGAGATAATCTTGACCTGTTCTGGGTTATTGCCTGATTTCAATGACCCTTGCAGAAGTTTCATGCCATCAAGCAGCAGTGTCAGACTTCCCTCTCGATTATCTTTGTACGAAAGCGACAGTTTGAGTCGGTCGTACATCGTTCCTTGTATAAACGTCCGAGCATCACGGATGATCTGGGCACGCGATTGGAATGCTTTGTCATCACTCGCAAGCAACGTCAACGCCGCGGGTAATCCGGCTGCAATAAATAATAGCTGTGAACGCTTCGTCGCATCGTTAACCTTTAGTGTGTCGAGCAGTGCTTCCGATTGCGCCAAGGTAATAGGATGAACCTCAATCAACTGCACACGAGACCGTATAGTTGGCAATAACTTTGAAGCAGCATGAGTAAGCAATATGAAGTGCGTGTTCTTTCCAGGCTCTTCTAGAAGCTTCAGGAAGGCATTTTGTGCCTGTACACCCATCCGCTCTGCGTAATCAATCACAATGAAGCGTATTCCTGTCTCAATCGTCTTTGTCATAGCATATAAACGTCGTATGACATCAACAGTAATAACGCCTTTTTCAATATCAACCTTCTCGTCTTTTTCAGGAAGAATATAGATTGGTTTTGTCTGGAGAGTATCGGCAATATAAGAAACAATAGACGATAGTCCGACACCCTCTGGGCCGGTCAGTACTATCGACTGCGGTAAGTCGCGAACAAGAATATCTAGGCGTTGCTGTGTATGAGGATGAATATATGCATTAGGCATACTTGTAACCAGGGAATTTATCAGTAAACTCCTCGGGGATAGGAGCAACGAACGTTTCACGTTTTGATGCAGGAATCGTAACCTCTAGCGTGTGAGCATGAAGGAATAGTCGGTCGGCTTTCTTTTTGCCATAGACCCTATCACCTGCAATTGGTGCATTGACGTACTGCATGTGTACGCGAAGCTGGTGTGTACGACCAGTTTTAGGCCATAGCTTGACCAGTGCCTGCGTCTCGCTGGTGGCGACAACTTCATAAGTCGTCACTGCCATCTTACCGCTAGGATCAACTCGGAAAGTGCTCGGTGCAGATGGGTTTCGTCCAATCGGAAGGTCGATCACTGCAGATAGTGTCTTCGGGATCCCATCAGTTACGGCGATGTATTCTTTTTTCACCTTACGATCAGCAAACTGTTTCTTGAGCATATCTGCAGCTTCTTCGTGGCGCGCACCAATGATAAGTCCGCTGGTATCACGGTCAAGGCGGTGCACGATACCAGGACGATTTGTTTCAAGGCCAAATGTTGTGTAGCGACGGAAAAAGTCAGCAACGGTAAACTCGTCGTTCATGACACCTTTTGAGTGCGTTAAGACGCCAGTCGGTTTGTTAATAACGATCACATTATCATCAATGTAGATAATTGGTAGTTCCTGAGAACTAAAATCTGATTGTTCTGGCGGTACCATTGCGATATCGTCAGTTTCAAGGACGTCTTGCTTTGGACGTGTCACGACAATACCACCGACTTTTACATGCCCAGCTTTGATGTATTTCTGCAAAGTACTCCGAGAGATTTTTGGATAACGATTTGAGAGTTCGTGGTCAAGCCGTCGTTTTGGCGTTGTCACCTTAAATAGGTAGGCGTCTTTACCCTTGAACGGCATGCCGTAGGTTGTTTGCGTATCATCAAGAGGATTTTTCACGACGTGACCAATCACTTCAGAATCCATTGATTGAATTTGTTCAAGAATATAGGTTTTGTCATCATCGGCATTCCCATCAATCAACATGTAGTAACGAGTTTTATCAAAGACAAACGTCGTTAAACTGACACCTTGGCGAAGTTCAGTTTCTTTTGATTGAGAAATTTCTGTTTTCATCGTTAACTCACCGGCAATTTCAAATTGTCGCAGTAACACGCGGATATCTCGGGTAAGGGTTTTAGACATATTAGTTTTTCGAACTCTGTTCGGCATTCTGTTGCGGACGTAGTACGACAGCCGGACGAAGGCCCACAGCTATTTGTGCACGCAGTAAGGTGGTGTTGGCTGTTACAATCATCGCTTTTTCAGATTGCTCTAGTTTTGTAATCACTGCTGTTTCATCAACATCATGTAACTTCTTTTGAAAATCAACGAGGAAACGTCGTACTTCTTCGGCAACAACTGCCTTGAAGTCACCATAGCGCGTCTGACCTTCAAGCTCTTTGACGACCGCATCGATTGAACGAGCTTGCAGCAATGCGAGGATTTCGAGTAGGTTACTGACGCCAGGTTGGTTTTTACGATCAAAACGAACATAGGCCGCCTCATCAGTTACCGCACTCATGACTTTTCGCGCTGCGGCTTCGGGTGTGTCGGCAAGGAAAATAACACCTTTACCAGATTCGTCACTTTTACTCATTTTCTTTGTTGGATCTTGCAAGTCCATGATGCGAAGTCCTTGATCCTTCCCAAAGAATGCGTGCTGTTCTTTCACTGTCTTTGGAATCGTAAATAACTCACCGAATTGTTTATTCATTCGTTCACCGATATCACGGGTAAATTCGATGTGTTGAGACTGGTCGTCGCCAACAGGGACGAACTCTGAGCCGTAGAGCAACATATCAGCCGCCATAAGCACAGGATAGTTAAATAAGCCTACACTGACACGTTCAGCCGCAAGACCGCCTGATTTGTCCTTAAACTGCGTCATACGATTCATTTCACCAAAGCCAGTGAAACAATCAAGAATCCAGGTCAGTTCCGCATGTGCAGAAATATAGCTTTGGCGGTACATAAAAATATCGCTATTGTCGAGTGGTAATCCAGCTGCAACAAAATGCTTTGCAGTTAACAGTACCTGTTTGTTCAACGCGCTGTAATCAACTGGTGTTGTGAAGCTATGGAGGTCAGGAATAAACATGTTCACCTGGTAGTCTTTTGAACGAGTTTTGGCCATATCAATGATTGGTAACATGGCACCAAAATAATTCCCGATTGTCAGGTTATTATTTGCACGCAGTCCAGTTAAGATAATAGGTTTTGCCATTTGTTCCATTATAGCTTACTTTCCAGATATGAGCACTGTTATGTGACTATTGAAATAGGAAAGTCTATAGAATTTGTTCGTCAGTTTTGAACGAATCGATGAATGTTTGGACGGTGTCTTGTTCCATCCGGTGGATTGTGGCAATCTGTAGCTGCGTTTCCTGTAGTTTCAGTTTGAACGCTTCTTCCCCCGCTGGCGCTATAAGGCCACCGTTAAGAAACGAGTCAAGCCCATCATCAATTTCCGGAACAAGAAATGCGGGACTTCGACGAACGAAAAAACGCGTGACTTTTTGTATATTACCGCGTGGTCGTTTTGGTTCTGTCATTGTCAGCGCACCATAGAATTCTTTATCGACAGGCTGTCCGTACATCAAATATTCTGTATGTTGTGGCTTTATGACTTCTGGAACAACAAAGCTTTCGCTCCGAACAAGTGTCTGTGCGGCCAATTTACGCACCGCACCTCGTAGTTCGTATCGTACGATACCGTAGTTTGGCGTAAATGATGCAACACCATCGCCTACCGAATCAGGAATACGGGCAAGTTCTTCCACGAAATCATCGCTCAAATGCTTCCCGTGGCGAAGGTGCATATCGGCGATATCATACTCCTCCTTCGAAAGAGGTTTGACAGCTAAACGTATTGTTTCAAGATTGATTTCTGAATATGTCATGATTGAACAATACTATACCATAAAAAAAGAACCCCGTACAGAGTAAGGGGTTCTTTTTTGTAAAGCGTCTACTAACGCTTTGAGAATTGTTCACGCTTACGCGCAGAACGAAGACCATACTTCTTACGTTCTTTCTCTCGAGAGTCGCGTTTCAAGAACTCGGCTTTCTTAAGAGTAGTACGTAGGTCAGAGTGAGCGGTTGTGAGGGCTTTAGCGATCGCTAGTTTGATAGCGTCGACTTGTCCTGCAGTACCACCACCGGCAACACGAATCGTGATGTCGTAGTCTTTTTGTTTGCCAACAAGTGCAAGAGGGTCAGTAATTTCAGCAAGTTGCGACTTGTTGTCTGAAAAATATTCAGCAGCAGTCTTCTCGTTGATAGTAACTGTACCCTTACCAGCGTAGAGACGAGCTCGTGCTGTTGCACTTTTGCGTCGGCCGAGTCCGTAGAAATATGTTCCTGTAAGAGCCATGTTATTTCATCTCAACTTTCGTAGGTGTTTGTGCAGTGTGAGTATGTGCTTCACCAGAGAACACGCGGAGGCGGGCCATACGGTCAGCTGAAAGCTTGTTCTTTGGGATCATACCCTTTACTGCTGCTTCAATGATTCGCTCTGGGTTCTTTGAACGCACTTCTTTAAGAGTTGCTTCAGAGATACCACCAGGGAAACCGCTGTGTCGGTAGTAAATTTTACCAGTTTCTTTGTCACCGGTCACGACAAGTGCTTCGGCGTTAATAACAACGACATAGTCACCGTTATCGATGTGTGGTGTGTAGGTTACTTTAGATTTACCAATCAGAAGGTTAGCAATCTTGGTTGCTGTACGACCGAGTGGTGCCTGTGCGGCATCAATAAGGTACCACTGACGAGAAATGTCAGCAGACTTTTGACTAAAAGTTTTAGCGTTTACCATTATGCAGTCTCCTTCACAGCAGTTTTCTTGACTGCTGGTTTCTTTGCAGCGGTTGTTTTGACAGGTGCAGCAACTGGTGTCGCGACAACTGGAGTTTCTTTAATCTCGTCGACGAAAGCGATAGTAGCCATTTGGGCACCATCACCGATTCGGAGTCGAGTTCGCTCAACGCGTACGTGACCACTTGTTCGTCCAGTCAGCTGTGGTGCAATCACGTCTACAAGACGGAAAGCGGCAGCTTGGGTAGACAGACCAGCGATAACGCGGCGGCGGTTTGCAAGATCACCTTTTTTAGCTTTGGTGATAAGCTTTTCAATGTAGCGGACGAGTTCTTTGGCTTTAGGGAACGTGGTCTCGATTTTGCCGTGCTCGACGAGACTTGTAGCAAGTCCCTTCAGCAGAGCGCGTCGTTGATCGCGTTCTCGTCCAAATTTACGTCCTTTATATCCGTGTCGGTGCATGTCTAGATTTCCAGTTCGGCCAATTTATCTTTAACTTCATCAAGCGCTTTGCTTCCGAAACCCTTCAACTCACGAAGATCTTGCTCTGAAAGGGTGACAAGGTCACGAACAGTGCGGATTTCGTTGTTGATGAGTGCGTTAGCAGTACGTGCGCTGAGGTTCAACTCTTCAATTGGCGTATTGAGCTCGTTTGATTCTTCTTCAGTATCTTGACCAAGTGCAGGTGCAGCTTCAACAGTTGTTGAACCAGCAAGTGCAGTATATTGGTTGACCAAGATAGCTGCAGCTTCCTCGAATGCTTCACGAGGGCTCATAGAACCATCAGTTTCAACATTGAGTTGTAGCTTATCAAGGTTAGTCTCTTGACCAACACGAGTGCTTTCGACCTTGTAACGGACACGTAGTACTGGGCTAAAGACTGCATCAAGTGCAATCATGTCGCTGTGAAGACGATTAACGCTTGATTCTTCGATTGTTTCGTAGCCACGGCCAGATTCAATAACGAAGTCCATAACAATTGACTTCTTTGGGTCGTCGATTGTTGCGATAATTTGGTCTTTGTTGATGATTTCAACGTCACCAGTAGTTTTGATGTCACCGGCTGTAATAACGCCAGTTCCTTTTTTCTCAAGACGAAGTTCAATTGGTTCATCAGTAGATACCTTGAGTTTGACGTTCTTGAGGTTCAGCATGATGTCAACGACATCTTCTTTGATACCTGGAACAGTCGTAAATTCGTGGCTTGTTCCTTCAATACGGAAGGCAACGATAGCGCCACCCTTGATGCTTGAAAGAAGCACGCGGCGAAGGCTGTTACCTAGTGTGTTACCGTAACCGGCTTGTAGAGGCTCAATAACGAACGACGCACTAGTAGCGCTGTGTTCATCGACGCTTGCAAGTGCTGGGTTGTGAATGACTTTTGACATTGTGGTAGGCTCCTTACTCTTTAGTAGTTAGTCATTAACGTGAGTAATACTCGACGATAAGCTGTTCGTTAATATCTGGCTCTGCTTCGGTACGTGTTGGCAATCCAGTAACAGAGATTGTCATCTTTTTTGCATCGCTCTTGATCCAGCTAAGTGCAACTTGGCTAGAATTCTTTACGACATCGTCAAGTACAGTAAAGTAACCTGATTTTGTGCTTTTTGGACGAACGACGATTTCGTCACCAGCTTTAAGGCGGATTGATGGAATATCAACACGACGGCCGTTCAACATAAAGTGTCCATGTCCAACAAGTTGACGAGCTGCACGTCGGCTAGTTGCAAAACCAGCACGGTAGACAGCGTTGTCCATTCGTTGTTCAAGTAGCTGAAGAAGGTTTTCACCAGCAAGGCCATCACGGCGACTTGCTTCGTTCATCAGGTTTGCGAATTGCTTTTCAAGCAGGCCGTACAAACGACGAACTTTTTGCTTTTCGCGGAGTTGAGTCAAGTAAAGACTAGGCTTACCTTGACGTCCGTTGGCGTGTTGACCTGGAATTCCAGTCTTCTTAGCCATAACCTTGTGCGCTTTAGGATGCAGTGCATAGCCCTCGCGACGAGATTGTTTAACAATAGGGGAAGTATCTCGTGCCATATGTTAGCCCCTTCGTGCCTTTCGAGGACGAACGCCACCATGTGGAACGCCTGTTACCTCTTTAATAGAATCGATAGTAATGTCGAATGCACCAAGCGCACGGATTCCCGCGTCTCGGCCCATGCCTACACCCTTGACGAAAACATCAACAGAACTCATACCGTACTGAGACTTAACTGACTCTGCAGCTTTCTCAGCAGCAACTTGCGCTGCATATGCGGTTCCCTTTTTGCTTCCACGGAATCCAGTAGCGCCAGCGCTACTTTGTGTAAGGACATTACCTTTTTTATCAGTAAAGCTAATAATCGTATTATTAAACGTTGACTGAATGTGCAGCTGACCAGCCGGAACTGATCGCTTTGCTTTCTTCTTGGTTGCCACTGTAGCTTTAGAATCTGCCATAATCTGTTCCTTTCTTAGGTCTTAGTTGCTGACTTAGGTTGCGCACCACCAACGGCGATTGCGCGGCCCTTACGTGTTCGTGCATTAGTACGAGTACGTTGACCGTGAACCGGAAGACCAGCTTTGTGACGTAGGCCACGGTAGCTGTTAATGTCTTTCAGACGCTTAATATTATTGGTCACCAAGCGCTGTAGGTCGCCTTCTACGGTATAATCACGATCGATTAGATCACGTAGTCGTTGTTCTTCAGTCTCGGTGAGATCTTTCACCCGAGTGGTCGGCTCAACATTTGCCGCCGCAAGGATGGTCGATGCGAAGTGAGGACCGATGCCGTAAATATACGTCAATGCGATCTGCACTTGCTTTTCAGCTGGGATTACAATCCCTGCAATTCGAGCCATATTTAACCCTGCCTTTGCTTATTTTTAGGTTTCTTCTTGTTGATGACCCTAAGAATGCCCTTACGACGAACTATTTGGTCACCCGGACTGATTTTCTTTACGCTCGCACGAACTTTCATGAACGATTAAAAACTCCAGTTATTACATTTGATCTGTTGCCCATTATTAGGCGTCTTTGTGGCGATACGTGATTCTTCCCTTTGTGAGGTCATAAGGGGTCATCTCAACGTCCACCTGGTCACCCGGCACTAAACGGATATAGTTTTTACGCATTTTTCCGCTAATGTGCGCGATGATGCTTAGGCCATTCTCAAGTTCTATCTTAAATTGCGTATTAGGCAGTGCTTCCACAACCTTTCCTCGCATTTTAATGACTTCTTTTTGAGCTACCATAAGTTACAGTAGTAGATTATACACCATGAAGCTCTGTACGTAAACCACTTACAAGAATATTACAGCGCGTTTTTGGCATGTAATAGTTATTTATGTTTTTATTGTAGCAAAACTGACGCGCTCGTCAATACGTTTAAGCTGATTTATTACTCATCCTTCAGCCGTTAAAGATATATTTAACAGTTCAAGGATGGGGACAAAGGATGAACTCTGGCACCACCCGAAGACGCCGGCCCGTAAGCACGCTACGATGTCTTCTTGATGTGACCCCAAAGGTGCACGATCGTGTAGGTCGTCGTCCTGGTGTCGCTTTTGCGCGTGGGCGTAAACGGCACCATGCGCAGAACCGGCATCCAGTAGATGTCTTCACGATCAATCGGATAGTACCGATCGAGCATCTTCTTGTAGGCAGCGAGCAGGATGGTCTTGTCACCGTCACAGGCGGCCAGCATCGGATCGAAGTACTCACGAACGCGCGCTTCCTTCTGCTTTTTGGTGTGAACGTCGAGATAGGTCTGTTCGAACTTGAGCTTATGTAGCCACAAGTACTTCTCAGACCTCTCCTTGACTCCACGAGCCTTGGTACGTTGTTCACCCGATTGGTGAACAATCGAACTACTAAATCGTGTATATTATACCACTAATACATATTAGAGTCAATACACTACCCCTGTTGACGCCCAAACCTCAGTATTCAATACGTTGAATATTCAGCAAAGATTCTTTAGCTATAGTCGTCGTACGTGACCATAAGAGCACGTGAGTTGACCTGACGAAGTGACTCTAGACCTACTGAGACCACGATGAGAAGCCCTGTACCACCGATTGAAAGGTTTGTGCCAGAAATACCCGCGATTTGATACAGAAGGTATTCAGCGAGGAATGGAGTGATCGCAATCAGACCAAGGACGACAGATCCGAACAGAATCAAACGGTTAACGGTCATAGAGAGGTATTTCTCAGTTGTTGCGCCTGGACGAACACCTTCGATAAAGCCACCTTGCTTTTGCAAGTTCTCTGCAATTTCATTTGCGTTAAAGACGATACCTGTATAAAAGTACGTGAACAGGATAACAAGTGCAAAGTATGCCGCAGGGTAAATGAATGCTTCGAGTGTTGAACCGGTGAAGTTACCCGGTGTCGGTGCTTGGAACCAAAGAATCAAGTTATTTGCGATCCCTAGAAACGCAGGGTTATTGACTGCTTTCAGGACTTGTCCAACAAAGGCTGGCAGCGACAAGAACGCAACGGCGAAGATCACTGGAATCACACCGGCAGCAATCAGCTTGACCGGAAGGATGCTTTTAACGCCGCCGTAGTTGCTGTTACCTTGGACACGCTTTGCGTAATTAATCGTAATGATACGTTGTGCTTCGTTAATCTTTACCAAAACGTATAGCAGTATCAAGGAGGCCAGAACTATCGCCAGTGCCACGAAGAATACGGTTGGATTCACCGGAATTGTAAACCAGCCAAAGATACTCATTGCACCATTCGATGTATTAAACAGTCCACTCCCAATCGTTGAAAGCATTGTTGGTAGCTGGCTAATAATACCTGCGAAGATCACGAGGCTAATACCGTTACCAACACCTTGTTCAGTAATCAGCTCACCGAGCCACATCAGTAGCACTGCACCAGCGGTCATTGCCGTGACAGCAACGATCCACTCTATTGGTGTTGCGTTCGTGAGCAGCGTTGAGTTACCCGCCAAGACTGTTTGACGGAGGATGAAAATAAAGGCAATAGACTGAACGATCGCAAGAGGAATTGTTGCAAGACGTGTCCATTGGTTAATCTTTTTACGACCAGATTCACCGTCTTTGTGAAGCTCTTCCAAACGAGGAATGGCTTTTGTGAGAAGTTGTGTAATCACGGATGCGGTAATGAATGGTGTCATACCCACGAGTACAATCGAGAAGCTTGCCAGTGCACCACCGGAAAGTAGGTTCAAGAACCCACCAAAGTCCGTACTACTGACGACACTGTTAATAACTGCCCGTAGTTCAGTTGGTGCTGCCAGTGGCACAGGAATGTGTGACAAGAATCGGTACACAATAATAATTGCGAGAACGATTAATAGCCGCTTCTGCATGTCTCGGTTTTTGAGTGATTTAAAAATCGTTTTCCAGTTCATTGTATGTCTTTCAGTCCCTTTAAGTAATTCAGATCAATTGAGACCTATTATACATGACTCTTGCCGAGGTTTAAAGAATAATTACCTACGGCAATTATCCCTTGACACCATAATACCTCTGTAATATACTAGTAGTATGAAGTTCACGATGAAGCAATTCAATGAACAATTTCCAACCAGCGACCACTGTTTGGACTATATCTGGCAGATGCATTATGCCGATCAACCCTGTAATACCTGTGGCCTGTACGAGAGCTTTCATAAACTCCCAAACCGTCCAGCCTACCAATGCCAGTGCGGTGCGCAGGTATATCCTCTAGCGAACACACCATTTCATAAATCGACAACTGACCTACGGACATGGTTCCTTGCTATCTTTTTCATGACGAACACACGCTCTGGTATGTCCGCTATGCAGTTTCAGCGCATTTCTGGCGTGACCTATAAGACTGCGTGGAGAATCTTCAAGCAAGTCCGTCTCATGATGACAGATGATGACACCCCACTATCAAATGACGTTGAAGTAGACGAAGCCTACATTCATCCAAACCCTGCTCGTAACACCCGCCTCAAGCCAAAGCTTCCTGGCAAACGTTTCTATGACAGCGAAATTGTTTTCGGTATGGTTGAACGTGGCGGTCGGGCTCGTATCAAACACGTTAAGAGTTCTGGCACCCGTGTACTTATAACTGCAATCCAAAAGAACATCGAGCCAACGGCAACTATTTATTCAGACGAGTATGGCTCATACAAACTGCTTCGCAAACGTGGCTTTGAACACAAAACAGTCAACCACAGCAGCCAACAGTACGTTATCGGGCGCGTTCATACCCAAAACGTCGAGAACTTTTGGAGTCAATTCAAGCGTGGTATTTATGGCGTCTATCGTCACGTTGATCCAGCCTATCTGCAGCACTATGCCAATGAATATGCCTTTCGTTACAGTAACCGAAGGATCGATACGCCTATGTTTGATCTCCTGCTAAAGCGGCTTCTTTCGGTTTAACCCCGTATCATAAAACCCCACTAT
>DATCQO010000006.1:0-69516 GCA_036569465.1 Candidatus Microsaccharimonas sp.
ACCGAAAAAGAGACCCTACTGGTGGACCTCCTCCAGGAAGGA
Source organism: Candidatus Microsaccharimonas sp. (assembly GCA_036569465.1). Classification (GTDB taxonomy): domain Bacteria; phylum Patescibacteriota; class Saccharimonadia; order Saccharimonadales; family Saccharimonadaceae; genus Microsaccharimonas. Next base: position 43 of record DATCQO010000006.1, read on the forward strand.
ACTAAAGAGCTCACTCTAGACGCACTGTTGCTTATCGATGGTGATAACATCACTATTGGTACGCCAACTGTCAAAGATGTGAAAGTTACCGCGAAGGTCATTGATGACCTCGTCAAGGGTGACAAAATCCGTGTTATCCGTTACAAAGCTAAAAAGCGCGTACACAAGGAAAACGGACACCGCCAAAAGTACAGCAAGATCGAAATTACTTCGATCAAGTAGTGCTGGCGAACTTGTTTCCTGAGCTTCATTGGCTGAGAAAACACTCTTTTAAAACAGACCTCCAAGGGGGTCTGTTTTAATGATTAAATACATTTTAACTATTAACCATTCCGCTTGAGCTGTATAGGTATACTTGGTATAATAAGAGTATGAATATGTTATCTGTCGACATGAAAAAGCGTTCAGCAGCAGCTGCATTGGGTTCAGTCCGTGCTGAGGGCTTGAAGCCTAGTCTTAAGGTGCAAAAACTAGCTCAAAAGTATGTTGATGGGAAAATAACAAAACGAGAATTGAAATCTACCGTATTACGAGAGGTAAAAGCAAAGCTTAAGTCGTAATAATGCCGTACGACATTACCGGGGATCCGTACATTGATCCAAAAATAAAGATACTGAGGAATAGATTAGGTGCAAAGACTCAGGCAAAGCTCGACAAGGCGGAATCTGAAATTACCTATATTGCCATCCTTACACTTACAAAAGGGTCAAAACCGGACTCTTTTGTTTTTAACACCACTTTTCTAGCCGATATTCATAAAGAGATCTTTAAAGACATTTACAGTTGGGCTGGAGAATATAGAACGTACGATATTAGCAAAGGTAGCTCGTATTTCGCACATGCGGCATATATAGTGAAACTTTTGGATGAACTGCTTGTTGGTATAGAAAAAGACACATTGTTGCAGTCGGATGATGTCGACATATTTACGGAAAGAATAACGCATTATTACTCCGAATTAAATGCGATTCATCCATTTCGAGAAGGTAACGGACGTGCACTTCGAACATTCTTACGTCTATTAGCTTTAAAATATGGCTATGATATTGAATGGGAAAAAATGGATCAACAGGAGAATGTTGTCGTATCTGAACAGTCGTTAGGATCTAGTAACGATGGCATGTTAAGAATGATGACAAGACTTGTCATAAAAATTGCATAAAAGAACATTTTTGAAGTTGGGTAACTTCTATTTCCTTGCTTTGACCGATGGTGCTCGTGCTACAATAGACACAAAGAATAGGGAATATATACAGAAGTGTCGATCGTTATTGCTGTGACTAATCAAAAGGGCGGCGTTGGTAAGACAACCACCGCTATTAACTTGGCGTATTTCCTCGCCAAGGCTGATAAAAAGACCCTTTTGATTGACTTTGACCCACAAGGGAATGCGACCAGTGGGCTTGGTATTAATAAGGCCGAGCTGACGACGACAATGACAGATGTTGTTATTGGCGGCGCCGAGCTTGCATCTGTTGTTGTTCCAACTGAACACAAGAATCTATGGCTGGCACCGACTACTTCTATTCTTGCGAATACAGAGGTAGAGCTGGCGCAGGCTGACAAGAAATTTTCACGGCTCAAAAATGCTGTCGAAGCAAGTGGCGACACCTATGACTACATTATTATTGATAGTCCACCAAGCCTCAGCCTCTTAACAGTGAATGGGCTGATTGCCGCAAAATACGTGTTACTACCGGTTCAGGCAGAGTTTTACGCGTTAGAGGGCTTAGGGCAGCTCCTCGAGACGATGAAATTGGTTCGCAAGGGGATGAATCCAGGGCTTGAACTGCTGGGTGTACTTCCGACGATGCTTGATAGTCGCACCACCCTTAGTAGTCAGGTGCACGAAGAGATTAAGCGTCACTTCCCAGGCAAAGTCTTTGACATCACAATTCCTCGTAACATTCGCCTTGCCGAAGCACCAAGTCACGGTGTGCCGATTGGCGTCTACGATAAGTTTTCAAAAGGTTCACGAGCATATAAAGCACTCGCGAAGGAAGTTATTCATAGGACTTCTGTCGCTGTTGGAGAACAACGATAATGCCACAGAAAAAAGGCCCATCGAGAGGACTAGGACGCGGCTTTGAATCACTGATTCCGATAGATTTACTGGATGATTCTTTCGATCCAACCAATCAACTTGACGAAAAGGTCAGTGAGCTAAAGAATCTGAAGATTTCTGATGTCACTGCCGATCCAGATCAACCACGTCGAACGTTCGACCAGGATGCGCTGAATGAACTGGCTGAATCAGTTCGTGAACACGGCGTCCTTCAACCGATTATTGTTACAAAGCAGGGTGCTGGCTACCAAATCGTCGCTGGTGAACGTCGTTTTCGCGCGTCACAAATCGCTGGCCTTGAAACGATCCCTGCATTAGTGCGCACAATGAGCAATCAGAATAAACTTGAAGTTTCACTAATTGAGAACTTGCAACGCCGCGACCTTAACACGATTGAAATTGCGACATCGTATCAAAAACTACATGATCAATTTAATTTAACGAATGAAGCAATCGGTAAACGTGTACATAAGTCACAAAGTGCTGTGCAAAATACGATGCGTCTTCTCAAGCTTCCAAAGAGCGTCCGCGAACTGATTGCTGAAGGAAAACTGACCGAAGGACAGGCTCGTCCACTGATATCTTGGGATGAAGCATTCGTTCTTGCGGTTGTGCCGCGCATCATCGCCGAAGAGTGGAGTGCCCGTAAGGTTGAACAATACGTCGTCAATGCCCGAAACGGCAAGTCTCAACCAAAGGTTCAAACTGTCACAGAAAATGAATCTCGCCACGAACAAAAAATCGTGACGCTACGCACACGTCTAAAAACTGACGTGAACATCCGCGTCAACAACAAAGGCGCCGGTACAATCGTCATCAAGTTTACTAATGAAAAAGACCTCGACCGCCTTCAAAAACTCCTCGGCGAATAAGGCGTAAGATTTTTGTTTTGATATGATGAGGAGAGATGAACGAATCTTCCGCCAAGATAGTATCGACAATTGCTGGTGCAAAAGATCAGTTTGAAGACTGGTTTCAACTTGATCTCAAGAAACCACACGCTATCCATATTGCAGTTATGGTCGAGCCATACTTATCTTATATATTTGACGGTTCTAAAACTGCTGAATCAAGATTTACGCTGAATCGTATTGCGCCGTATAAGCAAGCGACGGTAGGCGATCTTGTATTCTTAAAAGCTGGACCTATTGTTGGGTGTTTTACGATTGCATGGATCAAGGATTTTGATCTGACTGAATATCCTATAGAACTTATCAAAGAAGAATACACAGATGCTATTTGTGTTGATGAAACATTTTGGAATGAAAAGCGAGATAAGCGGTATGCAACACTTCTTGGTATTTCGAAAGTTTGTCAATTGACGCCGGTTGAGATACCAAAAAAAGACCGGCGCGCATGGGTGACTATATCCCTGCATGAGCGCATTCTGAAGTTCTTTGCTTAGGTTGGGAACGTGCGGATTTTATTGAAAGGGAAGATACGAAGTTCAGCAGGGCCGATTACGTCGTAAAGGGGGATCGTTCCTAGGCCATTACGTGAATCATAAGAATAGTTTCCTTGACGGTGGTCACCAGAAACGAAGATTTCGCCGGGAGGAACAACTTCATCAATTTCACCGCTGGTTGGAGAGCCTGGCTCACCGTGGTTGTTGTCGTCAGGGTTAAATCCGTTCGGGAATTGGCTGTTGAAAACGGTGTAATGACCGTCCTTTAGCAGAACACGTTCGCCGGGAAGGCCGATGACACGTTTGACGATAAATTCATCTTCGGTGCCTTCGCTAAAGTGGGGGTTTTTAAAGACAATCACTTGACCACGTTTCGGCATGTATGTTTTGTTCTGTAATTGTGCCCATGTGACAGGCAAACGGTCAACAATCAATCGGTCACCGGTGTAGAGGGTTGATTCCATGCTTGGACCAACCACATTAAAGCTTCGGAAGACAAAAGTATTGATGAGAATCGTGCCGATAACGACACACACAATAAAGATGACAATTCCGATGATGTCTTTTGCAAACGGGTGACGAGTGAAATAAGATGCTTCCATTAACTTGGATAATTATAACATGAGTAAGTGAGAGTATAACCAGTTTACTAGTTATACCAAATGTCGAAATGTTATGTGCAACATAACATGAGTAAGTGAGAGTATAGGCTGAAATATGCTTATGTCATACTTCAAAATTTAAGCTCGGTCGGGTATAGTAGGGTAAGTATTTATGAAGAAGCGTACACAAACTTCTATTGATGGTTTTATCCCTCGTCGACCGGGCGCCCAACTTGGGAGCCTTCATCAAGAGGAAAAAGAAGAACCGATTGATCGATCACTCCACACTGGCGACAGTGCATCTAGAGAAGTGGTGGGTGTTCCTCGTGAAAGCAAAATTATTGGTCGATCTGACATTGATGATTCCCTTCGCGAGATAGATGATCCCGACGCTGAACACGGCAGTCGCCGAAAACGACGGGCTGAGAAAAAGCGTGAGAAGAAAGCGAACAAAAAGCCAAAGAGCAAAGTTCGACGCATCATTAAATGGGTGCTGATTGGCTTGCTGATCATTTTCCTTGCAATTGCTGGCTATCTTGCCTTTAAGGCGATAAACGCGAGCGACTCTGTCTTCAAGGGAAGCATTCTTGATCTTGTGAAGACTGAACCGCTCAAGCAAGATGCAAACGGACGAAGTAACTTCCTCATCCTCGGTACTTCAGAAGATGACCCAGGGCACCAAGGGGCCAACCTGACAGACTCAATCATGGTCCTCAGCGTGAACCAAACAACAAAGGATGCCTTTACCTTTAGTATTCCCCGTGACCTTGTGGTGAAATATGGTGAAGCCTGTGTTTCTGGCTACTCTGGAAAGGTAAACGTCTACTTTAGCTGTGCAAATGACGGCACCGATGATGCTGCTGAACAAGATCGCCTCACTAAAACGCAAGCATTTATCGGCGATATTGTTGGTATGGATATTCAATACGGTGTCCACGTTAACTACACGGTGATGCGTGACGTTGTGAATGCCATCGGTGGTAGCATCACTGTTAATATTGAAGGAGACGAAGGTCAAGGTCCACAAGCGAACATCGGTATCATGGATAGTAACTTCGACTGGAAGTGTGGCGCGAACTACGCAAAACGTAAAACTGTTTGTCCACCAAACGGCCACTTTATCGAGTATAATCCAGGTAATCAGACGCTTGATGCCGAACATGCACTGTACCTTGCGCAGGCTCGTGGTGATGCAACACCTACTTATGGACTGGCGCAGTCGAACTTTGACCGTGAACGTAACCAACAAAAGATCCTACTAGCGATTCGTGAAAAAGCGATGAGCACCGGAGTGCTGACAAACATCGGCTCTGTCACTGGACTGATTGATGCACTCGGTAAGAACCTCCGTACGAATATTCAGACAAAAGAAATCCGTACCCTCATGGGACTTGCCAAAGACATTCAATCTGACAAAATTAACTCGATTGACCTTCATAAAACAGGGGAAGCCATCTTTGACGGATCAGGCCAGCCAGTGCAGGGACAGTACGAATATAGCGACCTCCAGGCGTACTTGAACAAGATTATTACACAGGAACCATTCGTGAAGGAAGATCCGCACGTGATGGTGTTGAACGGCGGCTCAGCTGCTGGTATGGCGCAAACTGAAGCTGATAAGTTAATTGCCAAGGGCTTTACTGTTGATAGCGTTGATAACGCGCCAGAAGGTACATACCCGGCCGTGACAATCTACCAAGTTGCCAAAGACAAGCCACTGACTGCCGCAAAACTCAAAGAGTTATATGGTGTGACATTGCTCACCAGTACACCTCCGGTCAGCATTGTTGGAACGACTGATTTTGTCGTGATCATTGGGCCAACCCAATAACATCAGTGTGCGTGGTATACCGGCGGTCTACCACATCGACGTTCGGTAATGGAAGCAAGCTTCCATTACGCTCACTTACTCGTGGTATAATAAGGTCAATATGGAGTTCTTGAAACTAGTTCGACGTCGCTCATTTCTGAGTGAAGTGGTGTACACAGTTCTTAACGTCGCCTTCGCCGTTGCGTTGGTTGTCGTGATTCGTTATACCGAATCGATTCCCTTGGCCCTTGGCCTTGTCTTGATTAGTAAGTGGCGAGTCCTCGCCGTTCGTGCCCGTTATTGGTTTGTAAACATTCGTTCGAACTTGATTGATATCATCGTCAGTGTCAGCGTTGTTCTGCACCTTTATACTATCGACACTTCAAACCTGACTGACTTCCGTAAGTTCATTCTGCTTGGCCTTGCGACTGCACTGTATATCGTGTGGCTACTGATTATCAAGCCTCGTTCAAAACGAAGTTATGTCGCAGCACAGGCGGGGATTGCAGTGCTTCTCGGAACAGCAGCACTCTTTACGATATCGTTTAACTGGCCAGCGTCTATTGTGGTCATCGGTATGTGGTTGATCGGCTACAGCGCAGCAAATCATATCCTCAATACTTACGATGACGAAACACATACATTATTCCTGAGTCTGACGTGGAGCATTATCTTTGCTGAAATCGGTTGGGTTGCGTATCACTGGACGATTGCGTACTCATTGCCCGTCGTCACAAGCCTTTTGGTGCCACAGGTTGCGATTATCACCGCCTTACTCGGCTTTGTTGGGTACAAGGCGTACGACTCATTTTATCATCACCAAAAGATTCGCACGAGTGACATCATCTTGCCACTGCTTTTCACACTGAGCGTTATTGCGATATTAGTGCTTGTTTTTAACCGTGTTGGGACAGCGATTTAGTATTCGTAACGAAGTGCGATCTAGAGATTAATCTTTTCAAGTAATAGTCCGTACGCATCTTGGCTTGCAAGTAAAAGGCCATATTTTTTTGCCTCAGCAATAATATCTGGATGTTGCTCTGGGTCAGCTTCAAGGATAAGTGAGCCGCCGTTAACGAGCTTGTCTTTTGTTTGGACGAGTAGTTCATAGATTAAGGCTTTGCCGTTATTGGCTGCAAATAGAGCGCTGGCCGGTTCGTGGTCGGTCTCTGGGGAACGTTCCCAGCTTTCGTCGACGTAGGGCAGATTGGCGATAATGATATCCGCCGTGAAAGGGTAGTCGGCCAGGAGGTTACTCTGTAGAATCGTGACGTCTGCCTGTAAGTCCTTGGCATTTTTCTCGGCAATTTTAAGGGCGTGGCGGCTAATATCGCTGAGCGTCACAATTAGTTCTGGATACAGCAGTTTTGCGGTAATACCGAGGCTGCCACTACCGGTGCCAACGTCGACAAGACGCAGCGGTTTTTCTTTTAACAGAGATATATTTCGCGGAATTACTTGTTGTAAGAGCTCGAGCAACACTTCAGATTCAGGCCGTGGGATCAATGTTGCTGTGGTGACAGAGAACTGGCGGCCATAAAACTCTTTGTGACCAATGATATATGCAACTGGAACGCGCTCGATGCGCAGTGTTAGCCGAGCATTGGCAATTTCGACCGTACGATCAGTCAGTGTGTCTTCGGGATGTGCGTGGAGATAGCTTCGATTTGTACGAAGCGTGTGTGCCAAGATCAGTTCTGCATCCAGCCGTGCGCTGGGAATCTCAGCAAATACCAACTGACGAGTTGCGTCAGCCAGCCAATCGTTAATTGCTAGCGCTTGAAGCAGCGAGTTCTCGTTCATATGCTTGCAGGTTTTCTACGAGATCATCAATTGATCCGTTTAATGCTCCCGGAATACCACTTCGGCTGTAGCCAATGCGGTGGTCGGTAATACGGTCTTGGGGGAAATTGTACGTACGAATTTTTTCAGATCGATCACCAGAACCGATCAGGTTACGACGATCGCTGGCAAGCTTGGCGTTTTCGGCGTCTGTTTTGATTTGCAGAAGGCGACTGCGAAGGACGCTCATGGCTTTTTCTTTGTTCTTGAGCTGTGATTTTTCATCCTGGTTAATGACGACCAGCCCAGATGGGATGTGGGTGATACGTACGGCACTGTCGGTCGTATTGACAGACTGACCACCATGGCCGCCAGATCGATAAATGTCGATACGAAGATCACTGGGTAAAATTTCGATGTCAGTTTCTTCGGCCTCAGGAAGGACAGCAACGGTAACAGTACTGGTGTGGATACGGCCTTGTGATTCGGTCGCAGGCACGCGTTGGACGCGGTGAACGCCGGACTCAAACTTTAGTTGAGAATATACTGCATCGCCGCGAACGCCAAAGACAACTTCTTTGTAACCACCAGTATCATTGGCACTTTCGCTGATAAGTTCGGTCTTTAAATTGTGGTTTTCGCAGTAGCGGAGGTACATGCGGTACAGTTCTGCAGCGAAAAGACTGGCTTCGTCACCACCAGCGCCGGCGCGGATTTCGATAATCACGTTTTTGTCGTCGTTCGGGTCTTTTGGCGCCAGCATTGTGAACAGTTCTTCCTCAAGTTCAGCTAACCGCGACGTATTCTCATCAATTTCTGCTTTTGCCATCTCGGCAAGTTCATCGTTACCACCAGCCATTTCCTTTGCATCAATAATTTGCGCCTCGAGAGATTCACGAAGCAGGGCTTTTTCAAGGATTGTCTGTACTTCGATGAAACGTTTGTTCTTCTTTGAATAATCAGTATCAGCGTAGGCATCAGGACGCGCCAAAAAGGCATCGAGTTCTTGTTTCTCGGCCTGTAGTTCTTCGATGTTGAGGTTAATCTTTGGCATATAGTTTCTTCTGGAGATTGTTTACTGGGGTTACTACTATCTTTATTCTAACAAAAAAGAGCCTTATCAGATATAAGGCTCTTTTAGGTAAGGTGGCTAGTTTTCGCCGGTAGCTTTTTTAGCTTTGTTCGCAGCAGTTTTCTTTGCCTTGTTGGCAAGTTCTGTCTTGCGAGCTTCAGCAGCTGCAGCACGGTTCTTGAATCGGTCGACACGACCTTCGGTGTCGATGATCTTTTCTTCACCGGTAAAGAAGGGGTGAGAAGCACTTGAAATGTGTAGCTTCACGAGAGGGTATTCGTTACCATCTTCCCATTTAATAGTATCGGTTGTTTGTGCAGTTGACTGAGTCAAGAAAGCAAAATCAGCCGTTTCGTCGCTAAATACGACGGGGCGGTAGTCACTTGGGTGTAGGTTAGTCTTCATAATCTGAACTATTGTATCTGTTTTTGGTTGTTTTGTCCAGAGGTAATGTCGAGAGAGTAATTCTCCTTGATTAATACTTGTAAAAATGGTATTATATGTCTTGATTCATCCTCGTACTTACCGATTTACTCACATGCACCCTATAGGATAGAAGGGAGGTTGCTGTGGGACTATTTGACAGACCACAAGTGGTACCGCTAGCTCCAGAAGAGCCGAAGTACACGATTGAGAAGATTCAGGAGCGTCTGGACGTGTTTGGCCTTCAACGGCTGAACGTTCGTGATGCTGTACTGAAAGTGCTGATTTCCAAGGTTACTTGGGGAGCGCTTTCGTACCTGAATCGGATCTCGGGAGGCAAGCCCAATGGAGGTCACATCGCTGAGATGATGGCCAAGTTGGATTTGCTGAACAAAGTTCTTGATCAGTACGTGAAGATTCAAAATGGCCCCAGCGACAATGCGTCAAAGGGAACTACTGCGGATCTTCTCGCTGATGGCTCTCGAGCCGTCGCGGCGTATTACGCCGAAATGAGCAAGGACACCAGTTCATCGCAAGACCTGTTTGACTACAAGGCGACGACCGACTTCCTGTCGGGCAATATCGCATCCATCTGATCGCACCACGAAAGGAAACAAATGTCTGACATCCAGGCAGCAACGACGACCCCCGGTTCGGGAATCGACACGCTCGACCAGAGCAGTGCCAGTACGACCGAGTTGGCCACGTTTGATCCCAACACCGCGGGTAAGGGTATGGACTTCGTCGAGAAGTTCAGCGATCCTGCCGATCTCGCCGCTCTCAAGGGCGCAGCGGTGACGGAGCTTCCGCGATTGGAGGCAGATCCGAACTACCTGACCGCGTACGGCAATGACGTACTCGACAGGGTGGTTCAGAGCACTCGTCAGCTCAACGTCTTGACCGGTAAGGTGGCACTTCCGGACGAAGACGAAGCAGGGCTGCGGAATCTCGCAATCCAGGTCAAGAAGTCGTCTCAGTGGGACATGACGGTCTCCGCGAACGTCGAGAAGTATCGTGTCATGAAGAAGAAGCTCACCGAGCTCTTCGGAAAGAACAAGGCCAAGGCCTACTTCGAAGCGTTCCAGACAGATCGGCTGTCACTCGAGAAGCTTCTCGACCGGATGCGCGGCGATCTCACCGATCGTTCGATGCACCGGACTCTGCTGGCCAACCAGGTCGCAGAGCAGTTCAAGCTGAACCGGGAGTCACTCGACCGCATGAAGGAGCGTGCTGCGATTCTGCAGTACGCACGCCAGATGGCGGAAGCCGAGCGGGCAGCAATGCCCGCGAACATCAGCAACGACGATCCTCGCATCAACGATGCTCGGAAACTCGAGATGTTCATCCGGCTGATCAGTCTGAAGATCGAGCAGTACTCCGACCGCTGGTACGTCGGCGTGGCCCTGGGCCCCGTCTACTACTCGCAGTGGGAGCAGGGCGTCAGCATGGCGTTCCGGCTCAAGATGATGGCAACCATGGGCATGGAGAAGGTGGAGAGCATTATCTCCGCCTACGCGATGCAGATGGACCTTCTGAACGACTCGGACACCATCACGTCCTTCGACAAGATGGACAACGATCTGACGCAGAAGCTGTTCGGCATCGTGAAGACCACGGCCATCACGGTTGCCCAGCAGACGTCGACCGGCGGTATGACCGTCGAGACCATCTCATCGATGGCCAACGATGTTTCGGGCATGATCACCGGTGTTCAGCAGGCCTACGCCAACGCGAAGGTCAACCAGGAGATGAAGGTGAAGGCCATCGGAGACGGTGTTGCCATCATCGAGAAGGCACAGGACTTGTCGGGCGCTCAGTCGAGTGACCGCAGTCAGGTGGCTAGCATCGTCAGCACTGGGAACCAGATCCGGGCCATCACCGGCATCAGCAACGCTGCGTGATCTGTCAACACCCCTAAGGGGCGCGTCTGCAGAGTGAAAACTCTGTGGGCGCGCCCCTATTAAATTTCGTGAAAATTCCCAAAAAATAAGACACGCCGTGAAGCGTGTCGTTTTCAAATAAAAAATGTGTTCAAAAAAAATGAGGGGCATCCCTCCGAGCGAAAATGCTCGGAGGGATGCCCGCACCATCCACGTTGGCGGGTTGCCCCTCCAGTGACTTGTAGCTAGCCGATCAGGCCGGCCGACTTGGCCTTCTTCAGGTAGTCCGGGAACTCGTTGAGGAGTCCCTGGAGCATCGCAGTCTGGTCGCCCTTCGCCTTCTTGGCGTCGAAGAAGCCAGCATTGTCGATGAAGCGGCCCTTCAGGTCGTCGAGCTTCTCCAGGTAGGGGAAGCGCGCCGGACCAACACCGATGAACTGCACGAAGATCGGCAGCTGGCTCATCAGCTTCAGTAGCTCGGACGCTGCCGGGCCATCTCCGGGCTCTCCATCGGTGATGAAGATCGCGAAGGTCGGGTATTCGGCGTGCGCCTTGGCGCTGAGCTTGCCTCCGAAGAGGCCACCACCACTCTTGCCGAGATCGACGTTGCTATAGCCGGCCTGTCCGATGATCCACTTGAGGGCCGAGACGTAGCTGGTCCCACCCCACTGTGGCTTCTGCTTGGCGATGAAGCCGCTGCAGTTGCTGAGGGTGATCTCGCCGAGGTCCTGCACGTAGTTGTTGAAGAACGATACCGGCATGCTGCCGTCGTCGTCGAACGCCAGGCCTGCCGCGAAGGACAGGTCTGCCACGCGCTGGATCTCGCCGCTCTTGAAGAGCGGCTGGGCCGAACCACTGTCGTCGATGACCGCGATGACCGCGGCCTTGTCGACCGAGAGATCGACACCGAGGCCGGTGACGATGCGATTCGTCTCTTTGACGAGTGATACCAGGTGGGGAGCTTCGTCCCGAACCTTTGTGAGGCTGACTGCCATGATGACTCCTTAAAGTCGTTGTGGGGTGCGATGACACAGGGTGTGTCGATCAGGGTTATTATACCAATAAAATACAAGTAAATCAATGTATTTCCTTATTAGTAAATAGTATTGCATTGTATGCTTTAAAATGTTACATTATTAAGTGAACTTCACGATGTATTTCGGCAAGAAGTACATTGACATTTCATGATCAGACTACAAAGAAAAGGAAGGTGATTTGAGTGGAAATCGTCCAGACGTACGGCCATCAAGGTCCGCAGGCTGGCGATGAATTCGTCGCCGACCTGTTGCAACGTTCGGTTGATGGTCAGTGGAGTGCTCAAACAGCTCTCAACGAGACCATCACTGAATTCTCTGCGAATGCGAAGCCGTTGGTGCTGACAGAACTGCCACTTACGACAGTACTGTACGCCCAGCTGCTCGCTGAACTTCGCTGGGAGATGGCGACTGCTTACTTGGACGGAGTCGTGGTGACGCACCGCGATGCCCCGACACTGCCCAAGGATGTTTATGCTTTTGGTGATGCGCTGTGCGATAAAGCACGGAAGATCACCCAGCAGGCTGTGCAGGCTCAAGTGAATCTACGAGACGGCGGTAAAGTCCGTTTGCTCTCGGCCGATACACTTGAAGACTATTTGCTGAACGAACGACAAGTCGATGGCGCCTGGGGCGCATACGAAGCTATCGTTACAAGGGTTGTTTCTACGATCACTTCGGTGATGGCGGAACAACGACCCGAGCGGTTCACTGCATTTATCGAATCAGATGTACGCCCTGTGCGTGCGAAGATCGAGGCATTTCGGCTTCTGCAGAATGAGTGGTATACCACTCGACTGTCGAATAATAAACTCGAGCTTGCTCGAGACGCCGCAGTGTACGTCAAAGAACTGTACATGCTGTTGCAGCAGCTCTGGGCTCCGTACTTTCATAGTTCGGATTACTCGGCGCTGTTGAAGCAGAAACCAACGCTTTCGGAGCTGTCGATTTCGGACCCTTGGGTCCTGACCGATCCTCGTCAAAAAGCAACGAAACAGGGGAGTAATGAGGCGCTTCAGGAACTGACTAGTTTTTGGACTTCTCTGAATGACCCTGCTGCAACTCTTCAGCTTGCTGAAAAAGTACAGCAACTGCTTGCGACACGCGTCATTCGTCGTCGGACAAATTTCGGATACTCGAGTATGCCGTGGCCTTCCCAATTTATGGTGAGGCGCGCGTTTACGCTTGGGGCTATGTCTTTTTCGCCCGGCGACTTGGTCGCGTACTACACATCTTTGGATGCGTCCGGCCGTTTTAACGTGCAACTACGTCGAACGGGTAAGCTGACTCGCATTGCGGACCTACTTGGCCAATACTGAGTAACGTTCGCGATTCTGCAATACCCCCATCTCAATTCCTGGGACTGGGATCTACCGGAGAATCATCTCCATCCAAGAAAGAAAAGAGAAGCAAATGACCGTTTCACTCACAAAGGGCGGAAACATCAGCCTGACCAAGCAGTCCGCAGACAGTGGCAACACGCTGCACAAGCTGACCATCGGTCTCGGCTGGAAGGAAAAGCCCAGCCAGACCAGCGGCAAGCCGTACGACCTCGACGCTTCGGCCTTCGGGCTCGACTCCAACGGTCAGATCGTCACCGAGGACTGGTTCGTCTTCTGGGGCTCCCGGCTCCGCGAGATGACCGCTCCGGCGACGGCCACCGAAGAGGCGAAGTTCAAGATGTTCTCGCCCAACCGCGAGATCACCCACATGGGTGACAACCTCACCGGCGCCGGCGACGGCGACGACGAGGTGATCGTCCTGGACCTGGATATCATGCCCGCGGAGGTCGCCAAGATCGTGTTCGCGGTCACGATCTACGAGGGCAAGGAGCGTGGTCAGAACTTCGGCCAGGTCGACGACTCGTACATCCGTGCGCTCGACGACAACGGCACCGAACTCGCCAAGTACGAGCTCGACATGGAGGCGGCCCTCGAGACCGTCGTCACGTTCGCCGAACTCAGCAAGCGCAATGGCGAGTGGTTCCTCAGCGCCAAAAGCGCTGCGTTCCCCGGCGGATTCGATGGCCTGTGCCGTCAGTACGGCGTCCCGGTCGCACCCTGATCATGAAGTTCCCGGCAGCCTCGGCTGCCACCAAGGGGTGTCTCTCCGGTCCGAAAGGATCAGAGAGGCACCCCTCTTCAATTTCTAAAAATTTCTAAATAGGCTAGCTATCACCGCTAACCCCTTGAAATATGCCTCTATATGGGGTATACTTTCTTAGTAACAAATATTTAATGACACAACCTTCTGCATAACTCCTAGCATTCATTGTCAGGGCAGAAGGTGAGGAACAAGGAGTTCAACAATTATGGCAGTATCTGTCGATATTAAGGCGTTGCTTGAAGCCGGTGTCCACTTTGGACACAAAACAAGCCGTTGGCACCCTAAAATGGCGCCGTACATTCACAGCAAACGTCAGGATAACCACATCATTGACCTCAACAAAACTGTTGAAGGCCTCGAAGTCGCACTTCCTTTCTTAACTAAGGTCGCCGCTAGTGGCAAATCAATCCTTTTCGTTGCAACAAAAAAGCACACAAAGGACGCAGTCAAAGCCGCAGCAGTCGCATTGAACCAACCATACATGGTAAACCGATGGCTCGGTGGAACACTGACAAACGTCGGTACTATCAGCGCGCAGATCAAGAAACTTAAAGATCTTGAAAAGCGAATGGCATCCGGTGAACTTGAAAAGAAGTATAACAAGCTCGAAATCCAACGTTTCCAAGAAGAAATCGACGAACTTGAACTAAAGTACGGTGGTATCAAGAACCTTAACGGCAAGCCAGGCGCAGTCTTTATCATCGATGTTTTAGGTGATATCAATGCGATTAAAGAAGCAAAGACAATTGACGTACCAGTCGTTGCCGTTGTTGACACAAACGCAGACCCAACACTTGTTGATTACGTGATTCCAGCAAACGACGACGCGATCAAGGGTGTACACCTTTTGCTTGACTACGTCAGCCAAGCAATCATCGAAGGACAAAGCAAAGCGAAACCAGTTGTCGCTGAAGCCGAGAAGGATGAGGACAAAGAATAAATTATGGCCGTATCTATTGACGACATCAAGAAACTAAAAGAATTGACCGGCGTTGGTTTAACTGACGCAAAAGTAGCACTGGTTGCTGCTGACGGTGACTTCGATAAGGCACTTGAAGAAATGCGCAAAAAAGGCCTCACAAAGGCTGAAAAGAAAGCTGACCGTGAAGCACTTGAAGGTGTGATTGACAGTTACGTTCACGGTGGTCGTATCGGCGTTCTCGTCGAAGTAAACTGTGAAACAGACTTTGTTGCACGTACTGACGGATTTAAAGAGTTCGCTCACATGATTTCGTTGCAGGTTGCCTCTATGTCACCTGTCTACGTTTCTGAAGACGAAATTCCAGCTGAAGAAGTTGCACGTGTTCGCACCGAAGCTGAAGACAGTGGATCTACAAAGGGCAAGCCAGCCGATATCGCTGAAAAGATTATTGATGGTCAGGTCAAGAAGTACTTTGCCGAAAAGGTACTTTTGAACCAACAGTACATCATGGACGATTCTATGACTGTCGGTACCTACCTCAAGCAAACTATCGGACAAGTTGGTGAAAACATCATCGTTCGTCGCTTTAAGCGAATCGAACTTGGCGTTAACGACTAATTCAAGAGTCTAAAGGACGCTTCTCGCGTCACTACGTATAAAAGAACTCCTCTTAACTGAGGAGTTCTTTTGCTATACTGAGGATATATGTTTGACACGAAACCCTATGAAGACCGAATGAGTGCAGCCGTTGCACACTTTGAAGATGAACTAAAAAAAGTCCGTACCGGACGCGCGCACCCAAGTATGCTCGATAGCATCCAAGTTGAAGTCTATGGCCAACGGATGCCACTGAACCAGGTTGCGAATGTGGTTGCACCTGAACCGCAACAACTGACGGTCACTCCATTTGACCCAAGTAACATCCAGATCATCGCTGCTGGTATCCGTCAGGATCAAGCATTGGGACTGAACCCAAGTGACGATGGGCGAGTGATTCGTGTTTCAATTCCACCACTGACTGAAGAGCGTCGTAAGCTTCTGGTAAAGCAAACGAGCGAAAAGGTTGAAGAAGCTCGTATTCAGCTTCGAAACGTTCGCCAGGACGCTCTGAAAGAGGCAAAACGCAAAAAAGAAGCAAAAGAAGTGTCCGAAGACGACATGAAGGATATCGAAAAATCTATCGATGCCAGTGTTGCCAGCTCTAACGCCAAACTTGACGCAGTATTCAAGGAAAAAGAGAAGGATATTCTTACTCTCTAATGCCACAAGATAGAGAGGATGTACTTCTAACTGATTTGAACGACGCTCCAGCTATTCCGAGGCACGTTGGGTATATTGTCGATGGTAATCGGAGGTGGGCTAAAAAACACGGTTTGCCGTTCTATGAAGGACACCTTGCGGGGTACAATGCCCTCAAAGACGTCGGTATTGCGACGCTTGAAGCGGGTGCTGAATATATGTCAGCATACGTATTCTCAACCGAGAACTGGAAACGAAGTGTCGATGAAGTGAAACGCTTGATGGGGCTGACCTTAAAAGTCGTGACGTCGGACGTACCGTTATTTAACAAATACAATGTGCAACTGCGCATTATTGGATCGCGCGTTGGTGTCGATCCCAAGATCGTAAAGGCAATGGCTGCGGCTGAAGAAGCAACTAAAGACAATACTGGTGGTGTCTTTGCCCTCTGTTTTAACTACGGCGGCCAGCAGGAAATTGTCGACGCGGTCAAAAAAATTGTTCATGCCGGCGTCAAAGAAGACGATATTACTGCGGAA
Source organism: Candidatus Microsaccharimonas sp. (assembly GCA_036569465.1). GTDB lineage: Bacteria > Patescibacteriota > Saccharimonadia > Saccharimonadales > Saccharimonadaceae > Microsaccharimonas. Next base: position 16,922 of record DATCQO010000006.1, read on the forward strand.
CTGATCGCTGAAAATTTGTACCTTCCTGATGTCCCGCCAATGGATTTGCTGGTTCGTACCAGTGGTGAAAAGCGACTCAGTAACTTTATGTTATGGCGCGCGGCGTATAGTGAAATAATTTTTCTCGATAAGATGTGGCCAGAAATGACAAAAGACGATGTCACCGCTATAATAAAGGAATATTCGCGTCGACAACGACGCTTCGGATCATAAATGATCATAATGAGGGGCTAAACACACATGGATTTAATAGTAGGCATTATCATTGGAATTATCGTACTTGTTATTTTGGTGGCAGTACATGAGCTTGGACACGGCATCGTTGCAATGCGAAATGGTGTTGTTTTGGAAGAATTTGGCATTGGCTTTCCGCCACGTGCCTGGAGCAAAAAGCTCAAGAACGGCGTTATTTTTAGTTTGAACTGGCTGCCGCTTGGTGGCTTTGTCAAACTGCAAGGTGAGCATGATTCTGCGAATAAAAAAGGTGACTACGGTGCAGCAACGTTTTGGCAAAAGACCAAGATTCTGCTTGCCGGTGTGCTGGTTAACTGGATTGTCGCCGCCTTCCTGCTGACGGTATTGGCCTTAGTAGGGTTGCCAAAGATTATCCCAAATCAGTTCGTGGTACCGGCTGATACGCATCAGGTAACGCAGCCTGTGGCGCTTTCGTCACTAGTGAAAGATTACCCGGCAGCAAAAGCAGGCCTGAAGAGTGGCGATAAAATTACGACCGTAAACGGTGAACCGATCGATTCGACGGATGAATTTATTACACTGACCAAACAGGATAGAGGCAAGACTGTTGCTATTCAGTATGTTCGTGATGGTAAGAACGAAACAGCTAATGTAACACTTCGCGATGCAGATGCCGCAGTCTTTGGGTCAACTTTGACACAGCAGCAATCAATTCGTGCCACATGGTCTGCGCCAATCGTTGGCATTGTGACAACCGGGCAGTTCACCTGGGTGACAATTCAAGGCTTGGGACAGCTTGTCGGGAACCTTGTTTCTGGGCTTGTTGGGCAACTGAGTCCTGACCAAACAACACGTAAAGATGCCAGCACGAATCTTGCCGCAGTGGGGGACAGTGTGGCTGGTCCAATTGGTATCCTCGGAACGATCTTCCCAGCAGCCAGTAAAGCTGGTCCAATCGAGGTATTATTCCTGGCGGCAATCATCTCATTAACACTTGCCGTTATGAACATTCTGCCGATTCCAGCACTTGATGGCGGACGCTGGTTCGTCACGGCTCTGTACAAGATTCGAAAGAAAAAGTTGACCAAAGAGCGTGAAGAAAAGATTCAAGCAATTGGCTTCTCGGCGCTGATGATATTAATCGTAGTGGTGACTATTGGTGATGTCACGAAACTCTTTAAGTAAAATCTTCGTAAAGCCAGAAGGCTTTAAACCATGGATGGCGCTCGCGCTACCTGCATGGGTCTTTGTTGGATTTATGGTGGCACAGGTGATTGTCGGACTGCTGCTGTATCTGTTAAACTTCTTGAAAATTCCTTTAAAAAACATTGATGAACCAACGATTCAGACTATCGGTTCGCTGGTCATTTACCTGTTATCACTGGGCATCGTCGTCGGCTTGCCGTGGCTCATAAAGAAATATCGGACATCAAAACAAGAGGTTGGTCTCGATTCTCATATGACGTGGACGGACTTGCTGCTGGCACCGGCCGGGTTTATTGTCTATATTCTTTTGTCGTTTTTCCTGACGTTAATTGCATCACACTTTCCGTTTTATAACGTTGATCAAGTACAGGACACTGGTTTCGCGGGTCTGAGCCATGGCTATGAGTATCTCTTGGCATTTCTGACACTGGTGATCGTGGCACCTGTTTCAGAAGAGATTTTGTTCCGTGGGTATCTGTTAGGAAAGCTCCGCAAATACGTTCCTGTCTGGGCAGCTATCCTTATCACCAGTCTTTTGTTTGGTCTGGTGCACTTCGCCTGGAACGTCAGCGTCGACGTATTTGCTCTCAGTATCGTGCTATGTTTGCTGCGTATTCAGACTGGTCGCCTGTGGCCATCTATCGTGTTACACATGATTAAAAACGGCATTGCGTTCTACTTCCTCTTTATTAATCCACTCCTTTAAATTAAAGTAGAGAGAAGATTATGAGAGTTACACAATTATTTACAAAGACAAGCAAGAACGCGCCAGCTGATGAAGTTGCCAAGAACGCGCAGCTTTTAATTCGCGCAGGGTATATTTATAAAGTAATGGCGGGTGTGTATGCATACACACCGCTCGGCCTTCGTGTCGTTGAAAATATTAAAAAAATTGTTCGCGAAGAAATGAATGCTATCGGTGGTCAGGAATTGATCATGACCAACCTTCAGCCAAAAGAGGACTGGGAAATTACGACTCGTTGGGATGACAGTGTTGTTGATATTTGGTTCAAGACAAAGTTAAAAGATGATACCGAAGTCGGCTTGGCTTGGTCACACGAAGAAGCAATCATGACGATGATGAAAAACTACATCAAGAGTTACAAAGACCTTCCTGCCAATGTCTATCAGTTCCAGACGAAGCTTCGTAACGAAGTACGTGCAAAGAGTGGCATTATGCGCGGACGAGAGTTTGTGATGAAAGATATGTATTCGCTTAGTACTGATGCCGATCAACATGAAACCTTCTACCAGGCGACAATCGCAGCTTACAAGAAAGTTTATGACCGCCTTGGTTTGGGTGAAGATACCTACGTTACGTTCGCGAGCGGTGGCGCTTTTACGCAGTTTAGCCATGAATTTCAGACAATCTGTGAAGCCGGTGAAGACGTTATCTATGTGAACCGTGAAAAGGGGATTGCCGTTAACGAAGAAGTGTTGAATGATGAGACACTGTCTGTACTTGGGGTGACTCGTGATGAGCTAACAGAGACAAAAAGTGCCGAAGTAGGGAATATCTTTAACTTTGGTACTGAAAAGTCTGAACAAATGGGTATCTATTACACCGACGAAAACGACAAGAAAGTCCCTATTTTCCTTGGTTCGTACGGTATCGGCATTACACGGGTCATGGGTGTGATCGTTGAAAAGTTCGCTGATGACAAAGGAATTGTCTGGCCTGAAAGCGTTGCACCGTTCAAAGTCTACCTCGTCAGTATCGGAGATGTTGCAACTGAAGCTGATGCGCTGTATGATGAATTGACCTCAAAAGGAATCGAAGTATTATACGATGACCGTAATGAGCGCCCAGGTGCAAAGTTCGCAGATGCTGAACTTCTAGGAATCCCATATCGTGTCACTGTGAGCGAAAGACTCATTGCTGACCAGAAATTTGAATTTACACGCCGTGAAACGAGCGAAACAGAACTATTGACAGGTAAAGATCTGCTTGATAAACTAAGCTAAATAGAGATGCAAAGCAGGCGTCCTACGCTATATGTGGTGTAGGGCGCCTTCAAAAAAAATATTTTTGACTGGCAGCGCTCCTATTTCAAGAAAGAGAAATTATGAAGAAACATTATCAAATCACTGCCGAAGGAAAGAATGAGCTCGAGATCGAGCTGACCTCTTTAAAAGCACGTCGTGGCGACGTCGCTGACAAGATTGCCGAAGCTCGTGACTTTGGTGACCTCAGCGAAAATGCCGAATACGACGCTGCTCGTGAAGAACAGGGTCTTCTTGAGACTCGTATCGCTGAAATTGAAGACATTATTAACAATGCCGACATTATCAAGGGTGGTAACAAAAAGATTATCGACCTTGGAAGCAAAGTTGATCTGACAACTGATGGCAAAACAGTGACGTATACAATCGTTGGTCCTGTTGAAGCAAACCCTCTCGAAGGTAAGATCAGCAACGAATCTCCAATCGGTCTTGCGTTATTTGGACGAAAAGTCGGTGACGACGCAACGATTACTACTCCTAAGGGTAGTGTGACGTACAAAATTGCTGAAATTAAATAAGATTGCACCTCTATTCTATATACTCATTTTTAACAGATAGATTCTTACATTTACTTTAAAAATACTTTGATATATAGTAAGGCAAAATCATCAAGGGGGAGTGTTATGATACGTCGCAACAAGGTAGTGATTGGAATTATTGTCGCAGTATTAGTCATTGTGGGGGTAATTCTGGCGATATATTTTTCGATAAATGACGCTTCTCAAAAGCCAAAAACAACGGTTACTGTGCGATACGCAGCACCACTTACAATTGCAGCTGCTCCAGTGTATGTTGCTGCATCTAAGGGTTTTTGGGCTGATGAAGGCATTGATATGAAGGTTACGGACTTTGATTCTGGGCGTAAGGCACTCGATGCTTTGCTATCTAACAATGCTGATGTTATGTCCGTTTCTGAGACACCTCCGTTACGAGCATATCTTGCAGGTTCGAACATTAACATCGTTACAACTGTTACTGAGCACAAAGAGGCAAAAATGACAGTAAGAACAGATCGAATTTCAAAGCCTTCAGACGTAAAAGGTAAGAAAATTGGTACAGTTGCTGGAACAAACTCAGATTATTATATGTACCGATGGCTGGATGCAAATGGACTAAAACCAAGCGACGTTACTATTGTGCCACTTGATGCTGGCTCATTATCCCAAGCCTTTGTTCAGGGAGATGTCGACGTGATGTTTGCATGGGAACCATATAACTACAACGCGGTTTCTAAAATTCCAAATCTTGCAAAAAGCTGGCCTACGGAGTTGTACACTGGACGACACACGGTTGTCATGAATGATGACTATTCGCAGAAAAACCCAGAAATCGTTAAGGAAATTATTAAAGGTTTCGTGAAAGCGGAAGATTACATAAAGTCTAATCCTACAGACGCTAAGAAAATAGTTATGGAAAAGACGGGAATGTCTCAGGCTGCTCTGGATGGTCTATGGGGTGAATATACCTATAAAGTCGAGTTGGATGATCAACTTCTGAGTATTATTAATAACGAAGCAACTTGGATCAAATCAACTGAAGGTAATCCGTCTACAAGAAAAGGCGTCGATTTAGTGAACTCAAGCTTCTTGCTGAAAGTAGACAGTAGTCTTGTCGGGGGAAGCTTTAGGTCTTGAGGATCAAAAACTTTGCTATTGCCGCAGCGATTTTTGTAGTGCTTGCCATTTTATGGGAAATTCTCGCAAGGACAGGGGCCTATAATACGTTTTTACTACCTCCACCAACACAGTCGATCATGGCACTCGTAAAATTGTGGCATGAGGGTATATTGCAATCAGACCTCATGAGTAGTCTGCAAAGGTATCTGCCTGGATTTTTTATAGGTGGTTTTGTTGGAATCGTCGCAGGAGTTATAACAGGAATATCAAAAGATGTTCAATTATCGGTGAATCCTTTATTTCATTACCTTCGCTCAATACCCCCTGTAGCATTAATACCATTTGTTTTAGTATTGTTCGGAATTAGTGATATTGGAAAGGTTGGTCTTGTTGCTTGGGCGTGTTTCTTCCCTGTATGGTTAAGCACACAAGCGGGTATACAACAAGTTCCTAAAGAATATATTTGGGCTGCTGACGTATTCAAAGTGAGAGGTATAAAGCGAGTGATAGATGTGTGGATTCCGTTTTCGTTACCGTATATACTCAGCGGTTTGAGAATAGCAGTTGCAACCGGTTTATTCGCGCTGGCCGCAGCTGAAATGTTTGCTTCCTCTTCAGGAATAGGTTTCCGGATCGTATATAGTCATCAACTATTTCAAACGGATGCTATGGTTGGAATGATTCTTTTGCTAGGTGTTATAGCTCTCGTCATGGATCAACTCTTGTTTTTACTCGTAAAAAAAGTAGCTCGATGGGAGTCAGATTAACATGATCGCATTCAAGGATGTCTGTATTGATATTGGCACGCAAAAAAAGAAAGTCGTTATCACAGAAAACTTAAATATTTCCTTTAAGAAGGATGAATTCACTTGTATTTTGGGACCTTCAGGTTGTGGTAAAACAACCCTTCTAAACGTTATTGCCGGCTTTTACGATTACAAAAGTGGAGAAGTGAAAATCGATGGATACAAATTAAAAGACTCACCATATAAATTAAGCTATGTCTTTCAAGGACACAATATATTCCCATGGAAGACTGTTCGTCAAAATATAGTATTTGGACTGGCATCATTAAAATTAACTGAAGCCGAAAGCAATGATCGAGTGAGTGCCATTGCAAAAGATGTTGGTCTTTATGAGCAGCTCGAGGTTTATCCGTATTCACTGAGTGGCGGAATGAAGCAAAGAGTGGGTATTGCGAGGGCACTGGTGGGTGACCCCGACATTATTTTAATGGATGAGCCACTCGCTTCGCTAGATGCGCTTACAGCTCAAAAAACAAGGGAACTACTCAAAGATTTGTGTGATAAAAGAGCTACGACTATCGTTTATGTCACTCATGATATAGACGAAGCACTGGATCTTGCAGGTAGAGTACTAGTCGTCTCCAAAAGCCCTATGGAAATCATCCTAGATCAAAGAGTTAACGATAAACATAGAAACGATAGTGCTATATACTTAAAATTAAGAAACAAAATATATAATGCACTGAAAGCTAATATAGGTGAGTAAACTGTGGAAATAAGAGATATTGTAGCTGACATAAATATAAGTTCCAAGACTGCAACAGTTGCTGGTCGTATTATGTCTGTGAGAAAGATGAAGAACTACAGTTTCTGCGACCTTGTGGATATGTCAGGAAAGATACAATTGATTATCCCTGTCGGTCAAAACCTACCCATTCCATCAGTCGGGGATATTGTTTTGACTTCAGGAGATGTCGTGACAACGCAGGCAGGTCGACTTTCTATTCAAAGTATAACTCTCGAGGTGTTATCCAAAAGCAATAACGAGGTATTCAACGCGATAAGGAGTGTGTCGACGCCAGGCTTTGATATACATGGTCATCGAGCCTTGAACCTGATGGTAAATGATGATTTAAAGAAAATGGTTGTTGCGAGATCTCTATTCATTGGCATAATCCGTGATCACTTTAAACAAAATGATTTCCTGGAGGTAGACACTCCAGTCGTTTCTTACTCAAGGTTTGCGGGTACTGCGGATGTTTTTGAAACAAAAAGTAGAACGCTAGATAAAAGCCTGTACCTGAGAGGCACGTTAGAAGACTACCTGAAGCAACTCGTTGTTGCGGGCTTTGAGAAAGTATTTCAAGTTGGTGATTGTTTTCGTAATGAGTCACCTGCACTGATTGAATTTAGTATGCTCGAAGCAACATGGGCATATGCTAAAAGTGAGCAAATGCTCGACCTTATTCAAAAACTGATTTTAGAATTGTGCGCTAAGTTACCCGATGAACTAGTTAATACCGAGGCAAGGGACGAGTTATCGAAGCCAATTGATGTTGTTACTTTTTGGGGTGTACTTGAGGATTACTTTAAAGTTGATATTCGGACGCAAGATGTTGATACGATTCGTGAACTCGCCAAAAAGGAGGGATACGACTATACCAGTGAAAAAAATGATGAATATGAAAGTGCAAAATTTGGCTACGAAGTTATCAAAAGGACGTTGGCAAAAAAGTTTGATGTCCCGACATTTGTGGGTAGATTTCCAGCAGTCATATCACCGCTTGCCAAAGCAATTCCTGATGGTAGTGGCGAAGCCGACAGGGGGTATGGATTCTTTAGGGGGCAGCGACTTTTTGAGGTTGTGGAGGAAGCAAATGACTATGAAGAACAATTGAATAAATTCCAGTCACAGGATGACAGGAGTCATAATGCATCGCATTCTTTCAAACACGATGATTTATTGTCAGCCCTGAGTTATGGATGCCCACCGATGTCAGGTCTTGGTTTTAACATAAATAGGGTACTTGCAGTGTTACTTGATGTAAATCGAACGAGTGATGTTATGGCCTTTCCATTAACATCATCCGCATTACCTCTTTAGGTAGCGACTATCTCTGATATACTGTCAATATGGCAACACTTAAAGAATTTCGTGATGAGCGAATTAGAAAATTAGAAAAACTACGTAGTCTTGGATATGACCCGTATCCAGCAAAAGCCGAACATACCGTAAACGCAAGTGAAATACTGGCTGACTTCGATGCATATGACGGGAAAACGGAAACGATTTTTGGCCGCATAAAATCGATTAGAAAATTCGGCAAAATCGCCTTTATTGTAGTTCGAGATTTTTCTGGATCAGTGCAGTTATTTTTGCAAGAGCAAACTCTTCAACAGTCTGATCCTACACAGGGATTAATCGGCATCAGGGACCTAAACTTACTCGATACAGGTGATTTTATTGAAGTCACGGGAACGGTAATCAAAACCAAAACTGGAGAGATATCACTTGAACTTTCTCGTTTGAAACTTATTACAAAATCACTTCGACCTATGCCACTTGATCACGAGAGCTTTACTGATAAAGAGGAGCGGCTACGACGTCGTTATGTTGATATGAACGTCAACCTCGAGGTGCGCGATCGCTTTGTACGTCGCTCACATTTTTGGCAAGCAACCCGTGATTTTCTTATTTCGCAGGGATTTATTGAGGTTAATAATAACGTTCTCGAAGGAACGGCGGGTGGTGCAGATGCAGCCCCCTTCGTAACTCATATGGATGCACTCGATCAAGACTTCTATCTACGTATTAGCCACGAGCTACCTTTGAAAAGATTGCTTGTCGCCGGATTTGAGAAAGTGTTCGAGATAGGTCCTCGTTTTCGAAACGAGAACTACAGCGATGAACACCTTCCAGAACACATGGCGATGGAATGGTACTGGGCATCAGCCGACTGGGAGATGGGAATGCGTCTCACTGAAGATATGATTCGTTACATTGCTGACAAAACATGGGGAACTCGACAGTTTACTCTCGCTGATGGTAAAAAAGTTGATTTCGGTAAAGACGGTGAACATTTCGAAAAAATTAGTTTCTTGGACGTATTAAAGACACAGTATGGCATCGACGTCTTCGACTCAACGATTGAAGAAATTCAAGCGAAACTAAAAGAAGAAAAGCTCGAAGTTGAGAAGTCTGACAATAGGCTTCGTAGCCTTGATAAACTTTGGAAAAAGTACCGGAAGACTATTGCTGGACCAGTCTTCCTTGTTGATATTCCCGTTTTTATGCAACCACTTGCAAAGACGAATCCGCAAGACACAAGACTTACTGAACAATTTAATCTTGTATTTGGCGGAAGCGAAATGTGTAAAGCATTTAGCGAGTTAAATGACCCGATTGATCAGTTGAATCGTTTTGTTGAGCAGCAAAAACTGCGAGATGAAGGTGACGATGAAGCTCAAATGCTCGATATCGATTTTGTTGAAGCATTGGAGTACGGTATGCCACCGGCATGCGGGCTAGGCTATAGCGAAAGAGTTTTCTGGAGTCTTGAGGGTGTGTCAGCGCGTGAAGGAACACCATTCCCGCACCTAAAGCATGAGATTGATGAGACAACGAAGTATATCTACCCCGGCATTAAATTTGATTAATTCTTCATCTATAAAACCCCGCTAACGTTTAGTGGGGTTTTAGGCTATAGTGGAGGTATATGATTGAAATTAAGGGTGTCACGAAAACGTACGGAAAGAAGCAGAATGCCTTTGTGGCACTCGACGATATTAGTTTTGATATTCCTGACGGCGCGAGCGTCGCGATTGTCGGAAAATCTGGTTCCGGTAAATCAACCTTAATGCACGCTATGAGCGGGCTTGATCGTCCTGAAAAGGGTCAGATCATCGTCGATGGTGTTGATATTTTAAAATTAAAATCTAAGGCGGTTGATATTTTCCGTTCTGAAAAGATTGGCTTTATCTTCCAGGCATTTTTTGTCCAAGCAAACGAAACTGCTTTCGAAAACGTTGCGCTACCTTTGGAGATTGCAAATATCTCGGCAGATGAACGAAAACGCCGTGTCAACGAGGCACTTGCGACGGTTGAATTATCGGAAAAGGTAAAGCAAAAAGCAGGTAACCTTTCCGGTGGCCAAAAACAACGCCTGGCTATTGCACGGGCGATTGTAAATACTCCACGTATCATCTTTGCTGACGAGCCAACGGGTAACCTCGACACACAAACTGGTGAAACGATCGAAGCGATGCTATTTAAGCTGAATAAAGTCGGTGGTAGTACGCTTGTTATCGTGACGCACGACGAGGAGTTAGCTGCAAAATGTGACATGAAAATTTATGTGAAAGACGGCAAAATTGACCATATCGTCGGAGGCGAAAAATAATGAAAACACTCGATATTATCCGACGTGCCGGACGGAGTCTTGGTAATGCAAAGACGCGAACCATTTTAACGAGTCTGGCGATCGCGGTTGGCGCATTCACGATTGCGATTTCACTCGCAGCGGGTGAGGGTGCTCGTCAATATGCTGATAAGCTAATTGGTTCAAATGTGAACCCACAAGTACTGTTTGTCGTAAAAGACAAAACATTGTTTCAGGCTGGGAGTTCGACAGGCCTGACGACCTATGACACGAACTCTGGCACAACTGCACGCGGCATCACGATTAAGGAAATGACTCAGGCAGATATCGATAAGTTGACTGCTCGTACCGACGTTGAGAATGTGACACCGATCTATAGTCCAAAAGCGAAGTATGTCACATTCGAAGGCAGCGATCAGAAGTTCTCAGCCGATGTTTCTTCGTACGATACGACGATTATTAATGATGCCGTCTACGGTACCTTACCAAAACTCGGTACCCAGTTGGGGACCGATGAGGTCGCTCTTCCAAGTTCATTTGCTGACACGCTCATCGCTCAAAAAGTCGTTACCAACGCGCAGGATCTCATCGGCAAGCATATCGTGATGACAATTGCTGCAGCCTCAGTGCAACCAACTGCCGAGCAAGTTACCTCGGCCTTTGCGCTTGGTGGCCAAGCGGCGGTGATTGCTTTGACGCAACCAAAGACGGAGGACGTTACACTGAAAATTGTTGCTTTGACGAAACAGTCAGCCACGGCGCTAAATGGAAGTAACGCATTCCAGATTTCGACAACGCAGGCTCGACATTTTGCTGAATATACGACCCAAGGCACAGACGCATATCAGAAGTACGTCGGTGTCACGATGCTCGCGAAACCGGGTGTTGATCCTGCTAAGGTAAAAGCTGATCTTGAATCTGAAGGCTATGCCTCGCAAACCGCAAAGGATCTCCAAAGCTTGATCTTTACCATCGTGAATACGCTGCAAGGTATTGTCCTAGGCTTTGGGGTGATTGCCTTGATTGCCAGCGTCTTTGGTATCGTTAACACACAGTACATCTCTGTCCTTGAACGAACCCGCGAAATTGGTCTGATGAAAGCACTCGGTATGCGCGGTCGTCACGTCAGTCGTTTGTTTCAATTCGAAGCTGCATGGATCGGGTTCCTAGGTGGTACTATCGGTGCGGTTATTGCCGTCGTTACTGGAACACTGCTTAATCCAGTCATTACAAAAGCACTTGATCTAGGTGATGGAACCTACCTTCTGATCTTCCAACCGATTCCTGTCGTTATTATGATTATCGGGCTGATGTTGATCGCGATGTTGGCTGGTTATTTCCCTGCACGCAAAGCATCAAAACTCGACCCAATCGAAGCACTTCGTACTGAGTAGGGATCTGTTACAATAGGCATATATGTTAGACATCCGCTTTATTAAAGAGAATCCCGAACTTGTCCAAGACCACGCCAAGAAAAAGGGCTATACGGTCAATATTGCTGAGCTTTTAGAGCTGTACGCAATATCAGTTGAACTTGGTCAAAAGCAGGACGCACTGCGTGAAGAGAAGAATAGTTTGTCTGCGAACCAAAGCGGCGGTCGGCCTTCAGACGAAGTCATCGAACGTGGCCGTGCCATTCGTGATGAGATTCAGCAAAATGATGAAGCGGCCTTGGCGGCAACAAAAGCTTACCAAGATATCCTGTGGCAAATCCCAAACACGATGCAACCTGATGTTCCGGTTGGCGGGGAAGAGGACAGCGTTGAAATCAAGACATGGGGTGAAAAAACATCCGGTGCGATTGATCACCTCGATTTCGCCGTCAAACGCGACTGGGTTGATTTTGAACGTGGTGCAAAAGTAGCCGGTGCAAAGTTCTACTACCTAAAGGGTGATCTTGCGCTCCTTGAAAATGCCATTACGCAGTTTGCCTTGCACCTTGTGCTGACAAAAGGCTTTACCTACATGACCGTACCCGCCCTGGTGAACACAAAGACAGCAACTGGCACTGGGTTTACGCCACGAAGTAGCGACCAGAGTGATGAGTACTTTATTGAAGGTGAAGATCTGACACTGATTGCGACTGCTGAAATTCCAATTACTGGCTACCACGCCGACGAAATTATTGATGAGGCCGCATTGCCATTATTCTACGTTGGCTATAGTCCGTCATTTCGTAAAGAGGCGGGAACATACGGCAAGCACGCCCGTGGCCTTTTCCGCGTTCACCAATTCAATAAACTTGAAATGTACGCCTTCACGACACCCGATCAGAGCCTCGAAGTCCACGAAAAAATTCTGGCCATCGAAGAAGAGATCTGGCAAGCAATCGGTATTCCATATCACATCATCAACATCGCCAGCGGCGACCTCGGTGCACCAGCTAGCAAAAAATACGACCTTGAATATTGGTCACCAGTCGACGACATGTACCGCGAACTCACCAGTGCATCGAACTGTACTGACTTCCAAGCACGCAACCTCAATATCCGCGTTCGCCGCAGCGAAACGGGGAATGTCGAAACACTTCACACCCTCAACGGAACAGCTGTTTCACTGGCACGCTCACTCGTCGCCATTATCGAACACTACCAAAACCCAGACGGCACACTCCGTGTTCCTGCTGTTTTGCAGCCTTACATGGGTGGCCGCGAAATCCTTTAGCTTTATGGAGGACACAAATAAAGACACTATCAAAGCATACGAAGTAAGCATTGATCAATATATTCAAAACACACCGAATAAAAGAGGTGCTGTTGTTGAAGGTTGGATGGATAAAGCCATTAAATCACTTGATAAGGACTCTATGATTCTTGAAATTGGATCAGCTTATGGTCGTGATGCTACCTACATCGAAGAGAAAGGTCTCCGTGTTGAGAAGACCGACGCCACTAAGGGCTTCGTTGATATTCTGATCAAAAAAGATCCGACCTCTCACTTGCTTAATATTGTGACCGATGAAATTCCTCACTCGTATGATCTAATTATTGCGAATGCGGTGTTACTCCACCTCAATGATAAACAAACAAAAGAGGCTACGAATAAAATATACAATGCATTAAACCCAAACGGAACATTTGCATTGACGCTAAAGCAGGGCGAAGGGACTGCTTGGCAGACCAATAAAAACATGGCGCCACGCTTCTTTAATTATTGGCGTAAAGACGACGTTGTGAAACTTCTTTCCGATACTGGATTTGTGAATATCGATGCGTGGATAGACGAGACGGATAGTCCAAGCGCAACATGGATTATGATCGTTGCAACCAGAGCATAGATGCTTAGGTTTGAGGGAGGCGTCTGTATCTAATTCGTGAAACATTTGCAGCCCGAGATCTTTCCCGGTACTGAAACAGAGAAAGACCCGGCGCGAAGCCGTTTCATAGGGCGAATGCAGCCAGTTCTTCCTACTGACTTATTGGCATATTCTCAGGTGCAGGGGAGTATAATAAAACTATCAACAACTGACGGAAACGGAGGGCAAGATGATAGCATCAGTAGACATCACCGGCGTAAAATACGTTGCAGGTGACCAAATCCGAAAATATGTCATGCGAAAAATCGCACGACTCGATAGGTACTTGCCACGGCATGCTCGAAAAAGCGTGACCGCAGATGTCAAACTTAAACAAGTGAACCGTGACCACGGCAACAAGTACGAAGCCGAAATTATCATCAACGTTCCCGATAAACGTCTCACGGCGAAAGACTCGACCGTGAACATGTTCGCCGCTATCGACATTGTCGAAGCCAAACTTGTGAACCAAATGCGCAAATACAAACAAGAGACGATTACGCATGTCGCAAATCGACGAGTTCTGAGTCGATTCAAGCGCACACAAGTTGCCGAAGAGCTCTAAATAACCCCATAATTGTTGTCTAAAATCCTTGTTAACTACCCCATAAAATCGTATAATAATACCTAAAGCAAATAGACTGAACAATTTCCTGAAAGGCGGGGTACGATAGTGATTAGTAGGCAAGGTGCACTCACCAAGATATTTGGTGATCCTCAAGCGAAAACAATTAAGCGACTGCAGAAAAAAGTCGTGACGATTAATGGCCTCGAAGAGAAGTACAAAAAACTCTCAAAGACCGACCTCAAGAAACAAACGGAAGTCCTAAAGAAACGTCTTCAGAAAAAAGGTGAGTCTCTCGAATCAATTCTTCCTGATGCATTTGCGCTGGTCCGCGAGGCAAGTAACCGTATCCTTGGGATGCGTCATTTTGATGTCCAGTTAATTGGTGGAATGGTGCTGCACGAAGGCAGCGTTGCCGAAATGAAAACTGGTGAAGGTAAGACACTGGTTGCGACACTTCCGGCCTACCTTAACGCGCTTGATGACAAAGGTGTACACATTGTCTCGGTGAATGACTACCTTGTGCAACGTGACGCCGCCTGGATGGGTGAGTTGTATCACTTCCTTGGTCTTTCGACCGCCGTTATTATCAATGATGCTTCGTTTATTTTTGACCCCAGTTACACGGCTGATGCATCACACGATGACCCACGCCTGACACACCTTCGTCCGGTGACTCGTAAAGAAGCCTACGCTGCAGACATTACGTATGGCACAAACAACGAATTTGGATTCGATTATCTGCGCGACAACATGGTCGACGAAGTTGATTTGCTTCGTCAGCGCGACCTGCATTATGTGATCGTTGACGAGGTCGACTCAATTTTGATCGACGAAGCTCGAACACCACTTATTATTAGTGCGCCTGCAGCCGAAAACCCAGAAAGCTACATTCAGTTTGCAAAAATCGCAGCTAAACTTGTCCCTGAAGATTACACCCTCGACGAAAAACGAAAGATGGTTGCCCTGACTGATGATGGTGTTGATAAAATTCAACGTCTTCTTGGGGTAAAAAACCTCTACAGTCCTGAATATGTTCGTTCAGTCTATCACCTCGACCAAGCTCTCCGTGCCCAGACTATTTTCAAGCGCGACAAAGATTACGTGGTCAGCAATGACGGCGAAGTGATTATCGTCGACGAATTTACAGGACGTTTGATGCAAGGACGACGTTATAACGAAGGTCTTCACCAGGCAATCGAAGCAAAAGAAAAAGTAGATGTCCTGCAAGAAAGCATGACACTTGCGACTGTCTCATTCCAGAACTATTTCCGCCTGTACAAGAAACTTTCTGGTATGACCGGTACTGCCTTTACCGAAGCCGAAGAATTCCAGCAGATCTACAGCCTCGATGTTGTCCAGATTCCTTCAAACCGACCAATCCAGCGTGATGACCAACAAGACCTCATTTTCCGTACTGAAAAAGCGAAATTGAAGGCGATTGCTGATGTGATCGTGGAATACCACAAAGAAGGACGTCCTGTCCTGGTCGGATCTGCGTCAATTGCCAAGAACGAATTGATTGCCGACTGGTTGAAAAAATCAAAGGTTCCGTTTGAGATTTTGAACGCTAAAAACAACGAACGCGAAGCAGCAATTATCGAAAAAGCTGGTGAAAAGGGTGCAATTACACTTGCAACAAACATTGCCGGTCGTGGTACTGACATCAAACTTGGTAAGGGTGTTACAGAACTTGGTGGCCTCGTCGTGATTGGTTCAGAACGACACGAATCACGCCGTATCGACAATCAGCTCCGTGGGCGTGGTGGCCGTCAAGGTGACCCAGGACTGACTCAGTTCTACGTTTCAACCGAAGACGATCTGATGCGTATCTTCCAGGGTGAACGTATCTCAACACTGATGGGCCGTATTGGTATGGATGATGAAACACCGATCCAACACAAGATGGTTTCAAACACCCTCGAAGCAGCCCAAAAGCGTGTTGAAGGCTTTAACTTTGATATTCGTAAGAACGTCGTCCAGTACGACAACGTGATTAACCGTCACCGCCGCGTGGTCTACACGATTCGCCGTAAGATTCTTGAAGGTGCAGATATCAAGACCGAAATCGAACGCTTGATCGAAGCGAAAGTCCGCGATCTGACGCTGTTACCTGCAAAGAACAACAAGAACTTTAACGCCCAATTTGAAGAGATCTTCCCGCTCAGCGACAAACGCCTCAAAGCTATCGGTGCTGAAAAGAACGACAAAGCTCGTTTTGAACTTGCCCTGAAAGAAGTCACGAAACTCTACAAAGCAAAAGAAGAAGAGATCGAAGTCGATGCCCTTCGTAAAGTAGAACGTGAAGTATACCTCCAGGTCCTCGACACACTATGGATGCAACACCTCGAGAACATGCAACACCTTCGTGACGGTATTCACTGGCGCAGTGTTGGTCAACGTGACCCACTGGTTGAATACCGTAGTGAATCTGCAAAACTATTTGATAGCCTCCAAGAGACCCTTCGTGATGAAGTACTGCGTGCGGTAACACACGTGAGCGCTCGTGATGCTGTTGCGCGTGCCGCAGAACGTCACGATACTGAACTGACTCGCCTGGCTGAAAGCGCTGTTGAAAAAGGTGTGAACGAAGTCACCTCTGGTGAATCAAACCGTGACGGCGACTTTAATGTCCAAAAAGCTGAAACTGCCTCAGAAGCAAACCAGAAAAAGAACGCTGCGCGCAAGAAAAAGAAGAGCCAACGACAGAACCGTAAAACTGGCCGCAAATAACCAGCGCACGATCAAGCTCGAACCAACATTAAACTAGAAAAAGAAAAGTACGTTTATGAATCATACCGTTGAAGAAGTGAAACTAAAAAATGGCGCAAAAGGCCTGCTGATAAACATTCCTGGCGCTACCGTCATGAGCATGCAGTTTCAATTCCGAGCCGGTAGTCGGTATGCCAAAGATAAGGACATCGAACAAGTTGCGCACATCATGGAGCACATGGCCTTTGGTGCCAACGCACAGTTCAAGTCCGAGCATGATTTCGAGTCAGAATTCACCAAGAACGGTGCCTACCATAACGCCTATACCAGCGACCTCTCGATGGTCTATGAATCTGACTGTGCAGACTTTGAATGGGACCGTATTTTGCAACTACAAAAGGTCAGTATTTGTCAGCCAAAGTTTAACGCAGTTGAACTAGAGGCCGAAAAGGGGAATGTTCGCGGCGAGCTGACCAATTACTTGAATGATCATCACCGTATCTTGTGGCCACGTGTGCAGCAACTACTAGGCGAAGACGTTCTGACGTATCGCCAGGCGATTTCTACGATCGCAAATGTGACACTGAGTGATATTCGCGAACACCACCGTCGAACCCACACCACGCATAACATGCGTTTTGTGATTGCCGGCAAACTCCGTGGTCGTAAGGGTGAAATTATCCGTCAGCTTGAGGCCTTTGAGCTACCTGATGGTGAACGTTTCGACGTTCCGCGTGACGAACTGAAAAGTGCCAACCCTGCACTCATTCGTCGTAAAGATGCAACCAACCTGACATTTGGATTTACCCTTAGTATTCCACGCGAACTTTCAGATGAAGAGCTGGACGCAATGCATAACTTGAACCATATTTTGACAGGAACAACACATTCTCGTATCTTTGGAAAAGCCCGTTCAAAAGGGCTCGCGTATAGCGTTGGTTCATACACCGGCGCAGGCTTTTATGACAGTGCCTGGGACATTTCAGGGCAGGTCAATCACGATACTGCACCAGAGCTGTTTCAAATTATCGCAACCGAGATTCAAGCCGTCCTTGATGGCAAACTCACCGACGAAGAAATCGATGCCGCCAAGTCATTCGGACTTGGTCGCTATCAAATGGGCGCACAAACTGTCTCGCAGATCAGTGGTTTTTATACAAACCGGTATTTTGCTGATGACTTTATTAAAGATTACGACAAGGTTCCTGACCTGATTCGTCGTGTTACTCGTGAAAAGATTATGGCAACAACGCAGAGCTTTGTTGACGCTAATACATGGGTTCTGGCTGCTGTCAGTAGTGGTGACCGCGATGAAATCGTTGAACTAGGGGATAAACTTACAGGATTGTTTAAATCCGAGTAGAATAGCTATATGAAGATTGCAATTGCTGCCTACGGTGTGGAAGGACAAGCGAGCTATCGATATTACTCGAAAGATCCGTCAAACGACATTACTATTTTTGACCAGAGTCCGACGCTTGTTGGCCCTGAAGGTGTCCCGACTGTCCTCGGGCCTGACGCGTTTACGAAACTGATAGATTACGATCTTGTACTTCGTTCACCACCGGTTCCACCAGATACTTTACAGACAAACGGCAAGATTTGGTCTGGCACAAACGAGTTCTTTGCAAAGTGCCCGGCTGATATTATTGGTGTGACTGGATCAAAGGGAAAGGGAACGACTGCGAGCTTGATTGCGTCTATCCTCGAGGCTGCAGGGCGCAAAGTATGGCTCGTTGGTAACATTGGTGTACCTGCGCTTGATATTCTTGACCAGGTGCAACCTGAAGACATCGTCGTCTATGAGTTATCGAGCTTTCAGCTATGGGATTTTGAGGGCGCACCGAAGACGGCAGTCGTGCTGTTTATTGAGCAGGAACACCTTGATGTCCATAAAGACATGGCTGAATACGTCAGTGCGAAGGCCAATATTACAAAGTTTCAGACGCCTGGTGACATCCTGATTTATAACGCTCAGAATGAGTATTCTCGCTCGATCGCCGAAGGCTCGGTTGCCCAGACAGTAGGATATCCGAGCGAATTTACTGCACATGTTCGCGATGAACACTTTTATAATGGTGAACAAAAAATGTGTTCAGTTAATGTTTTACAGATACCGGGCGAGCATAACATCTCGAATGCAATCGCTGCGATAGATGCAGTCTGGAAATACACTCAGGACGCTGGGGTGATAGAGCAGGGCCTCCATAACTTCAAGGGTCTGCCGCATAGATTGGCATTCGTGCGATCAGTGAACAGCGTTGACTACTACGATGATAGTATTGCGACAACACCTGCCAGTGCAATTGCTGCAATTGCTGCCTTCCCACAACCAAAGGTCATCATTATTGGCGGGTCAGATAAAGGTGCCGATTATAGGCCGCTACTGACAGCACTTATCCTCAGCACGTCTATTCGTGCAATCGTTTCTATCGGTGCAAATGGTGCCAATATTACTGGCATGCTCGATGATCATAGCTTGCCAAAAGTGCACCGCGTCGACGCCAAAGACATGCATGAAATCGTTTTAGTTGCAGCGTCATTGGCCGAGCCAGGCGACGTCGTCATCCTCAGCCCAGCAGCGGCAAGTTTTGATATGTTCAAGAGTTATGTTGACCGTGGTCAGCAGTTTGTAACTGCGGTGAATACTCTTTAGACAATTTCGGAACCAAGCAGGCTAATAATTCGGTTGCCGTAGTAGAGCAAATATATTTGTTTGAAATATTTACTACCGATTCTTCGTATAATGAGCATGATGGATGAACAAAGCTATATTGATCGAATACTAAACGGTGACACAGAGGCGTATCGTCAGCTGGTCGAGCGCTACCAAACAGGTCTGATTATTCACTGTGAAAATATGCTCAAGGACCGTGAAGATGGTGAGGATATTGCACAGGAGGCGTTTATTAAGGCGTACGCTCATCTTTCTAACTTCTCAAAAGAGAAAGCTAGTTTTTCAACATGGCTTTATAGAATTGCAACAAATCTTTGCATTGATCTGCTCCGTAAACATAGGCGACAGGTGCACGTAGAAAACATCGAGACATTGCTTGAAGCAACGAGTCCTCAATATGTTAAGGAGGAAGAAGTTCGTCATCTTCGCCAATTAGTCGAAGCGCTCGAACCTCCTAAATACGCAGAAATTATTAAAGCTTATTTTTGGGAAGGGAAGAGTTATCAGGAGCTTGCCTCAACCTATAAAACATCGACGAATACGATAGGGACATGGATGAGTCGGGCCAAGCAACAGCTGAAGGAGAAACTTGTATGAAAGATCTTCATTTTGATGCCTTGATAGTTGCGGCACGACCTAAGGACTATCGAACGAATACGATTTTTACAGAGAAGGTTATGACTGCAGTTCGCTCATCTGAAATATTATCGTCGCAGATTCGTAAAACGAGTGTCAATAAAAAGGAGACACTATTTATGAAACTTCGTCATTTACCAAAGTTCGCCATTGTAGCCATCGCTATCGGTGCACTGTTAGTGATATCAGGGAGCGCCTATGCGGCCTATCAATTGTTATGGCCAAAACCACACATTGAAGTCTCACAACCGACAACATCAACCAGCGGACGACAGGAAGTTGCCATCTCGCTTGCGCAGTGTGGGTCGGATGCGCTGGCGTCACACTATGAGCTAAAGTCGAATGCAACTATCACAATTGATGAAGTACCAATGGTGTTGAAGGCACACTGTGAACTAGGTGCAATCGGTAATTGGGCGAATACAACCTTTCCAAATGATGGCCCGGGTATGGGGTCGGGAAGTAGCACAACCGAGCATAATTCAACGAACATCACTACCTCTATGGCAACCCATATCAAGGCGAAAGACGTCCAGTCAATTACCTTTGAAGGCTTGACGAAATATAACCAGACTGATGCCACGCTTACCGTGACGCCGACGACACGCTATATTGCTGACGGTCATGATGTGCCAGCAGACCAGCTACGGCAAGGTGATGCGGTCGTTTATATTTCCAGCAACGTCGTTCATTTCACGCCTAAAGGTAACTGTACTCAGACGAGCTGTAGTATGTCTGGTGGCACGACCAGTACGGCGCTTGTTGCGATCGTAAAACTTGACCTACCTTTCCAGTACTACGATCAATTCGCCTGGCAATCACTCAGTGAAGTCGCGGTGTGTAATGGCAATCCTGCCGATGTGTGTACAGCTGGCTATGGTGGTGCAATTGATTTATACAACGGAAATGCCGTCTTTACAGATAAAAGTGATCAAATGAAAGAGATTCAGGGTGTGGTGACACAGCTAAACGGCACATCGACCGTCATTCGTTCATCGTCAGGAACACTCTTTACTATCGTGACAGCCAGTGATGTTGTGACGACGTACAATACGCAAAAAGCCGCACAGTATTATAATAATCAACTCGTGAAAGTAGGGAGCACCCTGTTTGCACGTTATGTTGAAAGTTCCGATCAACATAGTCACACGATATATGCCGATCACCTCATCTCGTTCCAGCTGAGCCTTGAACTGGTCGGAAAAAGCGATCCTATAAAAGCGTACTAGTTATAAAAAAACAGTATAAATGCCTGCTCTTAATGAGTGGGCATTTATTATTTCCTGTATAGTAAAAGTAATGCAACCTCTGATAAAACGACTGAAAGAACTAGAAACGCAACTAAACGCTGCACTTGCTCGCCTCAATATCGATGAGAAAAAGGCCGACGTTGCAGGCCTGGAGGTACAACTGGCAACACCTGAGATCTGGAATAATCCGGCGCACGCCCAGTCGCTCAGTAAACAACTTGCCGCCGCCAAGTCGATGGTAGATCCTTGGGTGACATTATATGCGCAGACCAGCGACATGGTAGAACTGATGGACTTGGACGACGACAGCCTATTGGGTGAATTCGAAGGCCAAATTATCGCCCTTGAAAAAGAATTTGCAGCCCTTCGGAAAGATCTATTATTTGATGGTGAATACGACGACCATAATGCAATTCTTCGCCTGAGTGCAGGCGTTGGCGGGACAGATGCCCAGGACTGGACCGAGATGTTGGAGCGTATGTATCTCCGATGGTCAGAAAAGTCTGGTATGTCGGCTTCAACGATTGAACGTTCTGCTGGTGAAGAGGCCGGAGTGAAATCAGTCGTCATCGAAGTAACTGGCGGGTTTGCTTATGGGAAACTACGTAGTGAAAACGGTGTCCATCGGTTAGTGCGCCTGAGTCCCTTTAACAGTGATAACCTTCGCCAAACTAGTTTCGCACTGGTCGAAGTACTGCCACAAATTGATACCCCAGACGAAGTGAAGATTGATGATAAAGATCTCAAGATTGACGTCTACCGGGCTGGTGGCCATGGTGGGCAATCGGTTAACACGACAGATAGCGCCGTCCGAGTAACGCATATTCCAACCGGTATCGTCATTGCGATTCAGAACGAACGCTCACAGCTACAAAACCGTGAAACGGCGATGAAACTACTTCGTTCGAAACTTGCCAAGATGCAGATGGATCAACACACCAGCTCGATTGCGGAACTCCAGGCAGGGGAGTCAGCGAACTGGGGAAGTCAGATCCGAAATTATGTACTGCATCCATATACCCTCGTGAAAGATACCCGCACAAAACACGAGACGAATAACGCCCAGGGTGTACTAGACGGTGACCTTGAACCGTTTATGACCGCCTACCTCGAAGCACCGACAACACCATAGTGCTATTGTATTTTTAGCATAAGTGTGATATAATATATCAATCATTGACTGAGGTCGAAGAGGTTCATTACCAATCTTATCCATAGATATGAGGTTCAAACCTCAAAGGACAACTCAGTCCACACCGCTATCAATTGGAGTCATTATGCAACTGTACGAACTTGCAAGCTCGGCGGAGCTTCTCTTCAAGAGAACCTGCGCTGTTTCAACTCGACTGCGTCATTACTACGTCGAGCCGGAACACTTCCTGCTGGCGGCGATCATTGATGTCGACAGTCGCATTGCTCGCATCATGAACAATTACGGCATGACCGTCGAGAACGTTCTCGATGTCGTTATCGACATGCACGAACAGTACCCGGAAGGGCACGTCCGTGTCATCGAGCCGTTCAGCCCTGTGTCCACCAAGATCGTCAATCGGGCTATCGCATTTGCTCAGGAACGTGACGGGCAACTTGCGACAGATGCGGACATCGTGACGATGCTGCTGTTGTCGAAAGACGAACAGGTATTGCACGTGTTCGACACGCTTGATGTCAATCCCGATCGTATCGGGGTTGAGGTTGTCAGGCTTCTGCTGACTGACGCGGCGCACTGAGTTGCCTCCGAGAGGACCCGCCCTCACCGGCACGGGTCCTCTCGGGACACTCATTTTTGTGCTTCATATCTATCGATATGCAACCCCCTCCGGGCGTCACGTTTATGCTATACTAACTATAGAAATGATTCTGCTAGATAGGGTAACGAAGACATACGGCAAGGACACAGCACCGGCATTAAGTCGGTTGAGTCTGTTTATTGAACCCCGCGAATTTGTCATTATTGTCGGTACTTCAGGTGCTGGTAAATCAACACTCTTAAAACTCTTAACTCGTGAAGAAAAGCCAACGAGCGGCAAGATTGTCGTTGGTGGCATCGACTACGATACATTAAAGGACAGCCAAATTCCGATGCTTCGTCGCAAGATTGGCGTTGTTTTTCAGGATTTTAAATTACTGCCACAACGAACAGTATTCGAGAACATCGCCTTTGCACTAGAGATCGCTGGTATGACCTCACGCGAAATTAAAAACACCGTGCCAAAGGTAATCGACCTTGTCGGGCTCGCCGGTAAAGAAAAGCAGTTCCCACACCAATTATCTGGTGGTGAGCGCCAACGCGTCGCAATTGCCAGGGCAGTTGTTCGTCAGCCAAAAATCCTTATCGCGGACGAGCCAACTGGAAACCTTGACCCAAAGCACAGCTGGGATATTGTTCGATTACTGGAAAAGATCAACAAGTACGGAACGACCGTGCTGCTCACGACACACAACGTTGATATCGTGAACAAGCTCAAAAGGCGAGTGATCACCATCGACGGTGGTAAAATTACTAGTGATCAAGCTGAAGGAAGCTATCGCCAAGGCGCGGCGGAAAAATAAAAGGGAAATTATGGCGAATAATTATGGCTAAAGGAAAAAAGAAACTCGATTCAAAAAGCTACGCGCAGCAAAAACGCCACCGACGACAGTGGACGACGTTTATGCGTATGTGCCGCTATGGTATTAATAACTTTACCCGTAATGCATGGCTCACTATTGCAGCAACTGCAGTGATGACAATTACACTATTCGTTATCTTTACGAGTGTTGTTTCGCGTAACGTCCTGATTGATACACTGACGAATCTTCGCGATAACGTTAGTATGTCAATTTATCTCAAGACCGAAACGACGTCAGATGACGCAACCAAGGTTTCTAACGATCTGAAAAAAGAGTCAAGCGTTCTTGCTGTTGACGTCGTTTCGCCTGAACAGGCGCGCGATAAATATATTCAAGAGAACAAACTTGATCCACAGTCACTCGAAGTTTTAAAACAGGCAACTAATAAATTCCCGTGGACGCTGAACGTGAAGGTGCAAAACATTAATGACACGACGCAACTGGCGGACTTCGTCAAGACAAATAAGACCTTTCTTGCGAACCAAGACCCAGACCATCCACCGTCATTCGCAGGCACACGCCGTGCAACGATCGAATCAATCGGCAATGCTGCTAACTTTGCACAAAAGATTGGTGTTGTCGTTAGCGCCGTCTTCGTCGTTGTTTCGACGCTGATCATCTTTAACACGATTCGTATGGCAATCTTTAACCGCCGTGAAGAAATTCAGATGATGAAGCTCATTGGGGCAGAGCGGGCGTTTATTCGTGGTCCATTCGTGGTTGAAGCGATCGTCTATGGATTCTTTGCAGCACTGATTGCGACCGGACTGGGAGCGACTATCCTTATCCTTGCGGCGCCAGGCCTTAAAACCTATTTCAGTATCCAGCCAACAATCGATATGTTGACGCTTTATGCCGGATTTGTGCTGCTGGCTATGATCCTCATCGGTGCCTTTATTGGTATCGTCTCGTCCTTAATGGCAACGCGCCGCTACCTAAAGCTGTAACAGAGCTGAGAACGATTGACTAAGCATCCTGCTTATGCTAGAGTTGGTAAAGATATGAAGCTGCGATCCACCACACCAGTCTCAATTTCTCGAATACCCACTCGACTATTTAGGGGTATTCTATTGGTAGGTATCTCTGTACTTATGGTTGTTGGAACGATTCCTATCGTGCAGCCCGCTGCTGCTGATCAATACGACGACAAGATTGCGTCATTAACTTCCGACATGGCAAAGTACCAAGCGCAAGCTGATACGCTCAATGCACAGGCGAACACATTGCAAAACGCCGTTGCACAACTTGATAACGAAAAGAATGCTTTGCAAGCACAAATTGATTTGAACCAAGCACAATCTGCCAAACTAGTTATTAATATTGCTGATACGCAGACGCAAATTACGCAGAACCAAGATGCCCTTGGAAAGACGATTGCTGACCTGTATATTGACGACGATACCTCACCAATTGAACTGCTTGCGAGTAGTACGAACATTGGTGATTTCTTGAACAAGCAAGAATATCGAACATCTGTGAAGACACAGTTGAACGATACGATTAAAAAAGTGAAGACATTAAAGGTGCAGCTCGACACACAGAAAGCTGATCTTGATAAAGTACTCGCACAACAAACGATTGCTCGTGATGATTTAGTTGCGAAAGAGAACGAGCAAGCATCACTACTTGCGCAAACACAAAGCGACGAAGCGAGTTACCAGAACTTAATTAAGAATAGTTCTGCGCAAATTGCCGCTGCAAAAGCAACTCAAGCAGCCCTCCGTGCTCGGTCAAACGCAACCGGTGGTTATTCACTTGTTGACGGAGGATCTTTGCCGGACTACCCATGGAACAGCTCAAACTGTGCAATGTCCGGGTACATGTCAACGGGCGGATCAGACGGTAATGGTGGCGATGGTCATGGCTATGGTTGCCGACAATGTGTCAGCTACGTTGCGTATCGTGTTGCGAAGGCAACAGGTGTCTACTACAACGACCTTGGTAACGGTGGACAAACTGCACAGAACCTTGTTGGTAAGCACGGCTGGACAAACCTTGGAAGTACTCCACAGGCCGGCTCGGTCGCATCTCTTTGGGGAAACCCAGGACACACTGCCTATGTTGAAGCGGTTAGTGCTGACGGTTCAAAGATCCTTGTTACCCAGTATAACTATGACTACGGTAGCGGATACGGTATGTATAGTGAAATGTGGTTATCAGCTAACTTCTTTAATCAATACGTGAAGCCTTAAGGAGAATCCACAAAACCGGTCTTGCTAAGCAAACCCTATGTCTATTCTTCTCAATCAACTCATTCACGCAATATAAAATAACTGACAGCTTTTTTGTATCCTGCGTAACTCGGCTTTGCCTCAGACATACTCGGATAGCAAGAAACCCGTCAGTTATTTTATTTGGTGAACTCACAGATTAATAAGAATAGACATGGGCTTTGCTTGCAGGACAGAGCGTAATTCTCTACACGCTTATTTGGCGGGGTAGTAATAGCTCCTTTTGTTACTCTGTGAGATGCCCAGATAAAATACTTGGAAATCTTATTGCTATCCGAGTATGTCTGAGGCAAAGCCGAGTTACGCAGGATACAAAAGATTTCCAAGTATTTTATACTGCGGTATTGAGTTGAGTGACAAAAGGAGCTATTACTACCATTCCAAGTGATTGGATTGAGATAATCAAATTCCTTAAGCAAACCATAACTTTTATAGCGTACTCTACAGCCAGGTACGTTATAATCGTAGGAAGCAACGTATCTTTTTTTAGCTACGAATATCAATAAGGGGAGTTAATTTACACATGGCCGAGCATTCACTAATACCGCGACGTGTCCGAAAAGTACGAGAATCAAACGAACGTCGAATGCCAACATCAGTTGTTGTGATTGGACTGATCTTTATCCTTGGCCTGGGCTACATCGCCGGTACATTTAACAATCAAATTATTAATACTGTGGCACCTGCCTTCGGTATCAAGACGTATGCTGGCACACTCGATACCGCCAGTATCCAAGCAACGTATCAAGCCCTCAAAGCCAACTATGATGGGACGATCGACGACAAAGCATTGATCGAAGCTGCCAACAAAGGGATGGTGAATTCACTGGGTGACCCGTATACTCTCTATTTCAACGCAAAAGAAGCAGCTGACTTTAATAACGACCTATCGGGTACTATCGGTGGTGGTATTGGGGTTGAACTTAGTCTTCGGAACGAGCAAATCACTGTCATCCGCGTGCTTGCTGATAACCCAGCCGAAAAAGCTGGTCTGGCCGTTGGCGATGTGATTGCAAAGATCAACGACACGGCGGTTCCTTCTACAGAATCAATCGATGATGTGGTTGGCAAGATCCGTGGTGATGCGGGTACAACAGTAAAGATTACAGTGACTCGTGGGACTGAAACGAAAGACTTTACAATTACTCGTGCCGAAGTCACCAACCCAAGTGTCTATAGCACCGTGTCTGACGGTATTGGTATTATGACGATCAGCCGATTTGACGACCAAACAGGACAGCTTGCACGTGCTGCTGCTGAGAGCTTCAAATCTCAGAACGTAAAGTCAGTCATCCTTGACCTTCGTGGCAACGGTGGCGGCTATCTGACGGCTGCACAAGACGTTGTTGGACTTTGGGAGAGCAACAAGACTGTTGTGACTGAAAAGACCAATGGCAAGGTTGTCGACGAGCTAAAGTCGGGGACGAACGCAATCTTGGCTGGACTTCCAACCGTCGTTCTAGTGAACAGTAGTAGTGCCAGTGCCAGCGAAATCACTGCCGGTGCTTTGCAAGACTATGGAACGGCGAAATTAGTTGGTGAAAAGACATTCGGAAAGGGAAGTGTGCAGAAACTTATCGGCCTTCCAGATAGTGCGCAGCTAAAGGTGACGATCGCAAAGTGGTACACACCAAACGGCAAGAACATTTCCAAGGAAGGTATCGCACCAGATAAGGCAGTCTCGCTTTCGACTGACGATATCAACGCCGGACGTGATCCTCAACTTGACGCAGCAAAGGCGCTGCTACAGTAGAGGCGAGTAAGAAAAGCACATTCTCGACGCTTGTGCTTTTCTTTGTCACTGTAGTACAATTGAAGCAATATGGACGTTAAGAAGAAAATCCTCCTCGTAGAAGATGACGAAGCACTGGCCGCAGTTTACAAGTCTCGACTTGATATTGAAGGGTTCGATACAAAAGGTGTCTATAACGGTGAAGACGCCTTGTCTGCCGCTATAGACTTTAAGCCTGACCTTATTCTGCTGGATGCAATGATGCCAAAGATCAGCGGATTCGATGTCCTCGACATCCTTCGTAACACACCAGAGACCGCACAAGTGCGTGTCATCATGTTAACTGCCCTTAGTCAGCCTAAGGATAAAGAACGGGCTGAAGCACTCGGCGTGAACGATTACCTCGTGAAATCACAGGTTGTCATTGGTGATGTGATCGAACGTGTGAAATTCCACCTCGGACTTCTTGCTGAAAAACCACAGGAATAGGCGACTGATCCTGAAAATTCCAACCCCTTACGACAGGGGTTGCTTTTTTATGGTGCTTATGCTATAGTTTTTGAAAAGGTTATTTAAAAACAAACACACACTATGGGCGAATCAGAATCATCTTGGGCAGAACCGGTAGGCAAGCAATTAAAAACCCCTGACGAAATGTTAGAAGAGCGATATGCTGATCGTGCAAACCCAGATAATATTGATGATATGGTAGTGCTTCCGAGTGAACGTACTCCGCAGTTGATTGAAGTTCCTGATTGGGCGAAAGAAAGTCCAGTGGCGCCTGAAGCTGGATATGAAGCCGGTTTTGACGACAATCCTTTTGCATTAGGAAAAGAAGTAAACGTGAAACGTCACGGCAAGAACGGCAATCCTGATTACCAAGAAGGTGGTTGGAAAATTATCGATGACGATGCGAACGTAAGAGTCGGTAAAGATAAGTACATTGTTGGCGTCGTCGTTGAGAAGGAAATTGACGGTGAAGTATTCCAAAAAAGCATTCCACTGAATGAGTTGATGGAGCGTAATCCGCGTGCTGAGAAAGAACCCCTGACCAAGGCAAAAAAAGAGGTCGCCGATGAAGCTATCGAGGATGCTATTGGACTTGAAGATCCATCTGAGGTTGATGGTGATGCACATAAGTTCACGCATGATGAAATGAAGGCTATGCGTGAAGCCGCACAAAGAGTTTCTGGCCTTGAAACAAAGGAATCTAGCTCTTACGATGCGCTCCTTGATCCGAACACGCCAAATATTGTTGAAAAAGAAGCGCGACCCGACGTCTATGTATACTTAAAAGAAGCGCTTCCAACCGTTACTCGTGGAGAAACTGAAGCAAGCCAAAAATATTATGACAAGTTTGTCACTGAAGAAAACCGCCAAGTGTCGTTAGACTTTCTTGATGAAGCAGTGAAGGCTGATGTAAAGATTGCCGCTATTTTGCACGAAGCAGGACTTAATCCGTCTGATATGGCTGCTGTTGATGCAATTCGTGAGAACCCAGATGTCCGTTATCAGGTTGCGAAACGTTTAACGCAAAAACTTGATACACTTGCTGATCGAGATCCTACGGATTTTGGTATCAGGATTGCGAACAATAGTCCGAATAACTTAAAAGTCGATCCACAGACTGGCAAGCGTATGTTAAGTCGCATGTATGCCGTTGATACAGCCCTCAAGATGCTTGGTGGTGAATTCAGTGAGCGTAATGAAGCAAATGACTTTGCACGTGACAGCAGTGATCGTGTCGCGATTGGCCAGCACCGTCATGCTGCTCGTACGACAATCATGAGTCGCTACGCATAATACATGTATTGCATAAAAAATAACCTCTCATTACTGAGAGGTTATTTTATATAAGAAGAAGGTTATTAAATAACGCTGACTTGTGTTCGCTGTGCAGTTTTACCTGTGAAACGAGTTTTCTTAATCTTAGAGAAAGTAACAACACCGTCAATTGCAGCGTGGATAGTAAAGTTACGGCTGATAAATGTACCAGGTCCAGAAACTTTTGTGCTACCAGTCTGACGAACAAGAACTTCGCCAGTATTTACTGTTTGGCCACCAAAGCGTTTCACGCCAAGACGTTGTCCGGCATTGTTGCGGTTATTTTTACTTGAACCACCAGCTTTTACGTGTGACATATATTATTACTCCTTATGGTAGGGCTATTTGCGCTACTCATTCAATCTGATTTAGTTTACTCGAAAACAGGGGAATAGTCAAGAGGTGACGGGGGTTAATAAAAAGTTAATGATCGCTGTGCTACAATCGAGAGTAGCATTTAGGTGCTGATAACGATTTCAACAATTTGGCACAACAACCTAACCCGCACTCATTCACGAATTCTCGAATTTACGAAAAGGACGATATGGTTGAAAAACGCATAAACAATACTGATCCCGTCGTTCAGGTTCGTTTATGCGTCATGGTTGGAAACTTCCATGGGGCCCGTAAAAAGGTCCGCTTAGCGGCGGGTTTTGTGTACCCATCGTTCAGGCAACTTTTTGTTAGCTTTTAGGAGGTAGGTATGCAAAGTCCAACAACGCAAAAACGAATTGAAAACTGGTCTACTGCCAAAGTAGTCAGTGTTATCGGCCTTCTCTTATTACTTGGTGTGGCATCGTATATGGCTTACGTAGCTATCGATACGCAGGCAATGCAATCATCGCTAAAGTCATCGTTAGTTCGGTGAGCCGGGCCTTGCGATCATGCTGGTGACGCGGTGGAGGCTGGCATTCGCTTCTTGTTTCGCGATACTGGCTTGGATGTCCTGTTTTGCGGCGGCGAGTGTTTTGATGTACTCATCGTTTGCTATATCAATACGTGTATGGATAGCGCCCTTTACATCATAGGAAAAGAACGGAATAGATACCTCTTTGGAACCGGCCTCGGCCTTTGCGTATTTTTTGATGTTATCTGACGACTGCTGACTATCAACCATGTAGTCACGACCAGGTTTTGCGGTACCGAGGTAGACGACTGTCGGATGCACCACTTGCGGGGGCAGTTTCTTTAGTTCATTAAAACGGGCTTTGAGGTCTGAGTTCTGTATGGCCAACATTTGGTCAAACATGAGCCACGTACCAGCTACTTTACTACTTTCGAAGTCAGCGTCCACCTCATTCCACGTTGTAATAAAATTGCGAGCATTTTCGATTGGCGTCCCTGCATTGTACCTATCAGCACGAAAAGCGAGCTCGCCCATAAAACGGAGGTAGCTCGAGTATTGGATTTCTGGTATCCAGGAAAGCTTTTCAACGAGGTTAATGCTATCTTGTGATGCTGGGCGGAGTGCTTTTGCGCCATCCGGCGTTGAGGTTAGGACAATTGCTTTAACTTCAAGATTGGAATCATTGTGAATATCCTCTTGAACCTGCATCGAAATATCACCACCGGCACTATAGCCAACCAATACTACTGAATGAACACCCTTTCCATCGGCTAAGTCGATGATATTTTTTGCAATATCCTTAGGCACGAGGGGTGCATTGTTGTAGCCAACTGACCACGACTGTCCGTCGATAACAGGTTGAACGGCCTTAGTCATAAATTCTGTCAGCGTGTCTGCGTTATACGATCGAAAGCCGTCGATGAATACCAGGGCATTGTCGTTGTTGGCCGGGTCGAGTGCTTGTCCTTCGACTTGAACCGAGATCGAGGCCTCCGCTTGGATAGCTTTGTTCTCTTCGGCGTCTTGAATATAGTGACCGACCGTAAACCCAAGCAGGGCGACACCAGCAATAGCATGAGCGGCAATGTTGCGACGACGTTTGAGCCGATTCCATTCAAGTTTGATTGCTTTTGCTTCGAGAAGGTCAGGCGTATTCTGCTTATCCAGTTTTTTCTGGAATTCTGGTGATGGACGGTACATATTAGGATATAGTATATACCCGTCACAGTTTTTATGATGTAGTAATACTTATCTGAATTTTGCTTGAGTTATTTCTTGACGAGGACAAGGATTTCGCGGGCAACGACTTGGTCGGGACGGAAATAGAGTAGTTGGTCTGGGCGAACATTGCGCATTTGCATGTAGCTGTAACCGAGCTCTTCGATTTTTGTAATAAGTGGCAGGTGTGTAAAGTGACCGTCGATGTCTTTCCAGGCAGGAACGGCGATAACGACTGGGGTACCGGACGTAATTTGGTCAGCAAGGTTTTTTAGGAACTCACCCATAATATGGTTACAGTTGCCGCGAACCTCGACGAGTTTTGAGTTAGAAGGTGGTGCACTGAATGGCTGTCCAAGGTAGCCTTCACCAACAACCGCGTCGATTGGCATATCCCATTTTGTTGTCATGGCGTCACCGACGCTGAGGGTAACATTGAGGTCGAGGTTGTCTTTTTCTTGAATCCATTTGAGGTTGATACCGGTAAAATCAATCATTTTTTCCGCGAGGTCAGTGCCATAGACGGCGTAGCGCATGAGGCCGGCTTCTTGCAGGATGACGCCAGTGCCGCAGAATGGGTCAAGAATGCGCGGCTGAGTCAAGCCACCATCAGGATCGGCGGTTAGTGGCCCGGCAAGGTTGATCATGATTTGTGCAAGTTTTGGCGGAAGCATACCAACGAAGGCGTCACGTTTTGGACGACCTTGATCGCGTGCAGCTAGGGCGGTGATGTTCTGGGCGCCGGTGCTTTCGGCAATGATGATGCCAGATTGGCCTTTGACGACGATCAGCTCAACTCTGTTGTCAGATAGCCCTAGTTTATTGTGGTGTGAGGTTGCGGTTGAAAGGATTGATTCTTGGTTAGGGATCAGGCGAAGGCTCGTGCCAGTTGGCTTGAGTTTACTTTTAAGGACAAGGCCGGTTTTTTGGATATCGCGTGGGCCTTCGTTAAATCCGTAGGCACTGATACCGAGGGTGATTTTGCCTTCTTTGTGGGCCCAGGCTTGAGAATAGTGCTGAACGATTTTTAGCGATGCAGCGCGCCAATCGCGGCCAGGAACTTGCAGAACAACAGTGCCGGCTTTTTGGCTTCCACCGAGTCGTGTGATATCGATATAGTCAGCGTTAACGAGAGCGCTCATTTCAGAAAACCAACTAACGTCGCCGTATACTCGTTCGAGTTCGGCGATCGAGATGGCTGGTTGGCGACCTAAGATGGCGATGTGCATACCTTTAGTATACCTGATGATATATAATGAAGCATATGAGAAAAATGTCTTTTCGGGGATGGTTGACAGTAGTAACGTTCGTGCTTTTAATCATCGTCGTTGTTTTTGCATGGCCAGAGATCGTGAAGGCATGGCGCTTGCTCGATCAAGTTGACCTACGTATCTTGGCGCTGCTGGTGCCGGTACAACTGTTTAGCTACTATGCAACCGGTGGTATGATTTTTAGTTATCTTCGAGGCAAGGGCGACCTAAAGAATGTTTCGCATTGGCGTATTGCTCGCATTGCACTGGAACTAAATTTCGTGAATCACATTTTACCAAGTGGGGGAGCCGCTGGCTTTTCCTACCTCGGTTGGGTACTGGGAAAACACGACGTCAAACCAAGTCGTTCGACAATTGCGCAGCTGATTCGCTTTACGCTGACATTCGTGGCATTCGTCATTATCCTTGTCGTTGCGGTAGTATTCCTTGCTGCTGATGGTCGTATTAATCGATTGATCATTATCCTTGCCGGTCTGATTGTTGCAGTATGTGTCGCAGTTATTTTTGGCACAATCTTTATTATCGGTAGTAACCACCGACTCAATAAGTTTTCACATTCACTGACACGTTTCGCGAATCATATGGTCAACAAACTGACCCGTGGCAAAAAGCCCGAAGTATTAAAAGCAGATGTGCTGCCGAATTTCTTTGGTGAGCTACACCAGGATTATCTCGCGGTCCGTAAAGACGCACGCATTCTGATCAAGCCATTTATTTGGGCGATCTTTACAAACCTGGCTGACGTTGCGTTGATTTGGATTGCGTTCTGGTCACTAGGATACGAAGTCAGTCCAGCGATTCTGTTCGTCGCATTTGGTGTGTCGTCACTGGCCAGTGCTGTCTCTGTCACACCTGGTGGCGCCGGTATCTACGAAGCAATTATGATTGCGTTCCTTGCATCCAGTAACGTTCCTGCTGATGTTGCCATTGCCGGAACATTGCTGGCACGTGTGACATTGGTCCTTGGAACTATTTTGTTCGGCTACGTGTTTTATCAATTTACGGTACTCAAATATGGAAAACGTTCTTCTTAGCGTCAGCGAATTTGTCGCAGTTACCAACCAAACACTTGAATATGCCTATCCGACTGTCCAAGTAGAAGGGGAAGTTGCTGAATTTCGCATTGCTCAGGGTAAGTGGGTCAGCTTTAAATTAAAAGACGATGGGGCAATCGTGAACTGTTTTACAGCCCTTGCACAGATGCGCACGCCGCTGGAAGATGGCATGCGTGTTGTCGTTGTCGCGGCGCCGCGACTGAATGTGAAGGGGTATTTTAACCTGAACATCCGTGCCGTGAAACCAGTCGGTGAAGGCTCAATCAAAAAAGGCTTTGAACTCCTCAAGGCAAAGCTGGAAAAAGAAGGATTATTTGCGCAGGAGCGCAAGCGATCTTTGCCACGAGTGCCGAAACATATCGCCGTCATTACTAGTACTGAATCTGCGGCCTATGCAGACTTTGTCAAAATCATTAACGAACGATGGGGTGGCCTAGCAGTTGACGTTGCGCACACACAGGTCCAAGGTGTCCCTGCACCAGATCAAATTATTCGTGCAATTCGTTATTTCAACAGTCTCGAAGTACTGCCGGAAGTCCTCGTCATTATTCGTGGTGGCGGCAGTGCTGAAGACCTTTCGACCTTTAATGATGAGCCACTGGTGCGGGCGATTGCTGAAAGTCGTATCCCAACACTTGTGGGTGTGGGGCACGAAGTCGATCATACACTTGCCGATATGATCTCTGATGTTCGGGCGGCGACGCCAACTAATGCAGCGCAGATCCTCGTACCAGACCGCCAGGAAATTATTCGTAGCGCACGGGCGCAGGCGAGTTCTGTCGGATACCTTTTGACCCAGGCGATTGATAGTTATTCGCGGCAGACGAAGGACAACTTGAATGCAGCATTCTCGCGTATTCAGGAAAAGCTCGATGCAACGTTCGACCAGCTGGGTGTGCTACGGGTTGCAGTTGCCCAACTGAACCCAGAGAACGTGCTAAAGCGGGGCTATGCCTTGCTACGAGGCGAGCAAACGGTGGGGGCGATACTTCAGATTGAAACAGTTAAACATATCATTACAGCGGAGGTACAAGATGTCAGAAACAAGTAACAAATCAGTCCAAGAAAAGTTAACCGATTTATCAGAATTAGTCGGATGGTTCCAAGGCTCATCATTCAAACTAGAAACAGCCCTCGATAAATTCAAGGATGCAGAGGCCCTCGCTGAAGAGATCGAAAAAGATCTGACGAAGCTGAAAAATGATATTAGGATCGTTAAAAAACGATTCGATACAGAGGAGTAGGGGGAGTAGATGCTATCGCTATCCGCTGCGATCGTTTTTCTGCTCATCTGTATTTTCTTGTTCTTTGGATTGGTCGTATTCCTGGGTGCGCCGTATGTGCCCAGCCATCGTAAAGATGTAAAACGCGCGTTTGAATACTTTGACCTGAATGCTTCAGACCTGCTGGTTGATGTTGGCAGCGGCGACGGCGTCATTCTTCGTATTGCCTCAAGTTACGGGGCAAAAGCGGTCGGTTACGAAATAAACCCAATATTAGTGGGTATTTCCCGGTTACTGTCCCTACGGGATGAACGCGTTACGGTGCTTTTGCAAAATCTGTGGCTGGCAAAATTACCGGACGAGACGACAGTTGTGTACGCTTTTGCGGTGCACCGCGATGAAAAGAAACTGATTACATTAATGCAGCGTGAGGCGAATCGACTGAATAAACCACTCAAACTCCTCTGTTACGCCAGTCCTTTTTCGCACATTCGCGCGGTCGATACGTTTGAGGCGTATCATCTTTATATATTCCAACCTTTACAGCCAAAAAATGCTTAAGGTATAATGGCGATATGAATCATAATCTTGGGGCACACATGAACACATCGAAAGAATCCGGCGCAGCAAACACATGGCTGATCCTGAGTATTGTTTTCATTGTGACGACCGTTGGACTAGGCGTTGCATTCGGATGGGCACTGATGAACTACTTTGACCAACGTGACAACGTCGATACAAAGGTTTCAACCGCAGTCACGACTGCCGTCAAGACACAAGCCGATAAAGATGCGGCAACATTCGAAGCAGCAGACAAGAAACCAAATCGTCAATTTGCTGGTCCTGAAGACTTTGGAGCACTAAGCTTTGATTACCCAAAGACATGGAGCACCTACGTCAATAAGGATGCTTCATCAGGATCATTCGCGGCGTATCTCAACCCAGTCTCTGTTCCACCGATTGCCGATGCGACGCAGTATGCTCTGCGCGTTACGATTGAGACCAAAGATTATGACACGGTGCTGAACACGTATACGTCACTCGTGAAAAAAGGTGACTTAAAATCAAGCACGGTAAAGATTAACGGTGTCGATAGTACTCGCCTCGATGGGAACTTTACGAAAGATATTCGTGGTTCTGCGGTGATCGTGAAAATTCGCGACAAAACAGTCACGATTCGTACTGATGCAGACACATTTAAAGCCGATTTTGATGCACTTGTTGCTACGATCAAATTCAACTCGTAATCTTATACAATCAATCACGCTCATCTTTGTCACGAGGCATCAGCTGATGCTACACTAAAGACATGAAAAAGAGTGAGGGACTCGGTATCGGTATAGGGAGTGACGACCCAGGTAATGGCCTGCGTGACGGCGTCAAGGCTCACGAAGTATCGTCACTGACTGCGGCGGCACATGAGCTGAAATCGCCCCTTGCTTTGATGCGACAGTTGGCGCTTCGACTTGATTCCGGCGACATGTCGGACGAGCAGCGCCGCCTGGTACAGCAAATTACACTGACGAGTGAGCGCGCACTGCGCCTGACCAGTGACCTTACACGCTCTGCGAGGCTTGATGATGCTCTGTTCGAGCTGGAACCAATTAATCCTGAACAGCTGTGTCGTGACATCGCGGCGGAGCTTGCGCCACTGTTTGAAGCCCATGGCCGGTCACTGGCAGTCAGCCACCGAACGCATCCGCTACTATTGGTTGCAAATCGCGATTTACTGCGCCGCATCATTATGAACTTTAGCGACAATGCGCTGCACTACAGTCAACCAGGAACAGCGGTGCATATGCAGATTCAGGCATTGACGAAGGCGGGGACGGTTCGTGTCGGTATTCGTGATTTTGGTCCAGCGCTTTCCAGTGATATGTGGCGGGCGCTGCAAAAGAAGTTAAAACATTCACCTCAAGCAATTCATGCGCGGCCGCAGAGCAGTGGTCTTGGATTGTATATCGCTAGCCAATTTGCTGAGGCAATGCAGGGAACGATTGGCGCAACCCGGCATCACGATGGGGCAACGTTTTATGTCGAGCTGCAGGCCTCAAGGCAGCTTAGTTTACTATGAGCAAGGTCGCTCAGAACGTTCTCCTTGTTGAAGATGATCCGTGGTTGGCAGAACTTGAAGCCGATGTCCTCACAAAGGCAGGGTATAGTGTCACGCATGCACCTCATGCGCCTTCAGCGATTGCAAAAATTGATGCACAACAACCAGATATTATTCTTCTTGATGTCCTTTTAACGGGGAGTACGGCCTTTGCTTTACTGCACGAGCTGCAGTCATACGGTGATACGAAGTCAGTGCCAATTATTCTGTGTACGAACATGGCAGATAGCTTGAAGCTAGAAGATCTGCGGACATATGGAGTGCAGCGAATTATTGATAAGTCGACGATGCAGCCAGATGACTTGCCGGCTGCCATTCGTAGCGTGTTGGGTGAAT
Source organism: Candidatus Microsaccharimonas sp. (assembly GCA_036569465.1). Lineage (GTDB taxonomy): Bacteria > Patescibacteriota > Saccharimonadia > Saccharimonadales > Saccharimonadaceae > Microsaccharimonas. The sequence goes on from DATCQO010000006.1 coordinate 54,666, forward strand.
CGTTGTAATGAAAACAACAACAACTCGTGCGATCGTCCTGAGACGAACAAATTATGGTGAGGCTGATCGTATCTTGCAACTCCTTACACCAGAAGGTCGACGCAGCGTCATGGCACGTGGTGTCCGTAAACAAAACAGCAAACTCGCTGGGGGAATCGAACTGTTTGCGGTCTGTGACGTCGTCCTTGGAGAAGGCAAGGGTGAACTGGGGATCCTGACCTCGTCACGCCTGGTGCATTTCTACCGCCATATTATTGAGGATTATGACAGGCTACAGTTTGGGTATTTTGTCATTCAACAGGTGACGAAGGCCAGTGAGAATGTCGATGAACCAGAATGGTTTGACTTGATGTCAGAGATTTTGATGGGTCTGGACGTGGTGACGATACCTCTGGGGTTAACGCAGACGTGGTTTTACTTAAAGTTTGCCGGACTGTTGGGGCACCAACTAAACCTCGCCATCGATACGAACGGTGAAAAATTAGATCCAGAACGAACCTATCGCTATGATGTGGGTGAACAAGGGCTTCGTGAACTGACAGGTGGTGAAATCACCGGTCAGCACATTAAACTGCTTCGTCTTATCTCGACACGGTCGATTAAAATCTTGGCGCAAATCGGTGGTATTGACGAAATTTTACCGGCTTGTTTGCAGGTTGCTCGCGAGCATGCGTCTATCTAGGGTTATTCCGCCTGCTCTGGTATAATTACCCCTAGTTATGGCTATTGAAAAAAACGAAAAAATGGAAAAAATTGTATCACTCGCGAAACGACGCGGATTTATTTACCCTGGATCTGATGTGTACGGAGGCCTCAGTGGTACTTGGGACTTCGGTCCTCTTGGCGTCACACTCAAGCGAAATATTATGCAGCTCTGGTGGAAAATGTTTGTTGAAGAACGCGAAGACATGTATGGTGTCGACGCAGCGATTTTGATGAATCAAAAAGTGTGGAAGGCAAGTGGTCACGTTGATACATTTACCGACCCGTTGGTTGAAGACCTGGTGACAAAGCAGCGATTCCGTGCCGACCACTTACTAAAAGATGCCGGATTTGATGTTGAAGGTCTGAGCCTTGAGCAAATGACACAGCTGATTAAAGACAATGATGTAAAAAGCCCGAACAAGAACGCACTTTCTGAAGTTCGAACATTCAATATGATGTTTAAAACGACTGTCGGTCCTATTGACGATGAGTCGAGTATTAGTTATCTTCGTCCTGAAACAGCCCAGGGAATGTTTGTAAATTACAAGAATGTCCTCGATAGCTTTTATCCTGATTTACCATTTGGTTTGGCGCAGCAAGGTAAGGCCTTTCGTAATGAAATTAGTCCACGTGACTTTATCTTCCGTTCACGTGAGTTTGAACAAATGGAAATTGAATACTTTGTTGATCCAGCCAAATGGGAAGAATCATTTGAGCATTTCCGTCAGCAAGTATGGAAGTGGACACAGGCATTAGGCCTTCCTGATGAGAACGTCCATGAGCTGGAAGTACCAGAGGCGGATAGGGCACATTACAGCAAACGAACTATCGACTTTGAGTTTGATTTTCCAATCGGAAAAGAAGAGCTTTTGGGCTTGGCATACCGCACCGATTTTGACCTGATGAATATTCAAAATGCGACAGGCAAGAACATGGATTACCTGGTTAAAGGAACGAATACAAAATTTGTTCCCCATGTCATCGAGCCATCGTTTGGTGTTGAGCGCGCCCTGATGGCCGTCCTCACCGCTGCGTATACAGAAGACGAAGTAAACGGTGAAACCCGTACTTTCCTCAAGTTGCCGGAGCACCTTGCGCCGGTGAAATACGCTGTCTCACCACTGGTACGAAACAAACCCGAACTTGTTGCCAAGGCACGCGAAGTGTACGACGTTCTAAAGAAAAAGTACGGAGCAGTCATGTGGGATGACAACGGTAATATTGGCAAACGTTATCGTCGCCAAGATGAAATTGGGACACCTCACTGTGTTGTTGTGGATTTCCAGACACTAGAAGATAACACCGTCACTATCCGTGAGCGAGATACAACCGAACAGCACCGTGTATCGATTGAGGATATAACAAACTAGCGTTAAAAGGTGGGTAAAAACGTGAGTAGAGTAGGGAATATCATCAAACGGAAACAGCGAAAAGGCTTTACGATCGTCGAGCTTTTAATTGTGATTGTCGTGATTGGAATATTGGCAGCTATTGTCATTGTTGGATATGGTGCAGTCGTCAACAACGCCAACGACACGTCGGTCAAGGCTGACCTTCAGAAGATGGACGATACTTTCAAGCAATTCGCGCTTGATAATGACGGAGTATTTCCTGCTTCAGTCGCAGACCTTACGACGTTAAGTTCGATCAAGCTCAACCCAAATTCTTATGCGACGACTAATAGTGCAAATATTTATCTTTGCACTAATTCTACTAGCGGAGAATATGCATTGATTGCAATGTCAAAGTCTGGTAATCGCTTTGTTGTTAAAAGTGAAAGGGGTATTAGTCAGTATAAAGGCAACATCGTATGGAATGCGACGACATCAAACTACGCAACGACTTGTGCGGATATTGATCCGACGTACACTTCTCCAGCAGGTAATCCAGCTGGCATGATCGGAAGCGCATTTTTGCCGTGGACGGGCGTCACGACGCAACAGCAGTACATTACGAATACGATCACAAACCCGAGCCTCGAAAGCAATACGCTTACGGGCATTACTGCTTACTATTCGGCACCATTATCGGTTGATACAACGAAGGCTGCTTTTGGAACATCATCACTGAAAATAGTCACAAATAATGCGAACGCAGCAACTCCGCAAGGGGGGATTTTCTCAGGAGATAACTCTGCTGTACCGGGCGCTACATATACCTGTTCAGTCTCAGTCTTTGGACCTACCGGCAAGTCCTTTACTATTGATGGACGAATCTTTAACTCATCCGGTGCATATCTGACTGAGGGACTGGGCCGTAATACGTTCGTCATGAACGCTACTTGGCAACGCGTCTCGATGTCGTTTACTGCTCCAGCTTCAACGGGATCAATTGCACTGGAAGGACGTATGATTGGTGCTGATATGGCATCTGGTCTGACCATTTGGATGGACGGGGCAATGTGTGCGCAAACCTCACTGTCATATAACTACGCCGACGGCGCGAGTACAGGCTGGAATTGGAGTGGAGCGGCAAAATTATCAACTTCATCTGGCCCAGGATTATAAAGGAGTATTTATGAAAGCAACCTGGCACAACCAAGTTATCGCCGAAGCATCAAAAGATGACCTTATTCGCATTGAGGGAAACTGGTATTTTCCTCCCAGCTCACTACATCGACAGTTCTTTGACGATAGCGATCATCACACGACCTGCGTGTGGAAAGGTGAAGCAAGCTACTACGACGTGACGGTTGACGGCGCGACAAATGATTTTGGTGCTTGGTACTACCCACATCCTAAAGATGGTTCAGTCGAACGAGTAAAACAAGACTTTGCAAATTACGTGGCATTTTGGAACGGCATCGAAGTCACTGAATAGGGTGGGTGTACGCATTCTCTAAAACCTCAGCCTCTTTTCAGAATTTAGCAGTACGCTTTATCGTAGAAGTGAATACATAAAGGAGAAGTAATTGAAATGGCTGAAAAAGAACACACAAGAGAAATAAGGGACGAAGTAGTGACTGAAAAGACCACTCCGCACGTTGATGGAGTGCCTGTAAAAACCGTGACAAGACGACGACATTCACGGCAGTGGGTGATTGCTGTTGTTGCCATTGCTGTCGTGGTTTACCTGATGCTTGCTGTGGCGGGTCTATGGATATTTCAAACGGTCGCAAATCATCGTGATGTTGGGGTGAATGGTATGGGTGGAATGACTACCGCACGTCAAGCTGGACGACAGGGTTTTGGCATGAACGGTGATCGTACTTACAATCTTCGCCAAAGTAGCTCTGACGGACTGACAACCACGACAACCAATACAACCTACACCCAGACGCAAGGTGTGGTGACGGCAGTGACGAGCGATAGTATTGTTGTTGCTGGTGGCGGCAAGACACAGACAATTAAGACAAACACATCAACAACTTATGTCGATGATACAAAGGCTGCGGTGAATGACACGGTCGTCATTGTTGGCACGAAAGACGGTGATACAATCACTGCCACGCAAATCGCTGTTTATAATTAATAGCTAAAAGTGCAGGACTCTCGTCAGCTGGTGTAAAATAAAGAGTAATGATTACTTACTACACCGACGGAAGCTGTAGTCCGAACCCAGGGCCTGGCGGATTTTCAGTCATAAAAGAAATGCAACCATGGATTGGCGGCCACGAATTAACTTCAACGAACATTCGTATGGAAGGCAAAGCTTTGATTGCGGCCATGAAAGATGCGAACGGCGAAGAATGTCAGATCTATACAGATAGTGAATTCTGGATTAATGTCATCACTAAATGGGCACCTGGATGGGAGTCAAAAAACTGGGTCAAAAAGGGCGGCGAGATCAAGAATATTGAGGTTGTCAAAGAAGCCCTTGCGTTATATCAGAAGTCTCGGGCAATACTGACATGGGTACGTGGTCACGAAGGTGATCCAGGCAACGAGCTCGCTGATGAGTGGGCGAACAATGCGCGAACACAGCGCCTTGATGGATATATTAAACCAGCAAGTGTCTGAGATAGTCGCAAAATATAAATAAATCGAGTTTTTCATCTGTACATTCATCTGTCGGACGTGTATATTCGATCCATGACAGAGCGGCAGCCACGAGGCAGGGAATCATGAAACCAACTTTCGAACACGTCGGTCCAATCGTTGACTTTGGGGACGTTCAAATTGATGGTGATCAAGCTGAGGTATTTCGAAAGACTGCCCTTCAAGGGACGAAAATTCACAAACTTTCTATTGAAGATCAATCTTCTTATATTTGGACGGCCTCATACGCTACAGGTGTGCTTTCAGATGCTGCAGCTGATTACGATGTAACGGAGTCAGCCTTTTACGCAAAAAGTTTGAGTGGCATGAAGCCAGATTACTGGCGCAGTGTCGTGACTTTTGCGCGCTACAACCTTAAACACGCTGATACGAAAATTTATAATATATATGAAGTTGAAGCGCATGCCGGTGAAGTGACGTCTGCGGTTCGTCGGGTACGGATTATTCGTAACTTATCACGTTTGACGTTCAACTCAGCAGGGGAGCCGTACGAAGACACCTATAGTCGCCAACGTAAATCGTTTGAAACCCCGATGCAACCAGATGATGTTGATTTGGTGGCAACCAACATTGCCCGCGTTATGAACCGTCAACGATCAACAAGTAGGAGATACAACTGATGAATCCCGAAGCACTACGTGCCATACCAAAAAGATTGATCACAAACCCCGAAACCTTGGGACGGGTATGCTGGAATTTGGCAAATCAACTCACGGATAAACGATGGATTCTTGATGAAGTTCGCGACACTGATTACCTGCGAAGACTGAGAGAACAGATAGGATTTGAAGTACCGCTTGGTGATAAAGAAATCCAACCGACAAAGAACGAAGTCTACGCTGCCTTTTTTGCGACAAAACAAATTGTTGAGGGCTATAGGGGCAATCCAGCCGATATTGATACCTATCGACTTGTTATGTCTATCGGCCAATCAATTGATGAGTCAGATGTGCCACCACATGTAATTGATGAAATATTTGCACTCAAGGCGTCGTACGAACGCAGTGATGATGATGACGATGAAGACGATGACGACGATGATGATGCATTTGAAACCGTCCTTGATATCGTCGATCGTGATAACCTCGATCAGTTCGAGATTACGCGTGAGCAAGAAATTGTCTATGAGATTACCGGTGGTGGCGACATTGAGACGTACGATTTAACGTATACCTATTTGATTGACAAAGAATCGGTGCATGAAATTCATTACAGCAGTGAAGAGGGGACGCGTATTACTGCGCCGATTACAATATCGAGTACTGGTGAGGAAGTAGATAGGAGGCCGGCAATCCTTTTGTACCTGTCTGACTCACAGCTTGAAACTGAAGTAGAAGAAATGGATGAGTCGTGGTTTCAGTTTATTCAAGAGCGGACGATGATCGAAATTGCCTCATTCGGCGGCCAAGATCAACTAGACCATCGTCGGCAAGCGTTGGCAATTATCGGACTGCTTGGCTCTGGTTTGTTTAGCCTCAAAGATCTCGCATCGAATAAATAGTTGTGTTTTTTATCATTGACCCGGCAAGTCGCTAACGGCTATAGTAAAACACGTTGCTTAAATGAAAGAGAAACATGGAAGACGCACCCGAAAATACACCCGAAACTGTTGATACTACTGAAGTACCTGATATTGATGCCCCTGTTGAAGCGTTTGCTCCATTAAATGTTCCTTCATCAGTCGCTGAGCACGTTGAAAAAATTGAGACGATTGCAGCTGATAGTGATACCGATAGTACTGATATTTTTCAATGGGCAAACGCTACAGATGCTGTAAAGAACGAACTTGATGTCGAGTTTTTCCTGTTTAACCGAAACTATACGCCGTACACGACGACACTGGGAAATGACCTTGATACACAGATTAAACCCGTTTTCCTGTACGACCTAGTGAACCAAGTGATCTTGGGTGCAGGTACTGGTCTGTCGGTTCGAGATTATGAGCTGACTGAAAAAGAAGAGAATACATTGCTACGTACTGACCTAGAAAAAGTTGGTCGTGCGAATACCTTGATCCATCTGATCGAGCACGAGCGAAAAGACATCGTTGAATTCTCTGAAGAAGAGCACGAATTCAAGCGCATTAAAGGAATCATCGCGCACTTTACAAGCAAAGATAAGAAAAAATCTTTCTATGTCGTCAAGCAGGTAAGTAGTGGGCAGGCGCTGAAGGGCGTCAATGCCTGGGAATTCCGTGAAGGCAAATTTGAGCTATTCAAGGCCGACCTGGGCTGGAAGGTACCAACTGATAATCAGGTGCTGATCGCTGGCAAAGATATCTTTATCTTTAACCAAAGTAAGTTTGAGCGCCTCTTTAACTATGAATTCAAAAAGCAATTATTAGCTGATCAAAAAGTTGCTGAAATCGAGAAACTGTATAAATTAAGTTTTCCTGATGGTATGGATCTGCAATCTGCAGTCATGGAGCGTAAAAAGGTTGTCAATAAACTGCAAAAACTTGAAGTCGGTATGGTCTCGCAGGAACAAGCTATTGAATACGCTGACGTGATGCAACTTGAACTGATGACCGATGATGAAGGTGCGATTATTATCATGGACGGAAACGACCTGGACATGTTTGTGAACCTGATCAACGAGGACTATATCACGAATGAGATTACTGGTCGTCGCTATGAGATTAAGGGCAAGCGCTTGCTTGACGATCCGGAAGGTGAACCCCCACGGGGATAACGGACGAAACTGCTCGTGCTTTTATCGCTTGCATTTATATAGCATTCGGGTTTTAATAGAGATAGAACGCGGACGAAATCCGTCCCAGTTAGGAACGATATCCATGACTCGTATAGATGACCACTTGGTCAGCACGAGCTCTGTGCCAACTATCAGCATTCCCATTCAAATCCCCGATGTCATCACACCCGTGAAGGTGGAGGACCTCCCCAGCAAGGACGTGCAGTTCGTGACGGAGAACCTCTCGGCGAAAGAGATCATGAAGGTCATTCGCCGGCGCTACACACGGTACGCCTGCACTATCGGTGTCTACTACACGAAGACGAGGGCACGATTCCTCGTCAACGTGAAGATGGACAAAGGGTTGATTACAGTTTCCGATTTTGTCTCCATATTCGCGGAGACCGAGCCAGTTGCTGTCATTACGCCTGCCGTGGCCATCATTCCCAAGGATGAGGTCGAGATTAATCTCAAGGGATGTGAGCGCTTCAAGCGCATCATCGTGAACGGTGAGGAACAAGGTATGGGTAAGGTCGTTTACCTAAAGGGAAGTGAGCAGCTACGTCACGCGTCCTAAACCACAGCCTGTACCTCACGAAGTAAGAGCCCGCTCCTTCGTAGGTGCGGGCTCTCTTCATTTTAAAATACAACAGGAAGTTCATATTCTTCGGCTATAATAAAAGGTAATGAATCAGGGTTTAGCACTCGAGATAATGCTCTCGGGACAGAGTGTGCTTTTGACCGGTCCAGCTGGGGCCGGTAAAACTTTTGTATTGAACCAATTTATAAAACTTGCAAAATACGAAGGCAAGCACGTGTCTGTCACGGCAACGACAGGCCTTGCGGCAACGCACCTGGGTGGCACAACGATCCATAGCTGGGCGGGGATTGGTGTGCACGACTCAATCGGGCACGGTTTTGTCGACCACATCGCCAAAGGTCGTCGTGAGATTATTGAAAAGACAGATGTGCTGATTATTGACGAGATCAGTATGTTGCACGATTTCCGCCTCGATATGGTGGACGAAGTCTGTCGTTTGGTACGTAAAAAAGATGAACCGTTTGGTGGAATACAAATTATTATGTCTGGTGACTTTTTTCAACTGCCGCCAATTAATAGAGGTGATTCTCGTGCTGGTGGGTTCGTTGTGAACTCGGAAGTATGGCGTGAACTTGATCCAGTTATTTGTTATTTGCAAGAACAACACCGTCAGGATGATGAGCAATTACTGGATATTTTGAATGCTATGCGCGCTGGGGATGTTCGCCGCCACCACGCTGAACTATTGCTGGCACGAGCCGAGGTATTTCCAGATGACCTCGAGCAATTGACCGAACTTCACACGGTGAATGTCGATGTTGATAAAATCAACGAAGCCAAGCTTGAAACCCTAGAAGGTGATGAAGTTGTGTATAGCCAAATGACAACTGGCAGCGAAAGCTACGTCGAAACGCTGCAACGCTCGGTACTGGCGCCAGCAGCATTGAAAGTGAAAAAAGGTGCATTGGTGATGGCGGTTAAAAATAGTCCGGAACGCAAATATGTGAACGGTAGTATTGGGACGGTCATCGACTTTGAACCGTATACTGATTATCCAATCGTCGAATTTAGAAATGGAAAAGAAGTTTCGATGGTGCCCGATACCTGGGAACTACGTGATGGTGACAAAAAGCGGGCGAGTATTAGTCAAATCCCACTTCGTTTAGCATGGGCGATTACCATTCATAAGTCGCAGGGGATGACACTTGATGCGGCACGTATTGATCTTCGAAAAGCCTTTGTTGAGGGTATGGGATATGTTGCGCTAAGCCGAGTAAAAAATTTGAACAACCTGTATTTAACAGGGATAAATCAAATGGCCTTGAAGGTCAGTGAAGATGCGCAGACAATTGACGAGGTCCTTCGTGCCAAGGCGGCGGGGGATGCAAAACGTTTTGCTTCCTTAGAAAAAAAAGCAGTTGAACGAGCAGAAAAGCCCGATGTTGAAAAAACAACGACTGATAAAAAAGGCGGCTGGAGCGAGAAGATTGCAAAGATGCGTGAAACGTATCCAAACGCTTATAAACCATGGGAAGATGGTCAGGATGCACAGCTAAAACAAGAGTTTCAGCAGGGGTTAACGATCACCGAGCTGAGTAAGCTGCTGGGACGGCACGAAGGTTCAATAAAGATGCGACTACAAAAACACTTTGGGGAAGACGTAGTACAATAGAAGCAGATCATTTGCCATGCGACTAAATGGCCGAAAGCATTTATGATCCACACAATCTATGACTGAGAAAAATAAAAGCCAATTTCCAAAACACTTCTTATGGGGTGCCTCAACTGCTTCACATCAGGTTGAAGGGGGTAACCATAATCAGTGGTCAGTATGGGAGTTAGAGAATGCAAAAGCAAAAGCTGCGCAGGCTGAATATCACTTCGATGAGTATCCAAGTTGGGACTTTATCAAGGATGATGCGAAGGATCCTGACAATTATGTTTCAGGTGACCTTGCTGATCACTACAATCGCTACAAGGAAGATTTTGATTTCTTGACGAAGATGAATATGAACGCCTATCGATTTAGTATTGAATGGTCGCGTGTTGAGCCAAGAGAAGGTGCCTGGAATATCGAAGCGATTACACATTATAAACAATACCTTGCCGAGCTTCGAAAAAGAGAAATCGAACCTGTTGTGACATTATTCCACTTCACGTTACCAACGTGGTTTACAGATATGGGCGGCTTTGAGAAACGGGCGAATGTGAAATATTTTGTTCGCTACGCCGAGAAGATTGTCCACGAGCTGGGGACTGACATGCGTTATATCATTACGATTAACGAACCCGAAGTGTACGCATTCGAAAGCTACTATCTGCAGGAGTGGCCACCAAATCAGAATAGTATTTGGAAGTACCTCCGTGTAATCAACAATATGGCGCTAGGGCACAGAAAAGCAGCAAAAGTGATCCATAGTATGAATCGAAAGTTCCGTGTTTCGATTGCCAAGAATTCTGCGTATGCCTACCCAGGGGATAGTGCCGTGCTGAGTCGTATGAGTGCAAATATCGTGCAGTATTTTCAAGATGACTTTATTATTAAAAAGTTTGTAAAATCATGTGATTTCCTTGGGGTGAATTATTACTTTACGAACAGGGTCTATGGCTACCGTATTCATAACCCTGACCTCAAGCTTAGTGATCTTCACTGGGACATGCAGCCGGCGGATATTGAGTTTGTGATTGAACGATTGAACCGTAAATACAAGCTCCCAATTATGATCACCGAAAATGGATTAGCTGACGCCAAAGATCAATACCGAGAATGGTGGATTAAAGAAACGATTATCGCATTGCAGAAATCGATCGCTGCGGGTGCAGAAGTACTAGGGTATTTGCATTGGAGTCTTTTGGATAACTTTGAATGGGCGTATGGAAAGTGGCCACGATTTGGATTGGTTGCGATCGATTATAAAACAGGCAAGCGGACGCTACGACCGAGTGCTGTCTGGTACGGACGGGTTTTAAAAAGATTAAGGGGGTTATAATGAAAGATCCTTTTGCGAAAAACGAAATTAAAATCGCTGTTATTGGTGGGGGAACGGGGAGTTTCACAATGCTGTCGGCCTTGAAGGGCTACACGTCCCAAATCGCTGCGATTGTTAGTATGGCTGATGATGGCGGTAGCACCGGTGTGCTACGTGATGAATTAGGCACACTGCCTCCAGGGGATGTACGACAATGTCTGGTTGCGCTGAGCGACTCACCAAAGGTACGAGACTTATTTGACTATCGATTTGAAGAAGGAACTTTTGCGGGTCATTCATTCGGTAATCTATTGTTGACGGCACTCGAAAAAGTCACCGGTGATTTTTCGGAAGCAGTCGAAACTGCCTCTGATATTCTTCGTGTAAACGGTGTTGTGATTCCTGCGACGCTTGATAACGTACGCCTGAAAATGGAGTGGGCTGAAACGAGCTTGATCCTCCACGGCGAGCGGGTGATCGATGCTGAATTCTTTAAATACGATCCTCGAAAGGCAGAGCTTTCTTTGACGCCGCCAGCCAAAGCAAATCCAACAGCTATCGCCGCAATTGAACAGGCAGACATCGTCGTGATTGCACCGGGTGACCTATATACATCACTCGGTCCACTATTAGTGATCGATGGGATCGGTGAAGCACTGAAAAACACCGAAGCTCTAAAAGTCTACGTTTCCAACCTTGTCAGTAAGCGTGGCCAAACTGATAAATTTACGGTGAGTGATCACGCTGCCGAGATTGAGCGCTTTGCAGGAGTACCATTTCTTGACTACGTTATTTATAACGATGAAGTACCCTCAGCGGAAGTCGCTGCACGTTATGAAGAAGAGGGTGGCTACGTCACAGTAGTCGACAAAGAGGTACTGGAACAAGCGCACTATCAAACGGTTGCCGGAAATTTCCTTGGAAAGATAGCAAGCGTTCATAAAGGTGATAGTATTCCTGTCACACGGTCGTTGATTCGTCATGATGCAGTCGCTGTCGCAAAATCAATTCTGGAGACTTTCGAACGTGAACGAGCCTAACGTTTCAACCTTTTATATTCTTGATCTTGACCGTACTCTTTACGATACCGTCAAAGCAACAGAACTGATGAAAGGAGTGATTGCGCTTCACGATACAACGCTTGCCGCCGCACTTGAACAGCGATTCGAAGAGTATACATCGCAGGGTGAGTCGTTCTCTATGCGTGACTTTATTGTTGAGAACGTCGGCGAAGAGGAAATGCAAAAGATTGAGCCGAAGTATCACGAGCTTGCACTGCAACAAGACCTATTGAATCCTGGCGCAACAGAACTGATTGAGTACATTCGTGCGAAAGAAGGGACTGCGTTAGGGATTCTGACCTATGGTTCACCATTGGGGCAAGCGATGAAGATTGCCGCAGCAAAGGGCCTCGAAGACATCCCATACCTTGTGACGAGTGAAACATTCAAGGGCGCACTGATCGCAAGTTGGCGTCAAGACGACGACCTGTATCATATTCCTGAAGAATTAGGCGGATCTACCGCAAAGAATATTGTCTTTGTCGACGACAAGCCGTTTTCATTTAAAGGACTACCAATTGATTGCCGGGGCTACCTAGTGAAGTCGGTGTACGATGCCGGTATCGAAAAACTCCCTCCGTATGTTGCGGAGGTGAATAGCCTGACAGAAGTACTGGCTGCAGAAAAGAAGCGTTCGTAACCCCCGTCGCGGCACGTGCTAAATTGACAAAACCATAAGTGGTATGCAAAAGTGGGGGTATGGTCAAAAAAATCTCACGTAAAACTTCTAAAAAGACGAAAACAACAAAAAAACAATCTGGATTCCGCGGGTGGATATCGGTTCCCGGTGTTCGCGAGGCAAGTACGCTGAATGACGTGAAAAACGCAGTTTTATTTGTTTCATTACTGATAAACGCCGCAGTGTTTATTGGATGGTTAATTCTTCGATTAACGACACAGTACGACTTGCAGGTGTACAATTTCTTATTTGTCCGATAATCTACTCCGATAGCAGACAAAATTACCACGCTTTATCTTAATAAAAAGAGCAAAGCGTGGTTTCTTTTTACCCTTTAAAACATAAGAGTTGTTCACATATCTGTGGATAAATGAACAGATAAGAAATATTCTGTCAAAATTGGGGGTTGTAGTGGGTAATAGTGGGTTGTATGATTAGTCCAAGTGGAAAAACAAAAGAGCCCACAAAACAAACAACTACATTAAAAAATAACCTATACAAAGATCCATCGAATTAATCGAGGAGAAGAACAAAAAGTGGCAAGCGTAGATTATTTTGAACGAAGACTGGATGACAAGCGTCGATTGACGATTCCTGCAGAACTTCGCGAAGAATTTATCTCGGGCGTCGTTCTGACTCGCGGATTCGGTTCTTATTTGCACCTTTACCCCAAAGTAATTTGGGATGGGGAAGTTGAAACTGCACTGAGCGCAAGTAGTAGTATTCTCGATGAGAAGACTGCGGATGTGAATGTACAATTTCGACGTGGTAAGACTGAAGCTGACCTCGACCAAAAACAGGGACGCATCACTATAGAGCAGCATCTTTTAGATTACGCTGCACTAGACCGTGATATCATCGCTGTTCGAGCGGGTAAGTACTGGCGCCTGATGGCTCCATAGGTATATTTTCAGCAATTATCAGCTCCTTAACAATCAATTTATACGAAGAGAAACACTCTCGAGATCAACTATCTGGTAGTGAGGCGTGGATTCTAGGAACACATTAACCAACCTAGCGCACCTTTCTTAAAAAAACACACCTCCCAAACTCCACCTCACATAAGTCTCTCAACAAGTTTTCGCCTTACACTAAAAAGGGTATGAGTTGCTTTATGCAGCCCCCTTGTTTGGCAAAAACTGACTTTTAAAAAAACAAACACAACCACAAAAATAAACAGCTTCACTATCAGTTAGGTGATCTCGAGAAATTCCGAAAGAGAAACGAACAAAATGAAGTTCTTCATTTTTTCGGTTATCTGAGGAATTGAAGCGAGATATGTAATCATATCTCGATTTCCTCTTAGTAAACGGCCGTGAATAACGGTGGTATACTAAGAGTCAATGAGTAAAGAACATCCACCACATCATATTCCGGTTCTCCTCGATGCAACCCTTAAAACCCTGGATCCTAAGCTAGGCGAGTCATATCTTGACTTAACTGCTGGATACGGCGGACATGCAGGGGAAGTATTAAAAAGAACCGAAAACTTTAAGGAAAGCGTCCTTGTTGACCGTGATGACTATGCGATTGAGCATTTGTCTGACTACGAAACAAAAGGCGTTCGTCTTATGCACACTGACTTTGAATCCGCTGCACATCAGCTGGTCGAAGAAGGTAAGTCATTTGACGTTATCCTGATTGATCTGGGGGTGTCGTCACCACAGCTCGATCAGGGCGAACGAGGGTTTTCTTTTTCACATACGGGTCCGCTCGATATGCGTATGGATCGTCGACAAGCATTATCTGCTTACGACCTTATCCAGGGCACATCAGTAGACGAACTTGCAAAGATCATTCATGACTACGGCGAAGAGCGGTACATGGATGCAAAGCGAATAGCTGAGGTCATTCTTGCAAACCGTCCCTATGAATCAACAGAATCCCTTGCGAAATTGATCGCGTTACATCACCGTGGCAAATGGGGTAAAATCCATCCTGCCACGCGCACATTCCAATCGCTCCGTATAGCCGTCAACGACGAACTTGGGCAAATAGAACGAACACTGCCATTACTTCCAAAGCTTTTAGCTAAAAATGGAAGAGTAGGGGTGATCAGTTTCCACAGCCTTGAAGATCGTCTTGTGAAGCGCTTTTTCAAAGAACAGTTCGAGAATGGCCTTGAAGCCGAACTCGCACCGATCACAAAAAAGCCGATTCCGGGAGCCACTGAAGACGTTCACAATCCGCGATCTCGTAGTGCAAAG
>DATCQO010000007.1:0-79727 GCA_036569465.1 Candidatus Microsaccharimonas sp.
TATCGGCCAAAACATAGATCAGGCATACTGAAGAATCGGGAGCTCGATGTTAAGCATCACTGAAAACACATGGAAACCATAATAGATAAACGAAAGTTATATCGTATTACCAAGCCGATATGGCTTCAAGGGATAATTACCTTACCTACATATTGACATAAATAGAACAATAAGGTATAATGTGTTCTGTTCTGCCATGGAAAAGCAGGATGTACAGTCAGTGAATAAGGTCATATTCCCTCAGGTTGCAGTTTCAAAAAAACTGAATAACAATCGAATAATAATTGAATAGTCCCTATCCGCCCACAACAATTAGTCCAACGACAACAAAGAGAAAAGGAAATCCTTCGTAATGGATCGCATCAACAGGTAACTCCCTAGAGAGATACCGGTTCGAAGCAACATTCACAGGACGGTGTAAATCACACTGTTCTCGAAGGAGGGTCCCATGACTCGCAAGTCGTTCACTGTCCGTACGAACACGACCAACCGCGGAGGCTTTCAGCTTCCGTACACTGTGAACCAGTGGCTTATCCTTTTTGAGGATAATGGTGAAACCGAGTTCATTTCCGTTGGTATTCCTTCGACGAGCTGCCCGAAAGAGTGGCTCAGAAATCAGGGATACACCCTCGAGGTTGATGCACTGGCGCAGATTCTGCACTAACCATCCCCTTGAGCCGAGTACTGCACTCGCTAAAAAATGCATGTAATATATGGATCTGCGTTTTCTTGAATATAAGAAACGTTGCCTGCGCGTCCCATACGCGTCCGGGGTAGTACCGGTAGGCCTGTCAAGCCGTCACAGACAAAGCACACCCCCCTGGTTTCGATCAGGGGGGTGCTTAAATTTTAAAGAGTACTCATTTCAATCAAAAAGCACTCCGTATAGGGTGCTTTATTTATTTCGTAAAAAAGTGGGGGGTGAAAGATCCAGACAAAAATCGTCTGTACAGCTGGGGCGATCCGAATAAAAAGAAACTCCCCTGAGGAGAGTTTCTTTGTAGAAAATAAGAGAGTCTTATTTTTTGTCAGCTGCTTCAGCTTCCTTCGTACTCTGACGAAGTGGCACTGGAGTTTTGACGTATGATCCACCAGCTTTCACGATAGCCGCTTCAGCAGTTTTGCTGATACCAGAAACGTGAAGGGTGACCTTTTCCGTAATTTCACCACGAACGATGACTTTTACAGCGTGGAATGGTGTTTCAATGTAGCCTTCTTCGTACAGTACGAAGTGGTCAACTGTTTTACCAGCAAACGCGTTCAGCGTATCGACGTAGACAACTTGCGCTGGTGTGCGGAGACTCTTGAATCCGCGCGCCTTAGGCACTGCAGCAACAAGAGAACGCTGACCACCTGCAAACATTGGTGCAAGCTTCTTACCAGTACGTGCGCCTTGTCCTTTAGTACCACGACCAGCAGTTTTACCACCACCAGCTGAGATACCGCGTCCGACACGCTTACGGCCTTTGTTCGCAGCAACTTGTAGTTCGTTGTATTTCATTACTTTGTCTCCTCTGTTGTCGATACAGCGGCAACTTCTTCAGTAACAACAGCAACAGGTTTCTTTTTAGAACCATTGTTTTTTGTTGTCGTCCATTCGTCCCTCGGTACAAGCGAACGTAATGCTTCAATCGTCGCGTAGGCGATGTTTACCTTATTCGTAGAATTGAGTGACTTAGAAAGAAGGTTACGAATTCCTGTCATACCGATAATTGATCGGACGACACCACCAGCGATAATACCGGTACCAGGGGCAGCAGGCTTTAGAAGCACACGTGCACCAGAGAATTTTACTTCGTTTTCGTGAGGAATTGTTTCATTAACCACAGGGATAATGATCATGTTCTTCTTAGCAACGTCAGTTGCTTTAGCGATTGCAGCTTGAACGTCTGCACCCTTAGCGACACCGACGCCGATCTTGGTCTTGTGGTCACCCACAACAACAAGTGCCTTGAATCGGAAGCGTCGTCCACCCTTTACAACACGTGACACACGGTCAATGTTGATAACGAGTTCTTCGAACTGCTTTGGTTCAGCAGGTACTTGGTCGCGTCGTTGACGCGGGCCATTGTTGCGGTTTCCACCTTGCCCTTGAGGACGTGCGTTTTGAGGCGCGTTTTGTACGTTATTCGTTGGTTGATCAGCCATATTAGAATTCCAATCCTTCTTTACGAGCAGCATCAGCAAGTGCTGAAAGTCGCTGTGCATACTGACGACCATTACGGTCGAAGACGATAGCAGTGATCTTGCTCTTCTTTGCTTTCTTTGCGATATCAGTACCAATAAAGGCAGCCTGTTCGGTCATTGGACCAGTTTGCTTTGCACCAACAGTTGTTGAAGACGCGATTGTCTTCTTTGCAACGTCGTCGATGAGCTGCGCACTGATGTGCTTGTTGCTGACAGTCACTGTAAGACGTGGACGTTCAGCAGTTCCTGTAATCTTAGCGCGTACACGTTTAGAGCGTAGCGTTTTGTTGAGTAGCTTTTTAGCGAGCGTATTCATGATTATTTACCTGCCTTTCCAGCCTTGCGAAGGATAACTTCGTCAGCATACTTAATACCCTTACCTTTGTACGGTTCAGGCTTTTTGAGGCCACGGATTTCGGCTGCAGTCTGACCAACAAGTTGCTTGTCGATACCAGATACAGTGATTTCCATCTTGTTCACTTCAAGGTTGACGCCAGCTCGGGCGACATACTTGACTGGGTGTGAAAAACCAAGTGCCATGTTAATTTCTGTGCCGCCGCCTTCGATGCGGTAACCGACACCGTTCACTTCAAGCTTCTTTTCAAAAGCTTTGGTGACGCCCTCAACAGCATTGTTCAGGAGTGCACGTTGTAGACCGTGTTGCGCTTTAGCGATTCGCTCGTCATCCTTACGGGTAACAATAGCTTTTCCTTCTACAAGAGCGACAGTAACGTCTGACAAATGAGGCACTACGAGCTGACCCTTAGGGCCAACAACAGTAATAGCATCAGTGTCGACCGTGATTGTCACGCCTGAGGGGATTTGAATTGGTAGTTTTCCGATTCGACTCATGATTATATTCCTTTAATTATTAATAAACTTTTAGTAGGAGCTCACCACCGAGGCGTTGCTTGTGAGCTTCGCTACCGGTAATAACACCTTTACTTGTACTGACCAGGACGATACCACGGCCACTCTTGACCTTTGGAATATCGTTTGCGCCAACATAGACACGACGTCCAGGCTTAGACAAACGAGTAATTTCATTGATCGTAGAGGTTTCACCGGGGGCGTTAATAGTAACGACCAAGATGTCACGAGGCTTTGCAGCTTCGACTTTGACGCCGGTGACATACCCAGCTTTTTTCAGTTGTTTCGCGACTGTAACCTTCATTTTGCTTGAAGGAACAGTAATTTCGTTCTTGCCAACCATTACTGCATTACGAATGCGGGTAAGTAGGTCAGCAATTGGGTCTGTAGATTGTAGTGACATAATTGTTTCCTTTCCTACCAGCTACTCTTAGTAATACCAGGAATTTCTCCCTTTGATGCTTTCATACGGAAGTTGATACGACCAAGGCCGAATCGACGCATATATCCACGTGGACGTCCGTCGAGGGCGTCACGGTTCTTCCAACGGCTCGGTGAGCTGTTCTTTGGAAGTCGTTGCAGACCTTCGAGGTCACCCATTTCTTTAAGTTCGGCACGCTTAGCAGCGAACTTCAGGATCATTTTCTTTCGTTTCTCGTCGCGAGCGACTGCTGATGTTTTAGCCATTAGCGAATGCCTCCTTCCTTTTCAAATGGAACACCGAATTTTTCAAGTAACGCACGGCTGTTCACTTTGCTTCCGCCTTTGATAACAAAGGTGATCTGCAGTCCGTGAATGTGCTGTGTTTCTTCAAAAGATAGTTCGGCAAAAATTGATTGATCAGTCACACCAAGGTTGTAGTTTCCACCCTTGTCGAAGGCTTTTGCGCCGACGCCGTGGAAGTCACGAACACGTGGTAGTGATACATTGATAAAACGATCGAGGAACTCGTACATACGAGCACCACGAAGTGTGACACTCAGGCCAACTCGGTTCATACCAGCACGAATTTTGAATCCGGCGATAGATTTCTTTGCCATACGATCGACTGGTGATTGACCAGTGACTTTAACGACAGTATTACGCACTACTTCGTAGTGGTGTTTGTCGTCTTTGTTCTTACCGATTCCAACGCTGACTACAATTTTCTCGAGTTTTGGCACTTCGTTAATATTCGAAAGACCGAGTTCGGCTTGTAGTTCCTTAGCATACGTTGACGCATACAAGGCTTTCAGGCGAGGAGCGGTAACAACAGCTGTTTTAGTAGCCATTATTTGATCTCCTTACTATTTGCTTGACGTGCAACACGAGTAGTGCCACCATCAGCGTTCTTTACATATCCAACACGACTTGTCTTACCGGTTTTTTCATCGATAACAAGTGCAACCTTGTGAGCAGGCACAGCGACATGAATGTCTTTGTGTGTTGTACGTGGGTTTAGTTGGCTTGGTTTAATGTGACGGTGTTTTTGACCGATACCTTCAATGAGGATACCGTCTTTTGTGACACCGACAACTTTACCAGTTGTGCCTTTTTGAGCACCACTAATAAGTTTTACTGTGTCACCTTTAATGATACGTGCCATATTATAGGACCTCCGGTGCAAGGCTAATGATCTTTGCGTAGCCTTGGTCACGAAGTTCACGAGGAACTGGGCCAAAGACACGAGTACCCTTAGGAGTCTTGTCATCGTTAATAATTACAGCTGCGTTGTCGTCAAAGACGATCGTGCTGCCATCTTTTCGACGGATTTGGTTACG
This sequence comes from Candidatus Microsaccharimonas sp., assembly GCA_036569465.1. Lineage (GTDB taxonomy): Bacteria > Patescibacteriota > Saccharimonadia > Saccharimonadales > Saccharimonadaceae > Microsaccharimonas. The sequence goes on from DATCQO010000007.1 coordinate 4,818, forward strand.
AGTACGAACAATAACTGCTTTTACCACAGACTTCTTCTTTACTGTACCAGTCGGGTTCGCAACCTTAACGCTGGCGACAATGATGTCACCGACGTGGGCGTAACGACGACGAGTACCACCGAGAACACGAATACAAAGGATTTCCTTTGCACCGCTGTTGTCAGCAACTTTTAGTCGAGTTTCTTGTTGAATCATGTTATTTAGCCTCTACTTCCTCTTCCTTCAATTCGATAGAACCGCGAGCCTTCTCGTCAATCTTAACAAGTGTGAAGAATTTGGTCTTTGAAATAGGACGTACTTCAGAAATAGTAACTTTGTCACCTTCGTTAGCTTCGTTCTTTTCATCATGAGCAGTGTACTTACGAGAAACAGAATACTGTTTGCCGTAAATCGGGTGTGTTTCACGGCTTGTGACCGTAATTGTAATTGTCTTGTCAGCCTTATTAGAGGTAACAATGCCAGTAAGTGTTTTTGCCATCTTATTTCTCCTCTACTTTAGCTGATAAATTTGTTGATGATTCTGCTTTAGTGGCTGCAGCAATCGCCGTATGTGCCCTAGCGATATTCTTGCGTTGTACAGTAAGAACGTGAGGGTTAACGAGTTCGCCTTGCTTGTGGCTCTTTCGTGATTCAAGGTGCTCAAGCTGTAGCTTGACTAAATCTTCTACGAGGTTCGCTGAAGTCTTCACTTCAACTGCCTTTGTTGCTTTTTTGTCAGCCATTATGCTTGCTCCTTAATAATGAACTTGGTCTTAACGGGCAGTTTGTGACCTGCAAGGCGCATTGCCTCACGAGCAACTGATTCATCAACACCAGCCATTTCGAACAATACAGTTCCGGCTTTGACTTTAGCGACGTAGAATTCAGGGTTACCTTTACCGCTACCCATCTTTACATCTTGTGGCTTACGCGTACGAGGTGTGTGAGGGAAGATTCGAATCCAAATCTTACCACCACGCTTGATGTGACGAGTCATTGCCTGACGAGAAGCCTCGATCTGACGTGATGTCACGTCGTTATTGTCTTGTGATTGAAGACCGTATTCACCAAAGGCGACGAAGTTACCACGTGTAGCGATACCTGCATTTTTGCCTTTTCGGACTTTTCGGAACTTCATTTTCTTAGGCATTAACATTATTTGTCGTTCCTTTCGCCCTTGTAGATCCAGACTTTAACCCCAATGATACCTGCAGGAGTTTTCGCCCGAGCAGTATGGAAGTCCACATCAGCACGTAATGTGTGAAGTGGCACTGAACCTTCAATAGTTTTCTCACGTCGCGCCATTTCAGCGTTGTTCAAACGTCCAGCAACTTGGATACGGATACCTTTGGCACCTGCATTCATAGTATTCTGTGCAGCCATTTTGGTTGCACGACGGAAGTTTGCACGTCGCATTAATTGGTGAGCGATGTTTTCAGCAACAAGCTTCGCTGACATGTCAGGACGCTTTACTTCTTCGATGTTAATACGAACTGGTAGGCTCGCAATTTTCTCGAGTTCGTTCTTTAGCTCTGTAACACCAGCACCACCACGACCGATCACAACACCAGCTTTCGCTGTGTGGATGGTTACTGTGACAAGGTTTGCAGAACGTTCGATTTCAACACGAGCGATAGTTGGACGAGATTCGAAACGCTTTTCAACGTGTTCGCGGATCTTGATGTCCTCAATCAATAGGCGTGAGAAATCTTTCTTGCTTGCAAACCATCGAGAGTCCCAGTTCTTAGTAAGCTGGAGACGGAAGCTAATTGGATTTACTTTTTGTCCCATTACTTCTTCTCCTCTTTCGCAGGTTTAGCTTCGGCTTCGACAGCGGCTGCTTTCGCAGGAGCTTTCTTTACCTTGATAGCACCAGTTACTTCAATCAAAATGTTTGAAGACTTCTTTTGGAAAGGCAGTGCACGTCCACGGCTTGCTGGTACGAAACGCTTGAGGCGTGTACCAGTAGTAACTGAAAGTGTTGTGATAGTAAGTGTCTTACCATCGAACCCGTGGTTGTTTATTGCGTTTGCGCGTGCGCTTTCGATCACTTTAATAAGTGGTCGTGCAGCACGTTTTGGTGTGTGATTTAGAATAACAATTGCATCAGCGACTGTACGGTTACGAACAAGACTGGCAACCAAGCTTACCTTACGGGGAGCCTGATCAACACCTTTTGCGTATGCGCGGACTTTGTCAGCAGCTGCAACTTTATTTTTAGTAGTATTAGGCATGATTACTTCGCTTTGCCTCCGTGTTTACGGAACTTACGAGTTGGACTAAACTCACCGAGTTTGTGACCAACCATGTTCTCTGAAACAAGGACTGGAACGTGCACCTTACCATTGTGAACGGCGATCGTACGACCAACCATTTCAGGACTGATAGTACTTGCACGTGCCCAAGTTTTAATAATCGTGCGGTCTTCCAGACTAAGAGCAGCCACTTTTTTAGCTAGCTTGAAGTCAATGAAAGGACCTTTTTTAAGTGATCTACTCATTATCGCTTCCTCTTCGCGTCATGGCGCGACCTTACAATTAATCCGGCAACGTCTTTACGACGACGTGTTCGGTAACCAAGCGTCAACTGACCCCAAGGAGTACGAGGCGCTTTACCAGGACCATGTCGTCCACCGTCACCACCACCATGCGGGTGATCTGCGGCGTTCATAACAACACCACGGACAGATGGGCGAATACCCTTACGTCGGTTACGACCAGCAGAACCAATCTTAATATTTTGATGTTGCACGTTTCCGACAACACCGATTGCAGCAGTTACTTCAAGTCGGAACTTACGAACCTCACCAGATGGCAGACGCACTTGTGCGTAGTCACCTTCTTTGGCCATAAGTTGGGCTTTTGTTCCAGCAGAACGCACCATTTGGGCGCCCTTACCTGGGTGCATTTCGATAGCGTAGATTTGTGAACCTACAGGAATCTTTGAAAGTGGCATACGGTTTGAAGACTCAACAGGTGCTTCTGGTCCACTGACGATCACTTTGCCTTTTGTCATAGACGTATCAGCAAGGATGTAGTGGTAAGTACCGTTTTGGTCTTTCACACGTGCAATACGTGCGCTTCGGTTCGGGTCGTATTCGATTTCTTCTACAGTAACCGTCAGGCCAGCTGCAAGATTGTGGTCCATCAAACGATAGTGACGTTTGACACCACCACCACGGTGACGAACAGTGATACGACCGGCATTGTTACGACCTGCATTTTGCTTTTTGCTCTTCAAGAGAGATTTAAGCGGCTTGCGAGTAGTAACTTCGCTCATATCCTGAGTAGTCATACCACGGCGGGCTGGAGTAGTTGGGTTATATGCTTTAATTGCCATTACTTCTTCTCCTCTGTCGTCTTCACTGGCGCTTCTTCTTGTTCGAAGATGTTGAGTGAACTACCAGCATCAAGCGTGACATATGCTTTTTTGCTGTCAGTACGCTTCGTTGTACCAGGGTATTTGTTCTTTCCACGAGAGAAACGAACTGCCTTACCTGATTGAACGAGTGTCTTGATAGCGACGATAGTCACACCGTACTGTGTTTGGACTGCGGCTTTGATCTGCTGTTTGTTGGCAGTCATAGGAACGCTGAAGACATAAATGTTCTTCTGGCTCTGTCCGTAAGCTTTTTCTGTTGTTACAGGAGTAACAAGGATGGGTGCTGTCATGTTATTCATGATTATGCCTCTTCCTTTACTAACCAGCTCTTGAGAGTTGGGAGTGATGCAGTTGCAAGCACAATATTGTCAGCATTCAGGATGTGGTACACGCTCAAGTACTTAGTACTGACGAGTAATACGTTCTGGATGTTGTTTGTTGCGCGGAGCAATTGTGGAGTCTTTTCTTCAACAACAAGTAGCGTCCTACGAGTAAACTTGTTGTCTGCAAGGAACTTCACAGCTTCTGCAGTCTTGCCTGTTGTCTTGAAATCAAGCACAGAGACAAGGTTCTCTTGATTCGCAATTGTCAGCGCCTGGCGAATAGCTTGTCGCTTTGACTGCGTAGAAATCTTTAGCTTGTAGTTTTCGATACCAAGAGGACCGAAAACGATACCACCACCGCGCCAGATTGGGTTACGTGATGAACCGAATCGTGCACGACCTGTTCCCTTTTGCGCCCAAGGTTTCTTACCACCACCGCGGACGAGTCCACGAGTCAGTGTTGTTGCACTTGCTTTGCGGCTCTGTGCAAGGTATGCGTCATAGGCAAGCTTCAAAAGCTCGTGGTTTTTAACTTCCACGTTGAATACTTCCGTTGGAAGTTTCGGTGCCACTGATTTAGCGACAGTAGCTGTAGGAGTTTTAACGTCCGCCATTATGCATTTCCTTTCTTAACACCAACATTCGCAAAGCGAAGTGAGTTGAGTACGATCAGACCCTTTTTAGGACCTGGTACTGCACCACGAAGGCCGATCAAGTTGTGTTCGATATCAATGTAGGTAACTACAAGATTCTTCACAGTAACTTGGTCGTGGCCCATTCGGCCAGCCATACGCTTACCTTTAAAGACTTTTTGCGGGTACATCGATCCGATTGAACCCGGTTTACGAACGTTTCCGTTTCCACCGTGAGTGCTTTTGCTGGTTGCAAAGTTGTGTCGTTTCACAGTACCTGCGAATCCTTTACCTTTGCTGACACCAGTTGCATCGACGAAATCGCCAATTGCAAACGCGTTTACGTCAATAGTGCTGCCCACAGTTAACTCTTCTGGAAGAGTATCCACGCGGAATTCCCGAATATGCTTCGGGGTGACAGAGCTGGACTTTACGTGTCCAGCAACGGCCTTGCTCAGGTTCTTACCTAAATCAAATCCTACTTGTACTGCGTTGTAGCCGTCGATATCGACAGACTTCACCTGAGTCACAGTCACAGGACCAGCTTGAATAAGCGTGACAGGAACTGCCTTGCCATCTTCGCTGATGATTTGGGTCATACCAATTTTGGTACCGAGAAGTGCTTTCATAGACTTCTTAACTCCCACTTAAAATTCTTGGTAGAAGGCAGTATCCGTGTACCCACTAAAGGGTTAGACTTACCAATTTACCAAGAATTGTTTAATATATTTCGTAATGTTACCGACTTAATATAGCAAAAACAACCTCGGAAGTCAAGGTGTTCTACCCTTTAAATTATGACTCTCATGAGGATACATTGCTGTATAGTAATAAGCATGCGAAAACCCGTTCATCATGGCTTCCGAAGGTTCATTCGTCGTCATATTGTTAGCATTATTATCATCACGCTCGCCGTTATAGCGACTGCTGGATTCCTCTACTGGTATATCTCTACGACTGAAACGAAAATAACGACTATCGAAAAAAATAGTGCGGCGCAGTCTGCAGCCGACGATATCAAGATCAAAGCACTTAAGGCACAAAAAGCCGCCGAACTCCTTGCAAAACAAGAAGCGGCGGCAAAAGTAGCCGCCGAGCAAGCGCAAACTGCAGATAGCTCAACAGCGACATCTGTTGATTCATCAGATTGTAATACGGCGACCGTACACAATAACCCCGCCTTAATCGATGTGGTCGTCAATAAGAAACACTGCATACAGCCCGTAACGTATTCTCCTGGAGACCTCGTTTCCGTTGTTGACTCTAAAGGTAGTAGCTACCTCCTCAGCGCAAAAGCAGCTCCTAGTTTTGCGGCTATGTCTGATGCAGCAACAGCAGATGGTCAAAGTTTCTACCTAACCAGCAGCTACCGCTCATACAGCGATCAAGTCTCTACCTATGCCTATTGGGTCAATACGAGTGGCAAAGCCGGTGCAGACACCTACAGCGCACGTCCAGGCTATAGCGAGCACCAAACAGGTCTCGCCTTTGACGTGGCTGCAACGGTTAATGGTACCAACTACGTCCTCAGCGAATTCGATAAGACATCACAGTACACCTGGCTCCAAGCTCACGCAGCCGATTACGGCTTCATTCAACGCTACTACGTCGGTTCTGAGTCAATCACTGGGTATGAAGCCGAGGAATGGCACTACCGCTACGTTGGTGTTGCGGTTGCCAAAGACATGCAGGCAAGAGGCGTCAAGACACTGGAACAATACTGGGGTATTTCTGGTGGTAATTACTAGTAGATCCTTGAGGAATCTGCTTGTGCTTACGACTATTCTGCGCAATAATACAGACATTAGCTTCGTAATACATAAGGAATGGTATGGTCACAAAGAAGACAGCAGCAAAGAAACCGGTGAAAACAATCAAAAAAGTAGCCAGTAAGCGCGCAGCCTCAAAGAAACCAGCGCCAATGCAATCGTTTCGTATGTATAAAGAGGAACAGCCTTTCACAAGAGTACAGTTCTCTCGTCAAACTCTCTATTGGACGATCCTTCTTGCATTTATTATCGTGACGCAGCTTTGGATCCTCAAGATTCAAATGGATATCGCGAATTTGACAGCACTACTCGCTAATCAGTAATCCGTGCAGATAAAAAAAGAACCTCTCTTTCAGGAGGTTCTTTGATTTGGGGCGAAATTACATACGAATTTCGGCATCAACACCAGCTGGAAGGCTGAGGTTCTGAAGACTATCGATAGTCTTTGGAGTTGCGTTCGTAATGTCGATAAGACGTTTGTGAATACGCATTTCAAAAGCTTCACCACCCTTTTTGTAAACGTGTGGGCTTTTCACGACAGTGAAAGTACTACGACGTGTAGGAAGTGGTACTGGTCCTGCAATGTTCGCACCGCTACGAATAGCCGTGTCGATGATTTGCTTTGCTGATTGGTCGATGACTTTGTGGTCATATGCCTTTAGGCGAATACGAATACGTAGGCCTTGGTCTTTTGCTGCTTCTGCCATGAGGAAGAAACCTTTCTTGTTGTGTAGTGTAACCTCTGCTCGAATCGCTGTTATTACGTCTGGCCGAGTTCTCACTACGGATTAATATTCCTACGTATTGTAGCAGGTTCTTACCCTTATGTAAATTGACATAGGGACTAAATTTCTTTATAATAAGCTACTGTCCAATCCGTACATAAGAGAAAAGAGAGCTATGCGCTCGCAAGAGATACAGTACACTGTGGGACGTAATCTGATCCACGAAGCTGTCGAAGGAATCGCCAAAGGTGTCGGCTCACTCGATAGTCTGAACATCAATCAACTGATCACTGCTTGGATGTACTTCGACGAACTGCCGAAGCGCGTTAATGACAACCAGCTTGGTCAGCCCATTGATGTCGGTGAGTGGTTCTTTGAACTTACTCCCGCACAGCAGGACCAGGTCATTGCCTACGGGCGTTCTCAGAACGTCGGCAAGCAGATCAACATGGTCCCCAACTGGTACGAAGATCTTGGACTGAATGGTGCGTTTCGTTTCGAAATACCCATTCCCCTCCCTGTCGTCTCCCGTTGAGTGAAACCCAAAGGTTTCCTCCGGGAGCCGGCGGGATTTCGCATTTAAAGCGTTTATTGTATAATATTAGTATGAATGAACACCAATTTGACTTAAATGTTAGTTTTCGTCTTAATAATATCCTCGAAATAAACAATCATCATCTAGAAACTGCCGATCTGACCCCTGTCGCATTAGGCGATATTGTTTCTTATGTAGATGATGACATCAAACAACATCTCTCAGACCTTGAGAATTTTGATACTCAATACCGCCCGACGAGCTCACGCTTTCTACGGCCCGTGATTCTCGTTGCACGTTTAGCATTATTCGATCAGCAGTACGATGCACTCACGAACAAGACACTTATTTCAGGGCAACGCCACATTACGCATGCGAGCCTACTGACCGAAGAAGCGTTCGAATACTGGAATAGCATTGATAAAGACGAATACCAGCCACAAGTCCACGTCCTGAGCGGCACCGACAAGGCATCTTCGGGTGTGTGGCTCGGCATAAGCGAAAGATACTAACAAAAACCGTTCCAATCAAAAACCTCCGGTCGTTTCCGACCGGAGGTTTTTCTTAATTAGAAGATCTAATTGTTGAAGGAGCTGAACAAGATTATTTTACGATCTTTGTAACAACACCAGCACCAACAGTCTTACCACCTTCACGGATAGCAAAGTTAAGACCTTGTTCCATGGCGATTGGAGCAAGAAGCTTCACCTTAAAAGTAAGTGTGTCACCAGGGATGACAAGTTCCTTGTCAGCTGGAAGTTCAACTTCACCAGTTACGTCAGTAGTACGGAAGTAGAACTGAGGTTTGTAACCCTTGCTGAATGGAGTGTGACGACCACCTTCCTCTTTCTTGAGGATGTAGACTTCTGCTTCGAATTCAGTGTGTGGAGTGATTGAACCTGGCTTTACGATAACTTGACCACGTTCGATTTGTTCGCGCTCAATACCACGAAGGAGGAGTCCGGCGTTGTCACCAGCTTGTCCACGGTCGAGGTTCTTTTTGAATGCTTCGATACCAGTAACAGTTGAAGTCTGTGTCTTGTGGACACCAACAATTTCAACTGGGTCGTTGATGTTGATAACACCAGTTTCAATACGTCCTGTTGCAACTGTTCCACGTCCCTTAATAGAGAAAACGTCTTCAATTGGCATAAGGAAAGGCTTGTCGAGGTCACGAACAGGCTGTGGGAAGTAGTCATCAAGAGCTTGTACAAGTTCCATAATAGCGTCTTCTGAAGCTTCGTCGCCTTCGAGGGCCTTTGTTGCTGATCCCTTGATGATAGGGGCATCTTCGTCGTAACCGTTCTTAGCGAGCAGTTCACGAATGTCCATTTCAACAAGCTCAACGAGCTCTGGGTCTGCAAGGTCCATCTTGTTTAGGAAAACAAGGATCTTTGGCACACCAACTTGGTGAGCAAGAAGAACGTGCTCACGAGTTTGAGGAAGTGGACCGTCGTTAGCAGCAACCACAAGGATTGCGCCGTCGATTTGTGCAGCACCGGTGATCATGTTCTTAACATAGTCAGCGTGTCCTGGCATGTCGACGTGAGCGTAGTGACGGTCTTTTGATTCGTATTCCTGGTGAGATGTCGCGATAGTAATACCACGTGCACGCTCTTCAGGGGCGTTGTCAATTTGTGCGTAATCAACTTTTTTGTTGACGTCGCTAGGAAGTCGCTTTGCAAGTACGGTAGTAATAGCAGCTGTTAGTGTTGTCTTTCCGTGGTCAACGTGACCCATTGTTCCAACGTTAACGTGTGGCTTGGTGCGATCGAAATCTGCCATTTAAATTAGTTCTCCTCTTAATTATTTTCGCATAAGAATATAGCCATCTCATGACGTATAGGGCTAATTATACAGACTTTTTAAGCATACGTAAATAGGAATTACACTTTAGTTTGACTATTTCAGACCCTTTCCATATCAACGTTCCAAATGTCTGGTGAATGTATGAATTTTTTGTAGAGTTTCGATTCAATTTCCTTTAATTCAGAGACTGCCCCGTTTTCGGATTGCAGCAATGACCTCACCTCAGTCAGACGAGTAAAATCATCGTCAGTAAAACAGTACCTCATGCGTTTTACGATTTCTCCCATGAAAATACTGAGGGATTCGTAAGCAAGTTTAATCTTTAGATCATGCTGCAGACTCCCTGGCATCGTCAGACCATGAAAAAGGTCACACCGCGTTTGATACCAAAAATAGATGAGTCCCCGCCAGTCGAGTGCATCCCTGACGACTCCGTCCCACCTGGTGCCATTTGTACTAATCGGGTGTTTCATAGTCAACGTCGATATTTTTTCGACAACAGGACCAAGAGAAGTTAGTGTTCGACCATGAAGATAATCATCCCAAATAACAAATCGTTTGATGACCTGCTTTATGGCTTCGTGATCTTCATCGCAATTGGTTACCCTGCGAAACCACGCGTTATACGCGATGTACTGTTTTACATATAGGTCGCTGTAATCAATACGCGCACGATCATACCATTTTGTAATGAGCTGTCTCGTCAACACCTTTTCTACACTTACCATGACTCACTCCGCAGTGACCGTTCACCTGTTTTACTAATAAGAAGTAGGTCATGGATCGTCACAATAAACAGTTGTGCCATACCGTTCAGATCGCGTGCCAAGCTCAGCTCAAACATCGAAGGATCAAGGTTATGTTCAGCGTAGCCAATTGCAATGAAGATACCCGCCGCCTGATCAGTGACGACGTTCGAAAATATACCACGAAGCACCTCTGATGGATGGGTTGATTCATTGATGCGAAGGGAACGTTTTGCGATCAATCGTTTCGCACCATCGAGTGTCAAATACACGAGTCGCGAGGAATGAACGAGCGTTAGCTCAACCAACAATCCCCTAGTCTTTTCGTTCGTATCAATCGTCAGTTGTTTGTTACTCATTGGATAACGACTGGCGAGTTCGAAGGCTGCAACGATCTGCGAGGCACGGGCAGGACCGAGACCAGTGACTTCCAGCAATAGATCATACGAGATGGTATTACCGTATTTCGTCAGCTGCTTGAACGCCTTACGAGCTATCCGTGTCACATTTGCCTGTGCAGTACCACTTCCTATCAAGATCTGGAGCAGCTCAACGTTAGTAAGCGCCGCAGCACCCTTCTTTTGAAGTTTTTCTCGTGGTCTGTCATAACTAATCCCATATTCCATACTTTTAGTGTATAGATCAAAGATTAACTCCCTCTAAATAAAATATCGCGCTTCCCTACATGAGACGCGCGATATTTTTAAAATTTGATCGGATTACTTGGCAGTACGCTTTGCAATGATCTCGGCTTGAACGTTTGGTGGTACGTCTTCGTACTGAGAAAGTTCCATCGTAGACGCAGCCCGACCTGTACTCATTGAACGAATATCATTCGTATATCCGAAAAGATTCGAGAGTGGAACAAAGGCGCGAATTAATTTGGCTCCGCCTGGAATGTCTTCCATAGCGTCGATACGGCCACGACGAGCGTTAAGGTCACCGATAATGTCACCCATGAACTCTTCAGGAGTTGAAACTTCAACTTTCATGACAGGTTCAAGGATAACTGGTCGTGCCTTTGGAATTCCCTCTTTCACTGCAATGACACCAGCAAGGTTGAAGGCAAGTTCGCTTGAGTCAACGTCGTGATAGCTACCATCATAAAGGGTCGCTTTGACACCAATCATAGGATAGCCAGCAAGAACACCGCTACTCAATGTATCGCGAATACCCTTTTCAACAGGCTTGATGTATTCTTTTGGAACGACACCACCCTTAACGGCATCAACGAATTCGAAACCAATACCAGATTCGGTCGGCTCGAAACGAACCCATACGTCACCGTATTGACCACGACCACCAGATTGCTTGGCGTGCTTACCTTGTGCTTCCGAGGTACCACGAATCGCTTCACGGAAGGCAACCTGAGGTTCACCAACGTTTGCTTCAACGTTAAATTCACGCTTCATACGGTCAACAAGGATTTCAAGGTGAAGCTCACCCATTCCTGACATAATTGTCTGGCCAGTTTCCTCGTCAGTGTGAATACGGAAAGTTGGGTCTTCTTCGGCAAGACGTTGCAAGGCAATTCCCATTTTTTCCTGGTCAGCTTTTGTCTTTGGTTCAACGGCAATTGAGACAGGTGGTTCAGGGAAAGTGATTGATTCAAGTAGTACTGGGTTAGCTGGATCTGAAAGAGTGTGACCGGTGAAGGTATCTTTTAATCCAACAACTGCAGCAATATCACCAGCACCAATCATGTCGATGTCTTCACGCTTGTCGGCGTGCATACGAACAACACGGCCAATACGTTCTTTGTTACCGGTTGTGGTGTTGAGGACATAACTACCAGCTGTTAGCTTGCCGCTGTAGACACGAACAAAGATGAGACGACCGACGAATGGGTCAGTAGCAATCTTGAAAGCAAGTGCAGAAAGTGGCTCATCGTCAGATGGCTGACGTTCAACAACATCACCAGTCTTTGGGTTCGTTGCTTGTGTCGCACCAACATCAAGTGGAGATGGCAGGTAGTCGTTTACAAGGTCAAGGACCTTTTCAACAATCACACCACGGCCATCACCACCAGTAACGAGGAAGAAGTCACCTGCGATCACACGCTTACGAAGTGCCCGCTTGAGGTCTTCGATAGTGATTGATTCTTCACCTTCGTTTAGGAATCGTTCGAAAAGTTCGTCTTCGGCTTCAACGGCAGCTTCAACGAGAAGGCTACGAGCATTCTTGGCCTTTTCAAGCATATCTGCAGGAATTTCACCAACAACAAGTTCGTGATCAGTATAGTCACCGTAGGTGTAAGCTTTCATGTCAACAAGATCAACGACACCATTAATTTCTTTTTCAAATCCAATAGGAAGGTGGATAGGAAGTGCATTCTTCGAGAGACGAAGGTGAATAGTATCAAGAGATTTGTAGAAGTCACCACCAATTTGGTTAATCTTGTTGATGAAACAAATACGAGGGACACCGTACTTGTTGGCTTGACGCCAGACAGTTTCAGATTGAGCTTCTACACCCATCTTGCCGTCGAAGATAGTGATCGCGCCGTCGAGAACACGAAGAGAACGCTCTACCTCAACGGTAAAGTCGATGTGACCTGGGGTATCAATGATGTTAATCGTGTGACCCTTCCAGGCTGCAGTAACCGCAGCAGAAGTAATGGTGATTCCACGCTCTTTTTCTTGAGCCATCCAGTCAGTCGTTGCGCCGTCGCCGTCGCCTTTAACAACACCAATTTTGTGGTTAATACCAGTACGGTACAAAATACCCTCGGTGGTTGTCGTTTTACCCGCGTCAATGTGCGCGATAATTCCAACGTTACGGAAGTCCTTCAATTGGACGGTTTTTTGTGCCATGTCTCTAAGTCTCTTTTCTCTCTTAATTGTCTGGATTATTTTTTGCCATAAAAAATAGCGCTTTAGGTATATTATACCAGATATACCCCGCTAACACTACTGTTTTTCGAATTGTTCCAACTCTACAATCGGGACGTAGCCGATACGATCCCCCACAGGCAAAGCAATGTGAATTGATCGTCGATCACGAGTATGCACTTGTCCGTCTTTTATGATAACTTGATCAAAAAATACGACATCAAGACAAACATCATGGAACGGATGAGTATTATTCTCTGATTCATAGTAAGTAGTTGTTGTGTCTACGTCGATGGGTGACAACGCGAATTTTTTCGTCCGCATCAGATAGCTCGAAGATCGCCCAATGTAGTGTGTTATCAAATCAGCGAGTGCATACTCAACTGCAGATTGCTTTTGTTCATCTACTGAGTTTACTATTTTCTCTGCATGATAGGCAACGTGACGCATACTCGAAGCATCGTATTGTTTCACGCTTGCCAGTGTCATATTAATACGATTTATTGACGCTGCTTTTTCGCCACAAATCCTAAAAAGTTCATCAAGGGGTGCTAATGCACCCTCGAATTGCTCGTCATTATCAAAATGCAGACTTGTCGTCCCAAGGTCACCTGTCGCGAATAACGTAATTTCGGCATGGGAAGAGTGTCCCTTGTTCATTGCCACTCGGTACGCGAGAAGTGGGATATACACCCCTTCCTCATCTGCCTCAACAAAACGTAGCGTAAACCCAGCAAATTTACCATGATGCTCGTCAGGTTGGAGATATGCCTCAAAAGAACGCGCTTGTTGGATATCCTTGTCTAATAAGCTTGTCATGGCAATTCCTGCCGCAAAATCAATTTCAAATTTTGGAACTAAAATTCCTTCACCTTTCAGGGATACGTTTTCGTACAATACACCCTGCGCCTCAGCTTCTTCTTCTAGCTGAACGATAGAATCGAGTGCAGCATTCCATGCGCTGATAAAATGCTCTTTCTTCAGACGCGTGTCTAAAAATTCACGCTGTAAAGTTTGGGCATGTTCAAAAACTGGCGATGAGATAAGCCGCTGGCGTAGATCTTCGTTATATTCGTCAGAGCCATCTAAAGCTTTTCGAAATAGTTCAGGCTCAGTTGATTCCATTGTTTAAATTAAACTCTCATTCTTACATAATCACAACTACAACCGTTTTCGTTATTATATCTGTTTCTTAAAAAGTGGGTTCACCGTGAGTTCAGGAAACGACTGCGCGACCGTTTTGGCATCATGAAAACGGGTCAAACTATTCACCGCCAGTCCTTCAGGAGTGACCCCTTGCTGGTACAGTCTCAACATTTCACGTACCTGTGTCGATAATCGCTCTATCTCCACTGACTGCTTCGTCGTAGCCTGGCCGTGTTCTAGGTCATAAAAAGCATCGACAGTATCTCGCGGGTCCACTCCGTCGATAGATAATCGCATTTTACCAGGAATAATGAGGGCTCTGTACCTACGCTTATCTCGGTTCGACGCTTTCGATTTAATCTCTACTGGAATGACCTTACGTATTTCGCCCCAATGTTGGTTAATGATCGAAATATCATGGGTTTGTTCTCGATGAAAGTATCCGGTGTCAGCACGCGCCGTTGCCGGTAGCGGCACATAGCGGGGATCATCCATATATAACATAGCCATTAATGCGCTCGCCTCGAATAGAAAGCCTCTATGGAAAGCAGCGGCATCTCTGTCTTGATCTTCGTAGGCTCGATCGAGGGATAGCTTCGAATCATGGGCGATTTCTGACGTATCGTGCAGCACACGCTTCATAACCTCAGGTCTGACACTCCCAACAACAATTGATTTTAATAATGGTGCAAATGCGAGGTTCAAAGCCGTTCGATGGCCTTCATGTTCGCCGTATAAATAGCTCGGGTCATATAACTCACCGACACTCACCCCATTCACTAACCCTCGTTGCCACATCTTTTCCGCTTTATTGATCAGACCTATGCGTTCTACAGCTGAAGTTGCGTGTGACGCAAGGCCTGCTTCGGCGTAGGCCCAACCCGCAGCGTTTAGGAATGTTGGCAGCTCTTCGCCCTGCAGCTCATCAGCCAAGTGTATAAGAGTTGCAGCACCTGATTCACCTACAACAACTTTGTGCATATGAATATACTGATTATAGGCAGCATTTTCTAGGTATTTACGGTGAGCACCTTCTACCATATAGCTACTCATCGATTTATACGGCAGTGGTCTGTTCGGGTGAAACAAATAGGCCGTTTTGAGCGCATCACTTCCGGGCAGAGGTTGGAAATCAACACTCTCCCCCGTATTCATACTAGTAAGCCAGACCCTTTGTGTTTATGTTTGTTCCCATTTGTCTTTGTTATACATGAGCGGAATAATAAAGTAAATAACAAACAAAAAAACCCGGACAGAATGTGTCCGGGTTAATTGTTGTCGATCCTAGTATTAGGTTCGAGCAAAGTGGGCAAAAGCACGGTTGGCTTCGGCCATTTTGTGGGTGTCTTCTTTTTTCTTGAAGGCAGCACCAGTTTCGTTGTATGCATCAACGATTTCAAGTGCAAGACGTTGGCTATAAGGGATACCCTTACGACCACGTGCAGCTTGTACTAACCATGTGAATGAATAGTGAAGCTGACGGTGTCCGGCAACTGGAAATGGAATTTGGTAGTTAGCACCACCGACACGACGAGATTTAACTTCGAAGTTAGGTGAAACATTCTTGAGTGCTCGTTCGAACACTTCAAGTGGGTTTTCGCTATCAAGCTTTTTTGCTGCAGTTTCAAGGGCGGTATAGACAGCCTTCTCAGCTACAAGCTTTTTTCCATCAAGCATAGATTTGTTAATCAAACGTTGTACCAAAACACTTTGGTAACGACGGTCTGGTGTCAGGACACGTTGTAGGCTAGCGGTTACTTTACGAGGCATTACTTTGTCTCCATCTTTGTACCGTATTTGCTACGGCCTTGCTTACGGTTAGCAACACCTTGAAGGTCGAGTGCACCACGAACGATGTGGTAACGAACACCTGGAAGGTCAGGAACACGTCCACCACGAACAAGCACAACGGCGTGCTCTTGGAGGTTGTGACCTTCTCCACCGATGTAAGCCCAGACTTCTTGACCATTCGTCAAACGAACACGAGCAACTTTACGAAGCGCTGAGTTAGGCTTTTTAGGTGTTTTAGTGGTTACCTTGATACAGACACCACGCTTGAGCGGTGCGTCTTGATCGTAGTAACGAGTTTTAAGCGCATTGTGAATACGACCGAGTGCAGGAGATTTACTCTTCTGGTGGGCAGTCTTTCGTGGCTTGCGAACTAATTGGTTGATTGTTGGCATTAAAAATAAACTTTCGTTATTATTTAGTTTTCCATCGTGTGAACGATGGTGGGGTTGCGTAGAAAGAATTCTATCGGTGGTTCATAGAGGTCAGCATCCTCAGTGAACAGTGTTTATCGCGTTACAAAACTTGTACACTGCCTTGTAATAGATAAACGGAAACTCGCCACTTATCATACCAAATTTAAGTGATTTTGTCTACTGATACTACTATATATAGCGCTGTTTGGGCGTTCTTTGCTATATTGATACTAACGGTAACCGTAATTGGAACAATATGAACCATGATGCGCCCAGATGTCAGACCACCGGTCAAACTAGAAGTACTGAAAATTGATGGTACCGATAAGCTTGATACGCCTCGTCGACACTTTAAAAGGTTGAAAGAAACTAATAAAGGCCTGGTCATTTTTATCATTATACTTATCGCTATCATTTTGATTGTTGGCGGCCTCGCAGCGTACATGCTCCTCCTTCATAACAACCAAGCACTCGATACAGCTAACCCCTCTAATACACAAACACCAACTACTCATCAAAAGTTGACAGCCGAAACACTTGTTGCCAAAGCAAAAGACGTTGCACAGGGCCGAGTAAAAGAAACGTTTCTAGATACCGATGGAAAACCATATAACACGTTTAGCGCGCCGCCTTTTAAACCAAGTGGCTATAATTTTTCAGTACGGCCAGATGTGGAGTATGGATTTAGCTCGTACGGCACAAAGAATGTTGTGGCGACAGATCTTACTGCGATTCAAAAAATACTGACCGATAACGGCCTCGTAGCTTCAGTTCTTGATCCAGGTAGTGATATTGGTGTATATGCCGCACAGTATGAATCGACGGCTATCGTATGTATTATCTCGGACCAAAAGCCTGCGAAACCGTCACCAACCAGTACTGATTACAGTATGACGATCGGTTGCGCAGATACCTCTGCATACCTGACGAATGCAGCGACGCTACGACCATACTTCATCATCTATGCATCACAGACGAAGTTTGATACAACGCAGACACTCATGGGTGCACCGACGTTAAAAGCCAGCAAGACGGATGGATACAGTATTGCTACCGTCCCTATCGGTGGTTCGCAGTATGGATCAGTGGGCGGATTTGCAGGGCTGTTCTACGTCACTCCAGACAAGACACTCCACTACTTTACCGGCACGCAAAGCGAGTTGCCTTGCAGTAAGTTCTCGACTGATGATCTCAAGAAGGCGTATCTGGGCGAGCAATGCTACGATGAGCAAACAAATAACGACACAGCAACCGTCAAACTATAAGCATAGAAAGAGCCCGCCGAGGAGCTACAGCCGATTTCTCGGCGAGCTCCTTCAGCGGGCTGGTTGGGTAGTGACTTAGTCACCGCGGATTGCGATGGCTTCGGACTCCCTGCTTGTGCTCGGCATGATCACTGTGGTGATGGCAATTGCCACCAGCGCATCGTGCATATCGGACGTCTTGTTCTTTCCCATGATAACCTCCCGGTTGATTGTGGTATGGGCTTAAGTACTATTATAGCATAAGTAGTATGAAAAAGCAATACATCCCGATGACAACACAAAAGACACCCCTTTCGAGGTGTCTTTTGTGTTGTGTACCTATAGACTAGGCAGCGAGTTCGACGTCTTCGAGAATATCAGCCGCAACGATGTCTTCGTCGATAGTATCAAGTGCAGTTGCACTGTCAACACCGGTTCCGACAGGGATCTTGCGTCCGATGATCACGTTTTCTTTCAAACCATTCAATCGGTCGATACGTCCACTGACCGCCGCGTTGATGAGGACTCGAGTTGTGTCCTGGAACGATGCAGCAGATAGGAAGCTGTCAGACCAAATTGAAACCTTTGTGATACCAAGCAGTAGTTGTGTAAACGCAACGACTTCTTTACCTTCTTCGGTAAGCTTCTCGTTTGCTTCCATAACGGCAGCACGAGAAACGATATCACCAGTCACAAATGTACTGTCACCTGGGTCTTCAACCTGGACACGGCTAAACATCTGTCGAACGATGATCTCGAGGTGCTTGTCAGCAACGTCTTGACCCTGTGCAGCGTAAATGCGGAGCACTTCGTTGATGATGTATCGCTGTGTGGCTTCGATACCTTGGAGGCGCATTTTATCGTGAAGGTTCAATGATCCACCAGTAAGGCGGTCACCGGCAGTAACGATATCGCCAGACTTTACGGTCAACTGGTAGTTACCAGGAATTTCGTAACGTACTGGAGAACTTGCGTTTGCAGCCAGGATAAGGAACTCATCCGTGACTTCAACCACACCGTCGAATGGTGCAACAAGTGGCTTAGATTCACTCTCGCCAGAGGCAAGAACGTCACCAACCTTAACATTCGCGCCAGATTTCACACCAGCTGTACGGCCTTCGAGTGCAATTTGCTCGACGTGACCAGCTTCAGGGGTAACCTGAACGATGTACTTCTTGCCATCTTCCCATTGTTCGACAGTACCAGTTACCTCAGTAACGTGTGCTTGACCCTTTGGTGAACGAGCTTCGAACAGCTCTTCCACACGAGGCAGACCCTGGGTGATGTCTGACTCTTGCACACCACCTTGGTGGAATGTACGAAGTGTCAGCTGTGTACCAGGCTCACCGACAGATTGCGCTGCGATGACACCAACCGGTTGAGCTTTCGCAACAATCTTGTTTGTTGACATGTCGATACCGTAGCTTGACTGTGGCACACCACGAAGGTTCTTGGTTGAAAGGACAGAACGGATTTTGACTTCCGTGATGTTCGTATCAGCTTCGATCGCCTTGGCAGTTTCACGAGTAACCAGTTCACCTTCTTTGATGTATCCAGCAACGTCTTCGGCGACGAATCGTCCGTAAAGACGGTTACCAAAGGCAATCATCGTTAGTTCTGTTTCTGAACGGTAGATAGTAAATCCTTCGTCATCACCAGGTGTGTCTTCGACGGTAAATACGTCTTGAGACACGTCGACGAGACGACGAGTTAGGTATCCTGAGTCGGCAGTCTTGAGCGCGGTGTCAATCAGACCCTTACGTGAACCACGGGTGGCCACGAATTGCTCTAGTGATGACAGACCTTTTTTGTAGCTTGAACGAATAGGCAGCTCAATTTCACGGTTTGTTGCATCAACCATGATACCAATCATCGCGCTGGCAAGCTGGATGTTAGAAATATCACCACGTGCACCTGAGTTGACCATAACCGAGACACTAGTGTCCATTGTCTTCATTCGTTCTGTCAGGAAGTCCGTAATTGTACGAACAACCGCGCGCCAAGTTGCAACAGTCAATGTGTATCGCTCGTCTTCGGTAATCAAACCTTGGTTAAACTGTTCACTAATGAGTGTTGTCTTTGCGTCACCTTCTGCAATGAACTCGTCTGTTTCAGGGAAGACAACATAGTCATCTTTACTTGTTGAAACAGCAGCGATTGTTGCAAATCGGAAGGCAAGACCCTTCATACGGTCAGCAGTCTGAGCGGTCATTTCTGCACCGTAGTTCTCAAAGATGTCGTTAAGGACTTTCTTGAGTTGCTTCTTTGTCTGAATACCATCGTCAAATGCGAAGTCTTTTGGAAGGATTTCGTTGAAGAAAACACGTCCAAGAGTTGTATCGCGCATTTCACCCTTAGCGAACACACGAATCGGTGTCTGCAGTTGGATGTGCTTGTTGTCGTATGCCATTTCAGCTTCGTAGACAGAACTGTAGGCCTTACGGTTTTCAGTTTGAGCAGATGGTTTGTTGTATGTCAGGTAGTAGTTACCAAGGACGATGTCCTGTGCAATTGAAAGGACCGGCGCACCATCAGCTGGCTTCAAGAGGTTTGCAGTTGCGCTCATTAGTTCACGAGCTTCTTGCTGTGCCTGCTTTGAAAGTGGAAGGTGAACAGCCATTTGGTCACCGTCGTAGTCGGCGTTGAATCCGTTTGCGACGAGTGGATGTAGCTGAATCGCCTTACCTTCAACCAATTTAGGCATGAAGGCCTGGATTGAAAGACGGTGAAGTGATGGTGCACGGTTCAAAAGAACGTACTTACCAGCAATTACGGCGTCGAGGGCGTCCCATACAACTGCTTCGCCAGCATCGATCAAACGAGTTGCTGAACGAATGTTGTGTGCGTACTCACCTGCAATAAGCCAGTGAATAACGAAAGGTTTAAAGAGTTCGAGTGCCATCTGCTTTGGCAGACCACATTCGTTAATCTTTAGCTTTGGACCAACAACGATCACCGAACGTCCAGAGTAGTCAACACGCTTACCAAGAAGGTTCTGACGGAATCGTCCTTGCTTACCCTTTAGCATGTCAGAGATGCTCTTTAGGCGACGTCGGCCACCTGTCGCATTCACTGCACGACCACCACGAGCTGCTGAGTTGTCGATCAAAGCATCAACTGCTTCTTGCAACATACGCATTTCGTTTCGGCGGATAACTTCAGGAGCGTTAAGTTCCATAAGCTTCTTGAGACGGTTGTTACGGTTGATCACACGACGGTAAAGGTCGTTAAGGTCAGACGTCGCAAAACGACCACCAGTAAGCTGCACCATTGGACGTAGGTCCGGTGGAATCACTGGAAGGACAGTTAGCGTCAAGCTTGATGGCTTGATACCAGCTGATTGCATACCTTCAAGTACCTTAAGGCGCTTCAAAAGCTTCTTCTCACGTTGACCCTTCGCACCAGCGACTTCTTCAGTCAACTGCGCGATAAGTTCTGCGAGGTTAATACCATCAAGGAGTGCCTTGAGTGCAATACCACCCATGCCAACTTCAGCGATGTCTTGGTATTCTTCGGGAAGGTTACGGTAGTCAACTTCAGAGATGAGGGCGTTCTTTACGAGGCTCTCAAGCTGCGCTTTTTTAATAGCGTATGCTTCGTTCAAATCTTCGATTTCACGAGTTTGACCTTCAGCAAGGACTTTTACGTCAGCGTTTTCAACTTCAGCATCTTTTTCGTAACGCATCTTGATCGCAATACGACCAGCTTCAGTCTCGGCTTCAAGGTCTGAAAGGAACTTGTCGCGAGTTGCATCGTCGGTTTTTAGGATAACGTAGGTTGCAAAGTACGCAATACGCTCGAGGTTACGAACAGTAATACCAAGCAGCAATGACATTGCTGATGGAGTACCACGCATAAACCAGATGTGCGCAACTGGACTTGCAAGTTGAATGTGTCCCATTCGCTCACGACGGACGATAGACTTGGTAACAAGGTCACCATTCTTGTCGACAGCAGCTTCGCGAGAACGAACACCCTTTAGTTTATTATCGTGTGGGTTTATATCTTTGACTGGACCGAAAATTCGTTCACAGAACAGACCATCACGCTCAGGTTTCTGAGTACGGTAGTTAATAGTTTCAGGTTTTGTAACCTCACCATAACTCCATTTCATGATGTCTTCTGGACTAGCGACTGAAAGTCGGATAGCGTCAAAGTCAGCGATGCCGTTGTTCACTACTACGCGTGACATATTACACCTCCTCCTTAATTTCTTCTACTTCATCAATATCTTGAATGCTCATGCCATCTTCGATTTCACCAATATCATCGGCTTCATCGAATACAGTTTCAACAACCTCATCATCATCATCAAGTCCTGCAACGCTTGCCGCAGAAACTGGTGAACCGTTAATCACGCTTCCGATAACCTGTTCAGCATCTACTGTCGTATCTTCAGATTCATCGAGAAGGTCAACACGAAGGCCAAGACCTTGAAGTTCTTTCACGAGGACATTAAAGCTTTCTGGAAGCTTTGGACCAACAATTGGTTCGTTCTTGATGATTGATTCGTAAGCTTTCGCACGTCCATAGACGTCGTCTGACTTAATTGTGAGCATTTCCTGAAGTGTTGCGGCAGCACCGTAAGCTTCGAGGGCCCAGACTTCCATCTCTCCGAATCGTTGACCACCATTTTGCGCTTTACCACCAAGTGGTTGCTGCGTGACCATAGTGTAAGGACCAGTTGAACGAGCGTGAATCTTGTCGCTCACCATGTGGTGAAGCTTCAACATGTGCATGACACCAACAGTGGTTCGTTCTTCGAATGGTTCACCATTTCGGCCGTCAAATAGTTGACTCTTACCGTCACGAGCAAATCCAGCTTTTTCAAGTTCGTCAGAGATAGTCTCGTCAGCAACACCGTTAAATGGAGGGGTTGCAACTTTGTACCCAAGGGCACGTGCAGCCATACCAAGGTGCGCTTCAAACAACTGTCCGATGTTCATACGTGATGGCACACCGAGTGGGTTAAGCACGACATCAACAGGTGTTCCGTCTTCCATGAATGGCATGTCTTCCATAGGAAGGATTCTGGCAACGACACCCTTGTTACCGTGACGTCCAGCAAGCTTGTCACCTACTGAGATCTTACGGAACTGGGCAACGAAGATTTGAATCTGCATCAGTACACCGGCTTTTAGTTCATGACCGTTCTCGCGAGAGAAGATCTTTACACCGACGACTTTACCACCACCAGCATTGTTCATACGTTGTGAAGTATCACGAACGTCTTTGGCTTTTTCACCGAAGATTGCACGAAGAAGACGCTCTTCAGAACTAAGCTCTTGCTCGCCCTTTGGAGTAATCTTTCCAACAAGGACGTCACCAGATTTAACTTCTGAACCAAGCTGAACGATACCGTTCTCGTCAAGGTGACGAAGTGATTCTTCAGAAACATTTGGAATGTCACGTGTGACGATCTCTGGACCTAGCTTTGTCTCGCGGACTTCAACAGTGTAGTCCTTGATGTTAATGCTAGTGAGTGTGTCGTCTTGTACGAGACGTTGTGAAAGCACAATCGCGTCGTCCATGTTGTAGCCAGACCATGGCATGTAAGCAACAAGAAGGTCACGACCGAGGGCGATTTCACCCTGATCAACAGATGCACCTTCAATGATGATGTCACCGGCTTTAACTTTTTGGCCTCGTTCGACACGAACTTTCTGGTTGATTGAACGGTCGTCGTTTGATTTCGTAAAGTGAATTGGCTTGTAGATCTTTGTTCCGTCTGCGTATTTGATGTGCACTTCGTCACCATCAGCACGAATCACTTCACCCGTACCATCAGCGATTACCAATTGGCTCGTGTTCATGGCAATTTCGTGTTCAATACCTGTTCCAACAACTGGAGATTCAGGTTGCAACAGTGGCACAGCTTGCTTCTGCATGCTTGCGGCCATCAGTGAACGGTCAACACGGTTCTTTTCAACGAAAGGCACCAATGATGCAGTCGATCCAAGAATTTGCTTGTGCGCAGCGTCCATATAGGTCACTTCACTTGCGTCAACTTGCTCTGGAAGGAGTCCGTTACGTGCGCTGAGGCGTTCTGCAGCGAATGTTCCGTCGTCGTTTAGTTCAGCACCGGCGTCGGCAATCACTTCAACAGCTTCTTCTGAAGCATCCAAGTACACTACCTTGTCAGTTACTTTACCGTTTTCAACCTTAAGGTAAGGTGTTTCGATGAAGCCATACTCATTAATACGAGCGTAGGCAGCAAGGTTCAGTACAAGTCCAATGTTGGCACCTTCTGGTGTCTCAACGGCACAAAGACGTCCGTAGTGAGTTGGGTGGGCGTCACGGACATCAAATCCGGCACGCTCACGTGAGAGTCCACCAGGACCCATTGATGAAAGACGTCGCTTGTGAGCAAGCTCAGCAAGTGGGTTTGTTTCATCCATCAGCTGTGAAAGCTGTGAACTCGCAAAGAATTCACGAACCGCAGCAACAACTGGACGAGCGTTAATCAATTGGTTAGGAGAAACGTTTTCGATGTCAGACATAGACATACGGTCCATAGCGTTTCGTTGCATACGAAGCATACCAACGCGGAACTGACGAGCAACGAGCTCACCAACTAACTTCACGCGGCGGTTTGAAAGTGCGTCGATGTCGTCAGGAAGTTCCTGAGTATTGTTAAGGCGAATAATCTCCTTAACGATAGCTTCGAGGTCTTTCACCATAAATACACGGTTCTCAGTAGTGTTTGGAACGGTGATGTTAAGGCGTTGGTTCAACTTGTAACGACCAACACGGCTGTAGTCGAAACGCTTGAAGTCAAAGAACATGCGTTCGATCATTGAACGAGCGTTATCAACAGTGGCAAGGTCACCTGGACGAAGACGACGGTAGACCTCGATGAGGGCTTCGTTTGTTCCACGTGCTGGATCCTTATCAAGGGTAGCGTCGATGTATTTTACTTCACCGGTATCAACATCTGCAAAGAGAGCTTTGATGTCAGTTGTCTTGTTGTATCCAAGAGCACGGAAAAGCGTCGTGACAGGCAGTTTGCGACGTCGGTCGATCTTGACGTAGATCGCACCATTTGAAGCGGTCTCGAATTCAAGCCAAGCACCACGGCCTGGAATCAATTTCGCACCGTAGTTATTACGAGTTGCAAGGCGGTCAGCAGTAAAGAACACACCAGCAGAACGAATCAACTGAGAAACAACGACACGTTCAGTACCGTTGATAATAAATGTTCCACGTTCAGTCATCCATGGGTAGTCACCCAAGTAAATTTCCTGTTCTTTTACTTCACCAGTTACTTTGTTTGTCAGTTCAACGACTGCTTTCAGTGGTGCATCAAAAGTAAGGTTGTTTTCTTTAGCGTGAAGCTCAGAGTGCTTTGGTGCTTCAAAAGCGTACTTTCCAAAACGGAGAGCTAGTTTCTGACCAGTATAGTCATCAATTGGGTTCAATTCTGCAAAAATTTCACCAAGTCCGGTCTCGACAAATTCTTGCCATGAAGATCGCTGGTGATCAATTAGGTTTGGTAATGCTAGTGCAGTATCATCTTTGGTAAAGAAAATACGCTTCGCATCCGCACGTTTGGTAGTTGCCATAGGCGTATGTGGTCCTCGCAGTTAAATTGTTGTTAGACTTATTCCGTCGAATAAGAAGGGTTCTTTGGCTGGGAAGATTCCCTTAACCTCTGCTGATCGTTACTGTCGCCATAAAAGGGACTGCCACATCCTTTTTTAGGCATAAGAAAACATACGAAAACAGGGCTACACTACTTCTTGTAGTCTATTATGCGCATGATTTGACTATACGTCAAGAGTTCCTGGGCACTTAATTGACGATTATTCTCGATCAAGCGCATCGATAGGTAAGATGCCGACATAATGCCCCATCAAGCGGACTCTAGCCTCTTCCGGAATGTGAGCCTTAACACCTCTTACCATTCTTTCGCCGTATTCAAGTAAGGTTGGTTCAGTTTGAGGATTTCGCGGGGTACGGACGAAACGTACCATCACGCCATTTTCAGGCTTATCTTCGACTGGCTTCACTTCATATTCACGATCTATTGGAAATGGGATTGTACTCTGAAAAGCACCAATAGCGTTCATGAGCTTTTCTACGTCACCCTTTGGCCTATCTTCGCGTGGTATATGGAACTGGATTTCTGCTTCACTCATGGCGAGCTACTCCTTCGTATGTATAGAATTTGTCTGTACTATCAATAATAATTTCCATCATATGTATGTAGCCCCGTGGGTTGCGGCAATGCTTTTGACAGCATGCAGCACAACCCACGGAGAACACCTCCTCACGAAATCTCGTTACTGACGATTACGATCTCGCTTCACGACGTCATTCATCATTTCGTTTATTCCAAGCACAAGGGCGAAAAATATCCCTATGACAAAGAAAATGATGGCGATACAGATACTAGCAATGAGTCCGTATGAACCCCATGCTTGCTCGAAGGACATCCCTTTGCCTACTCCGATCAAACACGTCATCAGTCCGAGACCCGTACCGGCAAACACAGCGACGATCGCTATCGCAACAACAGTTAGCAACAATACTTCGTTTGCGTGCATGCTCTCACTCTTTGAGGCGCTTTTGGTGCGAGGTGCATCCACTGTCCTCCCCCTTTCGTTTCTAGATTGGATAAGCAGATGCAATGAATAATACGCCGAGTGTCAGCCTACCGTCAAGCGCTCTTAGGCTTTTGTGATGACTTCGTCGATCAAACCGTATTCTTTTGCTTCTTTCGAACTCATCCAATAGTCACGTTCGACGTCTTTTTCAATCTTTGAAAGTTTCTGTCCAGTATTCTTGGCGAGTACTTCGTTGAGCATCTTCTTCAGGTAAATGCCTTCTTTTAAGGTGATTTCCTGGTCAGTAATCTTGCCCTGTGTGCCACTTGATGGTTGGTGAATCATAATACGGCTGCTAGGAAGTGCGTAGCGCTTGCCTTTTGTACCGCTTGAAAGCAGGAAAGCTCCCATGCTTGCTTGTAGTCCTATGCCAATCGTCTGTACATCAGGTTTGATGTATTGAATGGTGTCATAAATCGCAAGACCGTCGTAAACGCTGCCACCCGGGCTGTTAATATACAATTTAATATCTTTTTTTGGATCTTCATCAGCAAGGTGGATGAGCTGTGCAACAACAATATTTGCCGTATGTTCGTTGACGTCTTCACCTAGGAAAATGATTCGGTCTTTTAAAAGACGCGAATAGATGTCGTATGCCCTCTCCCCGTCATAAGATTTTTCAACTACTGTTGGAACTAAGTAACTAGTTGGTTTATTCATATAGTAAGTATATATAAAATTAGCACTCGTTGCAATAGAGTGCTAATTAAAAGGTTTCAAAAATGTTTGCGGTGGCGACCGCTCGGGGGATACCCGATATCCCGCTTCCGCGGTCGCCACCTAGGATAGGCTCTGGGGGGAGCATATCCTATTTTGTTGTCCCACGCGGGTGGTGCCAATATTGGCGGCCCGTGCCTCAAGCACCGTTTGGGGAACAGCCAAGAGTGTTTCATCTCAACCTTCTTATTATACCATCTTTTCCCTTTAGTTGTTAAGGGTTAGTTGTTAAGAGTTAGCTGTTAAGAGCAATGAGGTGTTCGATGGTCTTTTCTGTCACAAAGTGGTTACCTATGTCACGACGAACTTCTTCTGTTTCAAATTGTTTCAAAGCTTCCGGGTTGTTCTCGTATTGACGTTTGTGGACTTCGACATGCTCGTCGATTTCTGCGTCAGTCGCACTAATCTTTTCAGCGTTCGTCAGTTCAGCAAGCACAAGACCAGCCTGTACACGCTTGAGGGCTGTCGGACGAACTTCCTTCGCACGCCATGCCTCTATGTCTTTAAATCCATTTGTCGAGAGGTATGAATCAATCGTCAGACCTTGGTACATAAGGTTTTGTTCGAAATCACGTTCAATGGAACGCATTTGGTCCTCGATGAGGACATCTGGCACAGGAACCTTACTTTTTTCGACAAGTTCGCTCAGCAGCGCGTCTTTAAATTTCTCACCCGCATCACGCTCTTTTTGAGTCGTTAGTTCATGTTTGATGTCATCTTTTAGTTCATCAACATTCTTGAATGGACCAGCGAGCTTTGCGAATGCATCATCAACAGTCGGAAGCTCTGATTCAAGAATTTTGTTTAGGGTCACCGTAAAGGTAACTTTTGTCCCCGCAAGATCAGCCGAATGGTAATCTTTAGGAAAATTAAGATCAAGGTCGAATGTCTCATCGAGTTTGTGTCCGACAATTCCTTCTTCAAATCCAGGAATAAATTGGCTCGCACCAAGTTTCAATGTGTAATCGGTTGCAGTACCGCCATCAAAAGCGACGTCGTCTTTCTTACCAACAAAGTCGATCACTACTTCGTCACCGTCTTTTGCTGCACGAGTGACTTCCTTTTTCGCCGCGTGACCAGCACGCATACGCTCAATCGTTTCATCAACTTCTTTTGCAGTCACTACTACTTTTTCTTGCTTTGCCGCAAGTTTTTTGTAGTCACCAAGTTCTACTTTCGGGAGTACTTCTACTTCGGCAGTAAATTCAAGGATTTCGCTTGGAACGAATTTTTTAATTTCAACGTTAGGGCGATCAAGTGGCTGTAATTTCTCACGCACGAATGCTTCGGCAACCGCACGGCTGACAGCATCATCAAGAGCCTGCTCTTGCAAAGCCTGTGGGTTTATATTCTTCGCTGCAATACTTGCAGGTACTTTACCAGCTCGGAAGCCAGGAACTTTAATTGTTCTACTTAGTTTTACGAGCGCAACTTGCTCTGCTTCACCAAGTTCGAGGGCACCAACGGTAATAGTTAATGTCACTTTTGTGTCAGATAGGTATTTAAGTGTAGTCTCCATTGCACTAATTATAACAGAGGTGAAAAGTCTAGGCAAATCGCGCGATGATGTCGTCGACTGAAAGTTTCTCTTCGACTTCGCTGATAAGATTCTTTAACGAGAAGACATCGGTATCATTTGCACCGACGAATAATACGTATTCGATATTCTTTTTAAAGGCCGTTTTGATCTTTTTATCGATCTTCCTGGTGGTAATATCTACTTCCGTGTTAATACCGGCAGCGCGGAGTTCGGCCGCAACTGTATTTGCCGTATCAAGTACATCATCAATCACGACAACATAGATTTTTGTCAGCGATTTTTGTTCCGGAATAAGGCCACGTACCGCCAAGAAATTTTCCATCATTGTGTTACCGGGGGCAGCACCAACAGCCGAAATTGGTTCTGCTCCAAAAAGGCCAACGAGTCCGTCGTAGCGTCCGCCACCAAACAGGGAACGATTGTTGTCTGGGTGCGTATCAAAGACCTCAAAGACAGTCCCGGTGTAATAATCGAAGCCACGCATCAGGCTGGAATCAAATACAGCAGTCGTGACGCCAGCTTTGGCTAGGCCGTCGAAGACAATCCGTAATTCTTCCAACGCAGCGCTTTCTTTCACCTCTTCGGGAAGATCGTCAATTGAGGTCGCTGTGACAAGGCGTGTTACTTTTTCGAAACGATCGTCACCAGGAATAAGTTCACCAAAAATGAGTAACGCTTGATCTTTAAAGTCTTGTTCAGTAATTTTTTCACGACGATCGAGGAGTTTGGTCATTTGCTGCGCTTGCACTTCATCAAGTCCCAAATATTGAGACATCATAAAGTTAATAAATTTACGATTATTAATGCGGATAACGTAATCGTCATCCTTTCCACCAAGTCGTTTTAGGATTGCATCAGAAATCGTAATAATTTCGATGTCAGCAGTTACATCATCTACACCGAAGATATCGAGATTCAATTGCCAGAACTCTCGTTCGCGGCCGCGTTGAGGGCGTTCGTAACGCATAAAGTTTGCGATTGAGTAGAGTCGCGCCGGATATGGCAGCTCTTGGCGCCGTGCGGCTACCATACGGCTAATCGTTGGCGTCATCTCTGGTCGTATCACGACAGTCCGTCCACCGCGATCAGTAAAGACGTATGTTTGATCATTAACGAGCTCTTGTCCGCTTTTAGCGGCGTAGATATCGATGGGTTCCAAAATTGGTGCGCCGTATTCTTCGTAACCGAAGCTTTCAACGACGTTTCGCCATGTGTTAAAAATATAATTTTGAGTACGTTTGTCCTCAGGAAAATAATCCCGTGTACCTTTGTATGGTTGTGAAGATAAAGTGCTCATATCTGTTACATTGTCTCATTTTACGTACCGTCGGACAAGACCTTAAGACGCGACGTCCTGATCTTCCCATGGTTCGGTGCGACGAGCAATTCTTGCTATTTGTTCGTCTTGTTTACTAAATGCAATCGTGTGATCATAGCCTGTGACTTCAAGTGGCTGCAGTGTGTGCAACCGTTTGAGGTGCGAGTATGCGACCGCTTTCTTGAATCCACCCACAGCAGTTTCCCTGTCATCGGGCGATTGTAAGATCATCGATCGAGGGACGTCTGTGTAAATATAATGATTCAATACCCGCGGCTCTGGACGTAGTGTGTCTAAAAGATTAAACCCCGAAAGCAGCGCATTAAATTCAGATTGCTTGTCTGGTTGAAAGCCGATGCGAACTCGGTCATTCTGAATGCTCCGAAAGTTCACCCTTCCGTTTAATGCAATCGCAGCAGTGCGGCGCTCAAAGCTTTCGCTCACCTTTGTAACAATCTCGTCGTAACGAAAATTATAATAGTTAGACCCATCAAGGACTGCTAGTTTTGTCGCAAAGAATCGCAGTTTTTGTTCACGGGCTTGCCGCTCTAAGAGTAACGATACTTGTTCAGCTAATTGTTCGGTCGCATCAAATCTATGCCGCAAGACGTGCACTGGACGAGTAAATGATCCCTCAATGCCTTCCATGCCGTTATTATGACACGCTATATCTAGCGGGTCAACGAGTGTTGTTGTAACCACACGTACATCGTAATACCAGCGGCAACACCGACGTTTACCGACCTGGTCGAACCGAATTGTTCAATCATGACTGTCTCTTTCGCAGTGGAGAGCATTTCCTTACTGAGTCCTGGGCCTTCGGCACCAAATACGAGTACAGCATTTTTAGGAAGTTTTGTTTCAGATAGTCCTTTTGCATTTTTGACGATATCAACAGCGATGATTTCTCGATCAGCTTTTTTCATTGCTTCCGCGAAAGCTTTCACATCATCGTGATACTGGATGTGCATATACAAGTCAGTCACCATTGCACCGCGTTTGTTCCACTGCTTGCGCCCAATGATGTGTACTTTTTTGATGTTAAAGGCATTTGCAGCACGAACAATCGTACCCATATTGTAATCACGCTGAAGGTTCTCAATCGCAATTTCAAGGTCAATGCGCTGTTCATCGAGATCTGATTTAATCGCAGCGACAGTCCAGTAATGATATTTATCGAGAACGTTACGCTTGTCGCCTTCTTGTAAAAGCATTCTGTCAAATTTAGGATCGGTTGGCCAAGGTTCTGGGTGTGGTCCGACACCGATAATTTCTTCCATTTTAGTACTTCGCTGGTAGGTTTGTGTATGTAAGTTGATTATACACGTTAATGATTGCATCCGTTGAAATCGGTAGCTGCGACTTCACTGAACTGAAACGATTATTTGAATCGCCGAGGTATACGAGGTACCCGTTTATCATCGCTACTGCGCGGTCTGCTGTTTTCATTTCAGCATCCGATGCACTGTAGACGACTGTCCCGTCTTTTAATATACCTATTGGAGCACACGTATATTCATGATCTTGAACCTGAATATCACATTTGCTCGTGACGTCGTAACCCGCAGGGACGTGTGCCGTTTGCAGCACGAGTGTCCCTGAATTGTCTGCTGCTACCAAATAGCTATCCGAGCTGACGAGCGGAATGTTTCTATAAATACTGTCCGTTGACGTACTCGGAATTGTCCAATCTTTAAACCCTACAGGGACATACGATGAGATATACATAGGGACTGAGGTATAGAGCGTAGCATCAGGACGATAGGTCGACGGAATATTTTTTGGAGTTTTATCGCTGACGATACCAAAATTAACAGATGGATCGTCCATCGTGATTGAAGTCCTAATCAGTACGGGATCATACGAATAGACATCAAGGCGAAGTGTATAACCGTCACGGCGATAATACACAGCATTTTGATTGAGTGTCGTGTCCGACTGTGATGTTGTCCCGTACGCAGGTGTTATGCTCGACCAGCCTATCGTAGAAAGCTCACTCATGATGCTCTGCGTCAACTCCGCCCTCGAACTATAGAGCTTTTTCGAAGTCGCCTGTATAGTGACTTGTTGATTTTGAGACGTTGGTGCATCACCACCAATACAGCTATAGCCATAGCTTTCAATAGTAAACACGTTCGAGAGACCGTGCTTTTCGTCCTGACCCTGGCTATATATTCCAGAACATAATCGTGCGGATGGAGCTATAAGAGCTGCAAGAACAAGGACGATTGCCGGTATGACGATAAAAACTCCCACCCCAATACTCACCAACGTAATAATAAGACCTTTGTGGGATTTTTTCGGATGAGATGTCACAGGTGATGTTTGAATAGGCATAAGTTCAGTATATCTTACCTATACGAAGGATCCCGATAAACCGCTGGAATTTGTACTACCAACCAATTCTTTGAGCTGCATGGCCATTTCTATCTCGTTTTCATGCGAGAGAAAGTAGCCTTCCCTTAAGATCGATCCGTCGTTGACCAGTCGTAAATGACTTGGCTGAAGATACAGTTGATCCAATTTCATCAGTCCAGTTAGCTGAAAGACTGGCTGCGCATCGTCGTCCATAAATAGTACCTCTACAGGTGCTGCTTCTTCTGAGATATTTGCGCCAAACACAGGAAGCCTCGCCATTTCGACAGTCAGCCGTCCCGCATTCGTTTGATCTCCTTCAATCTCAAGCATCAAAACATACAGCACACCACGTGCCAACTTTTGTGTTTTGACGCGTTCACTAGAACGAAAATCGTATTCGAGACGCGATGTAGTATACACGGGGACAACTTCACTCATAGCGGTATTATACATACAACTTGCACAAATAAAATAAAATCGCCCCAGAGGGACGACCTTATGTTGGTGCGCGCGAGAGGACTTGAACCTCCACGTCATTGCTGACACTAGCACCTGAAGCTAGCGCGTCTACCAATTCCGCCACGCGCGCACGTATTATTTGCCGCACAGCGCGTCTACTAATAATTTAGACCGCCACGCGCGCATGTTGCGTGTACCTTGAAAATTATACCAGATTAAGAGACGAAATCAGACGCATCAAATGAAGTTCGGAGCGCTGCCACCAGGCTGCGAATGTCGTTCTTTTGTTTGACGTCTGGGTTAAGCGTTCCAAATGGGTCAAAAATCGCACGAAGTTGTTCGTAAAGATGTGCTTCGCTTTCTGTAATAGTTGCCCAAGCAGCGTTTGCTTTGAGGCGACCTTCACCACCGTCGCTGACAAACGCACCATCGGTTTTTGTAACCAGCTCTGCATAGTCGCTAATCAAACGAAATAGTTTTTGCTTGTCACTAATAACATCAAGCTTTAGAACTGGGTAAGCGTCAATCGTTCCCGTTAAGATATTGGTCGCAAGTGGTAGTTCGATGTGATGCTTTGTGGTCAGTTCCGTCAATGCTTCGGTAAATTCTTCGCGGCGTCCT
The DNA here is from genome assembly GCA_036569465.1 of Candidatus Microsaccharimonas sp. GTDB lineage: Bacteria > Patescibacteriota > Saccharimonadia > Saccharimonadales > Saccharimonadaceae > Microsaccharimonas. The sequence goes on from DATCQO010000007.1 coordinate 37,761, forward strand.
GCCGGAACAAAGGCGCCATCAATAATAGGAAGTGCAACTGCATCATCGTTTCCTGCACGTCGAAGTGATTCACCGATTTCAAGCACAGCTTCAAACTCATCAATTTGGTGGTCGGATGAATCGATCATACCAACACTTAACTTATTCAGCAGTTTGCGCATTTTCTTCAATTTACCCAGCTGCGCACGATCACTCGCATCATTAAACTCAATATAGATAACAGTTCCAATTGCTTCGACAGAACCGAGGAGGCTCGCTTGTGCACCGAGTTCGGCTGCTCGTCGGAATAACTCACCGTCAATGGTACGAAGAACTGAGGGATTTAATTCGATTAAACGATCGGTAATATCTCGGGCCATAGCTGTGTCTTCAACGACAGCAACGGCGATCGTCTGCTCTTTGTAAAAATCTGTTTTGAGAACAATTTCAGAGATAATACCGAGTGTTCCTTGGCTTCCGACAAATAACGGCGTCAAGTCGAATGAACCATCCTTTTCTTTCACGAGTGCCAGGCTTTTGTAGCCGATGTTATCACGAGTACGATCAGCCGCAAGTTCTTTCACGATTTCGTCGTTATCTTCCAGGAGGCCTTCTATCTTGCGGTAGATCTCGCCTTCGAAAGTTTGCAAACCGAGCTTTTTGTTCAGGTCGTGTTTATTAATACGTCCAGTTTCAATAAGGTCACCGTTAGCCAGAACGATTTCAAGCTTTTCAATTGCACCGGCGACTTCGCCCTTGTCACCAAGTGCATTCGTCGCAATTGCGCCACCAATAGTACCGTATCGTTCGTTTCGTGGTGAGTTCGGCAGTGCAAGGCCTTGCCATTTCAATGCGTTATTGAGTGTTTCAAATGTGACGCCAGGTTGGACTTGGACAAGTCGGTCTTTTGTCAGAAGTGTCAGAATATTGTTTAGGTGCGCCGAAGTACTCAGGACCATGCCTTTGCCAATCGCAGCACCGGTCGTGTCAGTTCCCATACCGCGAATCGTCAATCCGAGTGGGTGACCTTTTTCAGCAAGTTGCCATGAAAAACGAGCGACTTTTCGTATGTCATTCGTAATACGTGGAAATGCGATAATCTCAGGAGTAATAGTAAGTACACTTCCGTCGCGACTATACCGTCGACGCATCGCTTTTGAACTGGTCACCTCACCTAGTAAATGCTCGTTCAGATACACTGCAATTTTATTCATTTCCCTGTCCGTCCTCTATAACATTCGTATGCTTTGCCTCTATGATAGCACAAGCATCATCACTAGTGACAAAGATTTCTGTCTCTGTTATAATACATTTTACGTGCGCGCGTGGTGGAATTGGTAGACACGCTAGCCTTAGGAGCTAGTGCTTTCGGGCGTGAAGGTTCAAGTCCTTTCGCGCGCACCAAATCAAAAAGCAGATCGGCTGGTCTGCTTTTTGATTTGGCGTAACCAATTTACTTGTGCTATTTTTACGGAAGCTATGGATCGACTACGTCCCACTGAGAAAAATGCCGTATTCAACGTTGAAAAGCGATTTTCTCAGGTGTCTCGTTTACGACAAAGTCTCGGACTTCAACCAATTGATACTGCCGCGTATCTAGGTTCGGCTACACAGTTCACTCATGCCCCCACCATAGGTATTGAAATTGAGATGTCATGGATGCAAGTATTTCCTGAACTCGCTGCACCGTGGGAAGCAGAAGGTGTACGACCGAGTCAGCTTGATCACTCGTCACCAGAATATAAACAATTCTCTAAAATATACGACCGACTCGACCGCAAACTCAAACCGACACTCGAAGAAATCCAGAACGTTATTCCACGAGTTGGTCGGGATGCCTATTGGGAGTTCTCGTTCCTGCCCTCAAAGCATATCGGTATCACAATGGCTGAACTACAAACGCTTTACGATGCAAGTATTCTGCGTGATGACGTGCCCTATGCAACACATATGACTGTTGCAACCATCGATAACGATCGTGATGCTTTCGCATTCTTGTGTGGATTAGAACTTTCGGGTGGATCAACAGCTAAACGAATCGAAACAGCAATTCAATCTCAGAAAGGTTCATGGGCTCGTAAAGGCACCGGTGGTCTATTGAAACGTCAGCCGTTTGAACTTATGGGAAGTGACAAAGATGGATACGAGTTCAGAACACTTGTTGCATCGTCTGCGCAGCAAATGTCGTCTTTGCTCCTGACAGCAAGTCATTTAGCAAAGATGTATCAAGAAGATCCAACTTCTTGGAAGAAGTACCGTTCACACATAGAGTCTCATCTCAGAAGTAACGGTTTAAACCTGTCGCCGTGGGGACGTCCACAATCTAATCAAGTGCCTTGGCTCAAATACGCTGAACTACTGAAATAATTTCTCATAATCTATAAAACAGAAAAAGACGCCTAAGCGTCTTCTTCTTTGCGGTAAAAGGCGATCGCCGCATTTCCGTAACTACGATTGTCCACCACAACAACTCCCGTTTCGGCCAGCGTCTCACTTCTACCTGGGTATGATAATACCATAAGCCCATTTGGTTTTAATAGTCTAAACAATTCAGAAACTGTGGATAACTGTGGATCGTGATATGGTGGGTCTGCGAAAATAATATCAAATTGCTTATGCGATGCTTTTGCCCAGCCTAAAACCGGTGCCTTTATCAGGGATGTATCAGCTTCAATACCGAGTAATGCAATATTATTACTGATAATTTTTTGGGCAACACGATCACGCTCAATAAACGTTATATTTTTTGCGCCGCGACTCAGTGCTTCCAGCCCTAATGCCCCACTTCCTGCAAAGGCATCAAGTACCTCCGCCCCATCAAGTTCAGCGCTTATCTTGTTAAAGATCGCGTTACGAATTCGTTCACCCATTGGATGCGTTCGACTTGTGCCGGATCCTTCGATAATACGGCCACCATAAAGCCCAGAGATCAATCGAACGTTCACTTCGTTTGCCTATTCATATCAATAGAGACGTGCCATCCGAGGACAACCGCCCGAACAATCAAAGGGACAAGGTCTATCCTGACTGTTTTGGCGAGGTTGCGACTCCAGCCATTTTTTGAATACTCTTCGTACGTCCCGAGTTTGATGACTTGTTGCATGATTGTCTCGAAAGTTTTTTTGTAGCCATCCTTTTTCAACGCGGCAATGTCATCTTGGCTAATGACGATTTTTCCGAAGTTATTACCAAGGATTGCCGTCGCAACACCAAACTCAAACATAAAGTGATTCATAAAGATCCCATGCTTGCCCCAGTACTGCCAATTCTTCGATAAGGTATCACGTCGATTGTGCCCCTTGATAATGTTCTTTTCCTTCACACTACTGCGTGCGTGGTGTGGCATGCCAAACAATTCTTCGATTTTATCGGCAAGTGGATAGTGGTGTGCGGGCGTCAGGCCATCGACAATCGCATGCGCCATCCAAGCCGCTTCAAATGCGGCGCGCTCGTTGTTATTCGTTTTTAGTGCACGGGCAAGATTCACCTGATGATCAACAATCATCTGCATGACTTCGTTATCTTCGAACTTCTCAGGATCAATAAAGTGCCAGGGTTCGTCAATCGAAGGACTTTTTCGCTTAATACCATCGGGACCATTATCGCCTTCAAAGTGAAGGATCTCGACCGCTGTTGGAAATGTCTCCTTTGAGGTAAGGAGTGGCCTTAAATGCCGACGCGCAACACGATCAATACGTTGATGTACGCCAATCAGTTGTCCAGATTTTTTACCGTAGGTGGTTCCTGCGTACATATATATAAGATAATTTTTTTAGTTTAATTTAATGTCGTTAAACGCTGATAATGCTCAACGTCTTTATGCAGCTGCTTGTATTGTAACAAATCCATACTATTTGCGACGAAAGCCTTGGCAGCTTTTTGCGCACGAGCAATTAATTTGGTATCAGCCAGACTCGCCACTTGTAGATTTAGTTCTCCATGCTGTGCCCGGCCATAAATTTCACCTGGACCACGAAGCCGAAGGTCGACTTCTGCCAGATAAAACCCGTCATTACTCTTTTCAACCTCTTTCAATCGCTGGCTCGGTGCCTTCGAAGAGCTGACCATGAGGTAGCAATAACTCTGGTACACACTACGCCCAACACGACCACGTAGCTGATGGAGCTGCGCCAGGCCAAAACGATCAGCATCTTCGATAAGGATAACTGTCGCGTTTGGAACATCAACACCAACCTCAACCACAGTAGTGCTGACGAGGATATCGACTTCACCAGCCGAAAAGCGTTTCATGACTTCGTCTTTTTCCGCAGGTTTCATTTTGCCGTGCAGGAGGCCGACCGTTCGATGCTTGAATTCCTTTTGATTGAGTCGTTTGAACTCAGCTTCAACACTCTTTAATTCATTATCTGGATTATTATCAATCAAGCTACAAATCACATACGCCTGACGACCCTCCATGAGTTGTTTTTCAATCAAGCCATACAGCTGTAATCGACTATTAGGTGACCATATCTTGGTGGCAATTGGCTTTCGGCCCTTTGGAAGCTCGCCCAGAACCGATACATCAAGCTCACCGTACACAGTCAGTGCCAAACTTCGAGGAATAGGCGTTGCGGTCATCGCCAGCAGGTGCGGCATATGTTCAGACTTGCTCAGTAGCGCCTGTCGTTGATTAACACCAAAACGGTGCTGCTCGTCAATCACCACAAAGCCCAGTCGGTGAAAGTTCACCGTCGATTGGATGAGTGCATGTGTCCCCACTACAACGTGGACATCCCCATTCGCAATGGCTGTATATAATGTCTCGCGTGCTTTGCCTTTGACGCTTCCAGTCAGTAATCCTACCTTTACCCCAAACGGAGCAAGGAGCTTATTGAGCGTTTCGGCATGTTGTGAAGCAAGGATCTCGGTGGGTGCCATTAATGCCGTCTGAAAGCCTTCATGTGCCGCTTGCCTAGCTGCCAAACCTGCAACAACCGTCTTACCTGATCCAACATCACCTTGTAGCAAACGGTTCATGGGAATTTCTTTTTCAAAGTCCTGCAGAATATCCCAGGCTGCAATACGCTGTGCACCGGTGAGATCAAACGGAAGCTTTTGGACAAAAGATTTGACGATGGCTTGGTCAAATGGAATATGCCATCCTTTTAGCTTGGCGTTTTCAATACGGTTCATCTGACTGGCGAGTAGCAAGGCAAATAGTTCCTCGAACCCAATGCGTTCTTTGGCTCTAGAAATATCCTCGATCGTTTCAGGGAAATGCATTCCTAGAAGTGCATCACTATGACTCGCTAACTTTTCGGACTTCACGATTGATAATGGTAGTGTTTCAGGCACCATCGTCATCAGCGGTCGAAGCTCGTTCAATATTTTTCGTACAAGTGTTGTCTTTAGCCCATGAATGGCGCGGTATGTTGGAAGGATCCGATCAGTTTGTACCGGCATCTCACTCACCTTTTCGGCGCTGGGATTTGTTAGCTGATATTTATTGTAGTTAAACTCAAACTCACCAGAGAAAAAGAATTCTTCGCCGGACTTTAACTGTGTTTCGCGGTAAGGCTGGTTGAACCAGACAGCTTGCAACTTCCCTGTTTCATCGGCGAGCGTTGCTGTCGTAATGCGCAGTCCCCGCCTTACAGGACGAGTCGCAATCTTTTCACAGCGCGCTTTAATCGTTAACTTTCCCGGATGCACATCAGCAATTGCTGTCACCTGTGAAAAATCCTCGTATGCTCGAGGCAGAAAGTTAATCAGATCATTGACGGTATGTAACCCAGCAGCTTCAAATTCAGCTCCGGTCTTTTCCCCCACGCCCTTGATCTGCCCTAATGGCGCGCTGACATTCATATATCTATACTAGCTTAGCGAACAAGAATAAAGCTATTCTTACCTTTTTTCACCAGCGATGTCTCACTGATAGTAAAATCTTCAGAAACCTTTTCGCCGTTGACGGAAATAGCGCTACTTTCAATAAGACGACGTGCATCACCGTTACTGGTCGCAACTTCTGTGCCGACCAAACTTTCAATCAGTGAAGTACCGAGTTGTGCAGTTGGGATTTCACCAGCAAGTACGTCTAAGTCTTCAGGGGAAAGTTCATGGAACTGTAATCCACCAAATAAAGCGTTCGTAACACGTTCGACGCTGGCAGTACGATCTTCACCATGAACAATCTTCGTCACTTCGTGCGCCAAAGTCTTTTGTGCTTCACGACCACTCGGGTTATCAGCGACTTGTCGTTCCATCTCGAGTACGGCATCACGGTTTAGCATCGTAAAGATGCGTGCGTAGTCAGCGGTTCCTTCGTCGTCAGAATTAAGCCAGAATTGGTAAAACTTAAAGACACTGGTTTTATTTGCATCTAACCATATGGCGCCATCTTCGGATTTACCGAACTTTTTACCAGTCGCTTTATTCATAACCAGTGGTGTCGAGTAGACATGCGCTTCTTTTTGATCAAGCCGACGAATCAGGTCAACGCCAGTAATCGAATTACCCCATTGATCAGCACCACAAACTTGCAGTGTGACACCGTGTTCACGGTTTAGATGCAGGAAGTCATATCCTTGAATCAAAGAATAGCTGAATTCCGCGTAACTAATACCTGAACCATCTTCACCAATACGTGATTGTACGAATTCACGACCAAGCATTTGACTAAGGGGGACATTTTTACCGACTGTACGAAGAAAATCAAGGTAGTTTATCTCTTTAAACCAGTCATAGTTATCAACGATCTGGAAGTCTTTACCAGCAAAAACGGTTTTGTACTGTTCGGCGATAGCAGCTTTATTACGCGCAATGTCATCAAGACTGAGAAGATTGCGCTCATCTTTCTTGCCATCTGGATCACCGATCATACCGGTTGCTCCACCGACCAATAGGTAAGCTTTATGACCAGCCTCGATGAAATGTCGGACCATCATAGCTGCGGCAAAGTTACCGATTGTCATGCTGTCGGCACTAGGGTCTACGCCAAAATAAAAAGCAATAGGGTCCTGGTCAAGTTCGGTAATATCTGCATATGTCATCTGATTGACAAAGCCACGCCACTGCAGTTCTTCGGAAAGTCGCATCCTATCTACTCCTTATCTGTTATATCTCTGGTAGTATAGCAAATAATCAAGCTTTACGCACCGTTTTTAATGCTATAATGGTGAAGATATTGCTTATGGGGAAATTAGGGAAACGTGGCTAAAGCTAAAAAATCTACATCGCGTAAGTTAAATGTATACGCAAACCTTTCGAACAAACGAAAGGCAAAGAAAGATACCGAAACCAGGCGCCGCGCCGAATACCTCGCGACGCTTCCAAAACATCCTGTAAAACGCTTCTTTTATCGTTTACATCCAAAACGTTTCTGGGCGTATTGGTTCAGTAAACGCGGTGTCATTATGGCCCTCAAGGTTCTTGGTGTCGCTGTCCTTCTTATCGCCCTGCTTATTGGCGGTATGTTCGCCTACTTCCGTAAAGACCTCGATCAGATTCGACCGGGTGAAATTGATAAACGCGTCCAATCGACTATTACTACGTACCTAGACCGTAATGGCCAAGTCCTCTGGAAGGATACAGGTGGTGGTAATTACAAACTTGTCGTCCCTAGTGAAGACCTTAGTGACAACCTCAAGAAAGCAACTGTGGCGATTGAAGATCGAAACTTCTTCCAACATAGCGGTATTAGTGTGACCGGTACGCTCCGTGCTGCCGTGAACAACTTTACTGGTGGTGACGTTCAGGGTGGATCAACCCTGACGCAGCAACTCGTGAAACAAGTCTTCTTTGCCGATGAAGCCTCTAACCGTGGCATCGGTGGTATTCCCCGCAAGATCAAAGAGTTAATCCTCTCTATCGAAATTGAGCGTATGTATGACAAAGACCAGATCCTCACCCTCTATCTAAACGAATCACCGTATGGTGGTCCTCGAAACGGTGCAGAATCAGGTGCAGAATCCTACTTTGGAGTCCCCGCAAAAGACCTCACACTTGCGCAGGCATCCCTTCTAGCCGCTATCCCACAGAACCCCTCGACGCTCAACCCATATAAGGTTGCTGGGCATGAAGCCTTAATTGCCCGTCAGCATGAAGTACTCGATGCAATGCGCCAAGTAGGGTACATCACCCAGGCGCAAGAAGACGCCGCAAAGGCAGAACCAATCCTTGATACACTCAAACCAGAAGCAAACCGATACACGGATATTAAAGCCCCTCACTTCGTGCAAATGGTTCGTTCTGAACTTGAAGATGAGCTGGGTGTTGCAACTGTTGGTAAAGGCGGCCTAACCGTCACAACAACACTCGACATCCGTATTCAAGATAAACTTCAATCAGCAATGACCGATATGTTTAACTCATACGTTCCTGCATACGCCGGATTCACTAACGGTGCCGCCACGGTAGAAGATACAAAAACAGGACAGATCGTTGCACTGGTCGGAAGTAAAAACTTTGAAGCAGATGGATTCGGCCAAGATAATGCTGCGACGGCATACATTCAGCCTGGATCCTCGATCAAGCCACTTGTCTATTCTGAACTCTTTGAGCAGAAACCAGCTGGTCAGCAAAACTACGGAAGTGGCACAATTATACCGGACGAACCAAGTGATCAACTCTATGGTGGACAACTGAATAACGCCGACCGTAAGTTCCTCGGAAACATTACTATCCGTACAAGTCTCGCAACCTCACGTAACGTTCCTGCCGTGAAGGCAATGGCCATCAATGAAGCCGCAAAGAAAGGCTCAACCCTTCAAACCATCCATGACATGGGTGCCGCGAGTTACTGTACACAAGGCGCAGATACGACCGCAGGCCTCTCACTCGCTATTGGTGGGTGTGGACTCAAGCAGGTTGATCTTGTGAACGCCTACGCATCAATTGCACGTGGTGGTGTCTATAAACCACAGTCAAGTGTCCTCGAAGTAAAGAACAGCTCAGGTGAAACACTCAAGAAATGGTCAGATGTTGCCGGCAAGCAAATCGTGAGTGCGCAATCAGCTTACGTCCTTGACGACATTCTCGGCGACACAGCTGCCAGTGCAGCACTCGGTAACTACGCGGCAAAAAATATTTCTGGCGTCAAGCTAGCGATCAAAACAGGTACATCAGACAAGGGTGGTAATGCAAAGGACCTTTGGATGCTTGGCTATAGCCCAGCACTTACTATGGGAGTTTGGCTCGGTAACCCGGATACAACAATTCTTAAAAACGGTACATCGTCACTTGGTAGCCCAATTATCGCCTCAGTCATGGAATTTGCCCACAAGGAAGTTTATGTCCCTGAAGGTAAATACAAATTAGGTGACTGGTTTATACAACCTGCTGGTATTCAGCGTATTAACAATCAAGTCTATCCTTCATGGTGGAATGCCACACAAGGTCAATCTAACGCACAGTTAACATTCGACAAGGTATCAAAGTACAAGGCAACCAGCTGTACACCTGACGGGGCTAAAGACGTCGTTAACGTCACCAAGTCGACCGACCCGATCACAAAGAAAGACATCTATACCAACGTCCCTAATGGATACGACACGACAAAGGATGACGACAAACATAGTTGTAGCGATGCGCCCCCAAGCTTTGTTGGCGGCATCAGCACTGCAGGCAACTCGCTCACAGTGACCGTTAACCCAGGTACATTTGGCCTCTCATCGACGAGTGTGACATTCACCGCCAATGGAACGCAGCTGACTGGCGTCACACAAACAGGTAATACCTATAAGGTAACTTACAGCGGCCCAGCTACCGCCGGAACGCTCAGTGCAACAGTGACCGACTCTGGTTACTACACGGCAACCGTCTCTAACTGAAAGGCTGGCGTCGTACAAAAAAAGAACCCTCGTTGATGAGGGTTCTTTTCATTAGCTATTTTTATTCTTGCTTATCGAGTAGTTCGAACAAACTATCTTCGGGTGTTCGGCGGCGATTGTTCCGTCCGTTACTCTTACGTGGAGCTTGTTGAGGCGCGTCAGTCTGCGACGTCTGACTCACAGGCTTGTTATAACGAGTTTGTTGAGGTCGTTTTGGTCGAGGTGGCTGTACGACTGTTTCTACGGCCAAAGCGACAACAGGGGCTTCCTGAGGTAGCTCAGCGACAGGTCGTTGCACACGTTCTGTGCGTGCAACCTTCTGACGAGGCAATTTGACCTTAGAAGCAACTGTTTTTGGCTGTCCGGCAGCTTTCTTTGCAAGGTCACGGTCACCACCACCGACGAGTCGAGCAAACATCATTTTTCCAGCCGCAGTTTGTAGACCACGAATAAATTCAATTTCGACAATCTTACCAATTTGGCTACTGGCATGTTCAACAACAACCATCGTGCCATCATCGAGGTGTCCGATTGCTTGATGCTGGTCATTCCCCTTTTGTGTCAGTTCTAGTTTGATCTTTTCACCTGGTAGATATGCCATACGAAGTGTCTTCGCAAGGTCGTTCACGTTCAGAACAACAATGCCTTCAACTTGTGCAACCTTATTGAGGTTAAAATCGATCGTACAAATCGCGCCGTTATATTCCTTGGCTAGTTTCAAGAGACGGTTATCGACACCTTCTTCGGCTTTTGTACCGTCATTAAAGATTTCAACTTTAATGTTAGTCATAGCCTGCAATTCTTTCACAATATCGAGTCCGTGTCGTGCACGGCTACGCTTTTCAGTATCTGCGTTATCCGCCAAGAACTGTAGTTCACCGACGACACTTCGAGGGATAAACAAGGTACTGGTAATAAAGCCTGATTCGGCAATTGAGATAATGCGACCATCGATGAGTACTGATGTATCAACAAAGATTGGCATGTGCTGTTTCTTTGAATGTTTAAATTTAATAGTTTGAGCGACAACCAAATAGGTCGTCTCTGCAGCAATGACGAGCAGTGTGCAGATAATTAATAGTTCCATAATTTCTTTTCTTCTTACTTTTGTAAGTAGTCGATCAACGCAGTGCGAAGATCGGCGACAGGTTTAATAAATGTATTTTTACTGTGTATTTTCGGTGCAATAGCTAGTTTAAAACCAAGCTTCTTTGCTTCCGCAACACGTTTATCGACGCCGGGTACAGATCGAACTTCTCCACCTAGTCCAACTTCACCAAAGACAACTGTTTCATCGTCGAGGCGACGTCCTGCTGCAGCACTGGCAATTGCCATACAGATCGCAAGATCCGCTGCTTGATCGTTTAGTTTGAGACCACCAACAACATTGATATAGATGTCTTTGTCAGATAAATTCAATTTCGTGCGACGCTCCATAACGGCGATCAGCACATTGAGTCGATTGAGGTCAAACCCGCTTGCAGTACGCTTAGGATACCCGAAACTGGTCGGATTGACAAGAGCTTGAATCTCAACCAACAGCGGTCGTGTGCCTTCGAGTGTCGCCAGAACGACTGATCCGTCGGCCGGATTACGCTCGGCAAGCAGTGCTGCCGATGGATTTTCGACAGGACGAAGGCCTTCTTCGTACATCTCGAATATGGCGGCTTCGTTGGTAGAACCGAATCGGTTTTTAGCTGCGCGGACAATCTTAAAGCCACCATAACGATCACCCTCAAACTGCAATACAACGTCAACGAGGTGCTCGAGGACTTTTGGTCCAGCGATACTGCCCTCTTTTGTGACGTGACCAACAAGGATAACGGCAGTACCGGTTTCTTTGGCCGCACGAATCAGTACGTTACTACTATTTGTGATCTGGCTAACCGTTCCAGGCGCACTGGTGATCTCATCCAGTGCCAATGTCTGGATAGAGTCAACAATGACCAGGTCGTACTGACCACCACGAATTGTTGCGGCAATATCATTAGCACTAGTGCTGGCAGCGAAGTCTAATTTTTCGCTTGATTCAGCACCTAGTCGTCCAGCACGCAGCTTCACTTGACTGGCGGATTCTTCACCGCTGACATATAAAACAGCTACTGTTTTTGCGATGAATGCAGTGACCTGCAGAAGCAGTGTGCTTTTACCTATACCAGGTTGTCCGGCAAGTAGTACGACCGCACCTGGAAGAATACCGCCGCCCAAAACGGTATCAAGGTCTTTTGTACCTGTGAGAATTCGTTTCGATGAATCATCGACGGTCATATCTTTAATAGACTGGACCTTGAGTGGTTGTCCGGAGCTAGAAGCCTTTGCAACTGATGATGAGCCTGAGTTTGCAACCTGTTCTACTAGTGTATTCCACTCGCCACAGTTATCACAACGCCCAGACCATTTGCTGTGCGTGGCCCCACAATTTTGACAGACAAACTGAGTTTTAGATTTTGCCATTATATCTATTATAGCCTTTATGAAATGTAATAATTATTAAACTGACGGCGCTGGTTGGAGATCTTTAATACTATCGATACTTTTGTTCAACGTTTCAATTTCTGTTGATATCGTTTGATATGCTGCGTACTTGGCGTTATACGTATCAATATCTGCACTGATTGATGCCCTATCAGTATCGAGCTGATTGGAACGAGCGAGCAGCGCCGTCCGTTGACTATTGAACTGATTGATTGATGAAAAATCACTATTCTTCGCTCTAGTATTGAACGAGGTAATATCAGCCGATAGCTGTTTGACATCAGTGTCATATTTTGCCGAACGGGCTTCAATGCTTGCACCCAAGGTCGTCAGTTCACTATAGAGTGAATCTGACTGCTGCTTGAGATTCATAAACAATGTATTGTACTTTGAGTGCAAATCAACGACCTTTTGACGATCATTAAAATACTGCTTGTAGTAGGTTTCCAGTTCAGGGCTAAGGCTTCCAATCTCTGTTCCAAGAATAGAATGAAGCTCGTTCTCAAACTGTCCTGGTTCTGTGCGCTGGTAGTAACTCATACGCTCGGTCAGGTCTGTATTCGCACCAAGTGTCTTATATTCGGCATCGAGCAGCGCACCAATACGAGTATGATCGGCGTCACTCATACGTTCCCATACGGCGTGCAGCATTTCATGGGCAGCCGTGACTTCTTCGATACCATCTAACTGCGTATTCGTGACATCATAGACGTAGATCCTGCCCGAGGAATAACATCCTAAAATCGGGTTGCCTACTTCCTGACGCGGACAATCTGCATTAAATTTATCAGATCCGTCTACTTCAGGTTGTGTTGCGTAAAAGAAGAACTTCCCTTTACTCGAAAAATCGATGCGACTTTCAATACTCTGTACATTAGCAGGAACTTTGTACGACCAAACGGTAATTTGATCTTTGACGTACTGTTGATTGAGGGAAATGAACGCCGCGATCCCAAGGATGGCAATACTGAACAGTCCACCAACAAGTGTTCGTCTTAGGCTATGCTTCTTGTCCGACATTGATCTGTATTTTTCCTCTTACTGCAGATATTTTTAGCACTGTACCCTTTTCATATTCTCCGGATAAAATGCCATCAGCTACAGGTAATTCTAACAGATCTTGCATCGCACGTCGAAGGGGACGTGCACCATATTTCTCATCGTGGCCTTCAGCAATAATTTGCCGTTTCGCAGATGCCGCAATCACAAGATGAATTCCCTTTCGGACTAAACGATCTTGTAGTTCAGCGAGCAACTTGTCAAAGATCTTGCCGACTTCCTTCTTTGTCAGTGCGCGGAATGTCACGATTGAGTCAAAGCGGTTAATCAACTCTGGTCGCATAATGCGATTCAATGCTTCTTCGGCCGCGAGTGCGTTCTCAGCGTGGACAGTATCGAGTTGTTTTTGGTCATTTCGTGTCACGGCACTAAATCCAAGACTTGATTCTTTCATCATACGATCAGCGCCAAGGTTACTGGTAAGAATAACGATCGCGTTCGAGAAATCAACTTTATGACCCTTCGCATCGGTCAATGCCCCGTCTTCAAGAATCTGAAGTAGCAAATGAAAAACTTCTGGATTTGCCTTTTCAATCTCGTCGAACAAGACAACACTATATGGTTGACGTCGAATCTTATCAGTTAATTGTCCACCGTCTTCATACCCAACATACCCAGCAGGCGCACCGACGAGACGGCTGGCAGTATGACGTTCGCTAAATTCACTCATATCAATCTTAATCAAGTTATCTTCGCTACCAAAGACTTCCCTCGCGAGAACTTTTGCAAGCTCAGTCTTACCAACACCAGTTGGACCCATAAAAACGAATGATCCAATGGGACGCTTGCTGCTAGCAACACCACTCCGGCTTCGGCGAATAGCGCGAGATACTTTTTCAACAGCTTCACGTTGCCCAATCACATATTTTTCAATATGGGATTCAAGGTTTCGAAGGAGCTTTGCTTCAGATTTCTGCACACGACTCACAGGAATACCGGTCATGAGGGATATCGCGTAGGCAATGTCTTCATCAGCCAGGACGACAGGTGTTTTCTTTTCGTACTCTGCCCGAGTTTCTTCAAGCTTGGTGTTCAATTGACTGATTCGCGTCTTATAAAGAGCGGCGCGTTCATAGTCTTCACCAGTCACAGCCTCTTCCATCTTTTCGTTCAAATTCTTGAGTTGGCGCATGTAATCGCGAAGCTTACTAGGTTTGCGTCCGGATTTAACACGCACACGTGCAGCCGCTTCATCAATCACATCGATTGCCTTGTCTGGCATGAAACGTTCATTAATATAACGATCGGCCATATAGACAGCGTCTTCGATTACTTCATCGCTAATTGTGACGCCGTGGTGCTTTTCATAGTACGGCTTTAAGCCTTTCAGAATTGCGATAGTGTCCTTGAGTTTTGGCTCTGGAACAACAATCGTCTGAAGGCGTCGGTCAAGCGCAGTATCTTTTTCAATGTGTTTTCGATACTCATCAAGTGTCGTTGCACCGATCAAACGGATTTCACCGCGAGCCAGGGCAGGTTTTAACATATTGGCCGCGTCAAGTGCACCTTCGGCTGCACCAGCTCCTACCAAAAGGTGAAGCTCGTCAATAAAAACGATCACATTCTTTTGTTCTTGTAGTTCAGCAACAACCTTTTTGAGACGTTCTTCAAATTCACCACGATACTTCGTGCCGGCAATCATACCTGCAAGGTCAAGTTGCACAATGCGCTTGTCTAGCAAATGCTCTGGTACGTCTTCGCTCGCAATACGCTGCGCAAGACCTTCAACGATAGCAGTTTTACCGACGCCAGGTTCACCGATAAGGACCGGGTTGTTCTTTGTGCGTCGACTAAGGATTGTCACCAAGCGCTCTTCTTGCTCACCACGTCCAATGACAGGATCAAGACGACCCTCTTTAGCGCGTGCAGTCAAATCAGTACCGAATGTGCCTAGTGCGCCTTTTCGTTGTGGCGCTTTCTTTGATTCGGTCGCAATGTCATCGTCACTTTGGATATACGCGTCACCTTGACGATCGAGGTATTCTTCAAGTTCTGAGACAATATCAGTAATATTTACGTTCATGTCACGAAGCAGCACTGTGGCGCGGGCATTTTTCTGAGTCAAAATGCTATAAAGAATATGTTCAGTCCCCAGGTAATCCTGATGGAATTCTTGTGCAATATCCCAACTCATTTTTAGAGTCAGCTTTGCGGTTTCACTCAGGCTCTTTGTGCTGAGTCCGCCGACAACGGCAGAAACAGGAACCATATTAAGTGCAGTTTGTGCACGGTCAAGTGTGACACCAGCATCTGCTAAGATTTTTGCACCCACTGACGCACCTTGCGCCATAACCCCAAGAAGGAGATGTTCGGTACCGATATAGGGGCTTCCATACCCCTGAGCAATCAAGGTAGCGTGATGAAGGCTGGTCCGTGCATTGTCGGTGAGATGCGAGATAAATTCTGCAAAATCATCAGCCATAATCTTATTATCTATCCTCCTATATAAGAAGCGCAAGCTTATTTTATGTTTTGTCTCGAGCTAAGTGCGTTTCTATAACTAGTATAGCAAAATTAGCACTCCATGCAATAGAGTGCTAATTTATATGTATTCGAATTATCTGAAGTTTAGGCTTCGGTAGATTCTTCTGAACCTTCAACGGCATCAAGAAGGCTATCTTCGATATTCTTCTTTGGACCTTTGTCCGCAGCAGGCTTTGGAGTAGCAGTGGCTTGTTCAATATCAAGCTCATAACCAGTAAGGCGGCTTGCAAGACGAACATTCTGTCCACCACGACCGATAGCAATAGATTGCTGGTCTTCGTTGACGTAGACGGTCGCACGCTTGTCGGCTTCACGGATCACCACCTTGGCAACTTCCGCAGGGCTCAGGGCGTTCTTGATGAACTGTTCGATTTCTGGGTCATAAGTCACGATGTCGATCTTTTCTTGGTCACCGACTTCGTTCATGACAGCCTGAACACGTGTTCCATGACCACCAACGAAGGTACCGACTGGATCAACACCAGGGACAGTACTTGCTACAGCAAGCTTTGTGCGGCGTCCTGCTTCACGAGCAATTGCCTTGATCTCGACGGCACCAGTTTCAAGCTCAGGAACTTCTTGGCGGAAGAGGTATTCGATAAACTCTGTGTTTCCACGACTAAGGATCAGTTGTGGACCACGGTTGTCGCGTTCGATATCCTTGATAAATACCTTGATGCGGCTACCAACACTGTAGTATTCGCCTTGGATCTGTTCACTTTGCGGAATAATACCGTTTGCTTTGCCGATTTCAATACGAATAACACGAGGTTCAACTCGCTGGACAGTTCCGTTCACAACGGTACCAATTTTGTCTTCATATTCACTCAGAACTACTTCACGTTCAGCTTCACGTAGTCGCTGAAGGACAACTTGCTTTGCAGTTTGCGCAGCAACACGTCCGAAGCTACTCACTTCATGCTCTTCTTCGATCATATCACCAAGAACAGCGTCTTTTTTAGTTTTCTTCGCATCAGCCAAGCTGATTTCGTGAGCATCGCTTCCGACGATTTCGACGACTTCACGAGAGACAAATACCTTTGCGGTACCCTTTTCTACGTTAAGTTCGCTACGAACCTCTTGGTCACGCTCACCGTTATCACGGCGCCATGCAGCAGCAATTGCTTGCTCGATAACAGACATCACGATGTCTTCTGGGAGATTTTTCTCTTCAGCGATTGTTCGAACCGCGAGAGTTAATTGTTTTAAATTTAATTCATCCATAATTTCTAAGCCTTTCTTATTTTCTATGAAAAAATCCGACCTGCCGGCCGGAATGTACTGTCGCTATTATAACGAATTCGTCATGCAAACGCAATAAGGACTACTTTGCTGGCAGTGCTTGATCTGGACATGTCGTCAGGACGTCCAACATCGCCTGCTTTTCTGCAGGAATCACCCACAAACTATATTTTTGTTTAACCGCAATTTGACGTGCAACGTATTCACAGCGAAAGCTTTTGTTCGAAGGTAGCCAGGTTGCTGCGTCACCATCACTCTTTTGCTGATTAGCATCACCTTGCACGGCAATCAGTTCCATTGGATCATTAGCGAGTTGCACACGAAGCGCCCGTGTCAAGGACTGGGCACCAGTTTGCCAAGCATCGGATAACGCCACGACGTGATCGATTTGAACGTCACTACTGCCTTTAGTGAAATTAATCACCGTTGCCGTATAAGGATCGTTCAATACTCCAGAGGTGACGATACATTTCTCATCGACAATTGGATTCTGTAGATCCCGATGCAAAATAATATTCCTCGTATCGCAACCACTAGTTGTTGCCCAGCCGCTACCGAACTGACTCCTTGAGTAGTCGGTTTTTGGCGCACGACCTTTGACCACCAAAGTCTCCAGTGTTGTAGCTGCCGATCCTGAAGGCTGTACGACTGCTGGAACTGTCTGTGTTTTTTGAGTCTGGTCGATCACGGGAGGTGCAGCAGCAAGAATCACTGCAGCAAAACCTATCAGGCTGAGAACAACGACAATAATCCTCCGAAGACGCATATTCATAGACCTAGTATGAGTTATGTCTGCAATAGTTCAATGGCTGCGAACACACTTGGTACAAACGTAACAAAATGTTTTAACATTTCATCAACTGGAACCTGATTTGAAAAGATCGGCGTTCCATTTCGATAGGCATAGCCAATCTCCATAGCCGCACTCGTCCCTATATATCCCTCCGGCGCATGTAACCACAAAAAATCGGACAGTGCGATTGCTTGCAGATGATGTCGTTGAATTGTCCCCGCGCTCTCTTCGGCTTCTAGTGCATGTTTTACAAAAAGCGCACCATCGTCCTGAAACGTGAGACTTCGCGGCGACAGTATCTGACATTGATTGCGCGCAAGTTCTCTATAGGATCGATCGAGACCTTCTGGGTCTCTATGAAACGACCCGCTTAGCGTCACGCGAAGGATGAAGCTAGAACTCTTCCTTGTCATACACCTGCTCCGCTTCAATAAAAGCCTGTTCACCTTTACCAACTGATAATTCGATAGCGAAACTTTTGTATTTTTTATCAATAGTACTCAGTACCGCCTGGCTGAGCCACTCGTTGTGACCACCCTCGAACCGTTCAACTAAGTTACCGGTAGGTTGAGATCCGTAGACGACATGAAATATTTTATCTTCGAGGACTTCATGAGTTTCTTTTGATTTGGTCAGTTCGTGATAAACGCCTTTATATACCAAGGTTGCTTCGAGGCCTGTCTCTTCCTTTAGTTCCCTGGCAGCCGCTTCAATAATTGTTTCGCCCCAACGAATTTTTCCACCTGCAAATCCCCAGAATCCAAAGTAAGGATGTTTGAGTCGTTCTTGTACCAGCAAATCTCCCGCTTCATTTTCAATGACTAGAATAATTGCAGACTTTGGCTGACGTTCGATTTGGTTATTATCCGTATCAAGTTTGTTGGCGTATTCTTTGCCAGCCGAAGTCAGCATATAAGATTGATCGTTCTTCACAATGTACCCAAGCTCAACTAATCGAGCAATATGGAATTTTACGTGATCACTTTCCAGTCCTGTTGTTTTCTGCAGCTCAATAAATCGGGCAGCAGGCATAAACAATAGCTCTCGAAGAATGATCGTTTGCGCTGCATGAACTTTTGCTTCGTGTGACACCCGGGAACTCCTTGTTTCGTCTTTCAGCATAAGTCCACTGCAAAAGATTGTCTAGGGAAGCCGACTTCCCCATTCATCTGTTCAGTCATTTGCTATACTAGATATATATGCAGACTGTAGCCCGACTCATCCAAACATTTGTCCCAGAACATTATCAATTATCAGTAACGCTTGATCGTATTGGTCGAACATTCGCAGGAACCGTGACTATCAATGGCGCGTCTGTTGTTGATGCAAAAAATATTGTATTGCACGCAAAAGACCTCGCCATCCAATCTGTTATTTTTGACGGAAAGCAAGCAGACTTCAGTCTTGATGACCAAGAACTCACCATCACCCACCCTGACATAACTGGCGGCGAACATGTTGTCGTTGTTGGATTCTCAGGTGAGATTACTGATGGCATGCATGGTCTCTACCCTTGTTACTACGAACACGACGGCGTCAAAAAAGAACTTCTCGCGACACAGTTCGAAAGTCACCATGCCCGTGAAGCGTTTCCTTGTATCGATGAACCGGAAGCAAAGGCAACCTTTGACGTCATCCTTTCTACCGAACAAGGTGTTGTTGTCCTAGGAAACATGCCCGTCAAGGACCAACGCATTGAAAACGACCTACTTGTCACGCAATTTGAAACATCTCCACGCATGAGTAGCTACCTATTAGCATGGGTTGTTGGTGAGCTACAAAAGAAATCTGCCAAAACGAAAAGTGGTGTTGAAGTAAACATCTACGCGACACCAGCACAAGCCCCAGAGAGCCTTGATTTTGCACTTGATATCGCAACTCGCGGCATTGAATTCTTTGATGAGTATTTTGAAGTTCCTTATCCTCTGCCAAAATCTGATCACGTTGCCCTCCCTGACTTCTCGTCTGGTGCAATGGAAAACTGGGGACTGATTACCTATCGTGAAGTTGCCCTCCTGACTGACCCAAAAACAGGATCTTTGATGACACGTCAGCAAGCGGCCCTGACGATTACTCATGAATTGAGTCACCAATGGTTCGGTAACCTCGTAACAATGAAATGGTGGAACGACTTGTGGCTGAACGAAAGTTTTGCAAACCTGATGGAATATATATGTGTTGATGCACTTGAACCGGACTGGAATATTTGGCTCGACCAGGCAACCTATGAAGTCGTACAGGCTTTGCGACGCGATAGCCTCGATGGTGTCCAGGCAATTCGTACTGAAGTAAATCACCCGGATGAGATTGCTACTATCTTCGACCCTTCTATCGTCTACGCTAAGGGTGGTCGCCTTCTTCGTATGCTCCAAACCTACATTGGTGACAGTACACTGCAGGTCGGACTAAAAAACTATTTCAAGAAATATGCGTATCAAAATACCGAAGCGAATGACCTTTGGGAATGCCTCAGTGAAGCCTCAGGCCAAGATATTGGGTTACTCATGAATACCTGGATTTCACAATCAGGCTATCCAGTCCTGAGTGTGTCTGAGGAAGAAGACCAAATTCACTTGTCCCAGGAACAGTTCTTTATCGGTGTGCACGAGCCTTCTGAAAAGTTGTGGCCAATCCCACTTGGTGCGTCAGATCAAAATATTCCTCGTCTACTAACCGAGAAAACGCTCACTGTCACAAAAAGTTCAGACCTCCCGCTCGTCATTAACCACGAAAGCACTGCGCACTTTATTACCCATTACACACCAACGCTTCTTGCCAAGTTAATTGGATCACTTGCGACGCTTTCAGACATCGATCGATTGAAACTGCTGAACGAACAGACTCTCCTTGCCCAGGCCAGCCTTATTTCAAGTGCCGCGCTTGTATCACTTTTGCAGTACTACAAAAATGAAGCCGTTGAAGCGGTGTGGGATATTATGCTTGTCGCACTGAATGAACTGAAGAAATTCGTCGAAAATGATGAACTGCTTGAAGGTAAACTGCGCGTCTTTGCCGGTAACCTTGCCGAAGAACAATTCAATCGCCTAGGTTGGGTGGCACGTCGCGGTGAAGCAGAATCCGATACCAAGCTTCGTAGTATCGTTGTTGGACTCATGATCTATAGCGAAAATAAGGAAGCGTTGGAAAAAGCTCTTTCTCTCTATAAAACGACCGAACTTGAAGAGCTTGACCCTAATTTACGTGTCAACATTATTGCGACAGCTGTCCGCTACGCAACAGACCAGACCATTATCGATGAGCTGCTTGCTGCGCATCAAAAAACACATTCAAGCGAACTTAAAGAGGATATTGCTTCGGCAATTACTGCAACGAAAGACCCAGCTGTCATCGAACGGTTATTTTCTATTCTCAAAGACTCTTCAATCGTTCGTCCTCAAGATTTCATGCGATGGTACGTCTGGTTACTACGAAATCGACACGCACGCACAGCAGCTTGGCAATGGGGCCGTGATAACTGGGGCTGGATGGAAGAAACATTCGCTGGTGACAAAAGCTATGATGCCTTCCCTCGCTACGTCGCAATTTGCTTGATGACGAACGAACAGCTCGAAGAATATAAAGCCTTCTTTAATCCTCTCAAAGATCAGGTCTCACTCAAACGAAACATTGAACTAGGTATTTTGGAACTCAGCGGAAAGATCGAGCACATTATCCGCGACGAAGCTGCAGTTCGAAAAGCGTTACTCGAGCTCTAGGTAGTTATCGACCTTTGGTGGTTGACCGGTCATCGCAATTGCGACCAATCTCATAGCGATATTGTTTAGCTTTTTTGAAGCCATATAATATTCTGCCGCAAACTTCATTTGCTGCTGTTTCTTTGCTGTAATCGCAACAAGTCCGCCACCTTGATTCTCCGAGTGACGATATTTAACTTCATGAAAGTAAATAGTCGTATCTTTAACCGATATAATATCAATTTCACAAAACTTTGTTTTCCAGTTTCGCTCCAAGATCGTATGATCGTTTGATTGTACATATTCTGCCGCGGCGTCCTCGGCTGCGTCTCCTATCCCTTTCGAGGTAGAGCTGATATCTTTATATTTCTTGAGTGGTGCAAACGATAATCTATGAAGTGGAGTGACGCCGAGCGCATCAATAGCTGCGCGATGTGCGGCTGTTCCGTATCCAACATGTTTACTAAAACCATAGCCAGGGTACATATCGTCTTGCAAGGTCATATAGTTGTCTCTCGCAACCTTTGCGATAATAGATGCAGCCGAAACGCTTTGTATCAATAGGTCGGCCTTAGGAAGCGTCGTAACATATCTTCCTTTTGTCGTTTCGCTGAGGAAATTAATCGTGCCATCAATAATAATTTCGTGATACGACACGGTAATCTGTTGAACCGCACGAATCGTTGCAAGGCGCAGGGCAGCACCTAGCCCCATAGCATCAATTTTATTTGCAGGCACCCATCCAAGTCCAAAGCCAGCCGCACCCTGTCTAATCTGCACATCCAGCGCATCACGTTTTTTCTTTGTCAGTTTTTTGCTATCAGTCAAACCCTCTATGGATGCATTACCGAGAACAACAGCCCCAACCACTAATGGTCCAGCCCACGGTCCTCTTCCAACTTCATCAATTCCTAAGATCATGTCCATAACTATATACATTCATTCTACAAACATTCTTAACATTTAGTCAGAATAAAATAAAAACACCCCCAAGATGCGAGCGTTTTATCAAAAGGGGTAGCTTACACTGTTTCTTCGTGTCGTGCTTCAACTTCAGCTTGCTTTGCTGCAAGTTCAGCGTCTACAGCAGCTTTTTCGGCTTGCTTAGCTTCAGCAGCAAGATGCGTTTCTTCCTTAAGACGTGCAGCTTCTTCTTCGGCGTGGATGTCACGAATATCGTTCACACCTTCACGGTCAAAGTTAACCCCACGAAGACGTGCACTTTTACCACTTCGTTCGCGTAGGTAAGAAAGGTAGTTACGACGAACCTTAGAACGACGTGTAATTTCAATCTTCTCTACGAGTGGGCTGTGAATCAAGAAACTCTTCTCAACGCCAACGCCACTGGCGATTTTACGCACAGTAATACGTGCAGTGTGTGACGCTGCGCGGTCAACACGAATCACAACGCCTTCAAAAATCTGAATACGTTCTTTCGTGCCTTCTTTAATTTTCTGGTGAACACGAACAGTGTCACCGCTTTTTGCGTCAACAACAGCTGGCTTCTTCTGTGCTTCGTTTACCAATTTAATAAGTTCAAAACTCATCTATATCTCACTTAATCTTTTATATCTGTAATCAAGTATCCAATATACCATAATGAATTGGTTTTTGAAAGGGTTAGAGGGTAATTAAATAACTCGGTTCACTTCGTCGAGTGTTGTATCACCGCGAAGCGCCGCCAGAACACCGCGCTCTAAGAGTGTCACCATACCATCCGCACGAGCAGTTTGCTCAATCACTTCAGTATGCACTTCTGCAATATCACCGCGTAAGAACTTCTGTATAGCCTCACTGACGACCATCTGTTCCATGATCACAATACGACCGCTATAGCCAAAGGGCGACTTCTCATTGGCAACAGGACGGTACAACTGGAAGGTATCAAGGTCTGGCTTTTGAACATGGCTGGGTAGATTCGCCAGTACCGACTTTACCCAGTTTCGTGTCGCCTCGTCAGGATCATACGCTTCCTTTGATGAATCATCAAGACGACGAACTAGTCGCTGCGCAATCACTAACCGAATTGCCGTACTAAAGATTGGGTTCACACCAATAAGATCAATCATACGGCTGAACGCTGCTGCAGTTGAGTTGGCGTGGAAGGTTGAAAGCACGAGGTGTCCTGTAATTGATGCTTGAATTGCCGTTTTTGCTGTATCAGCATCACGGATCTCACCGACCATCACAACATCAGGATCTAAACGCAGCACCGATCGAAGATGGTCTGCAAAGCTTTGCCCACCAGTTGTATCAACAGGAATCTGCGAAATACCAGAAATGCCGTACTCAATAGGGTCTTCCAGCGTAATAATCTTGCGATCAGTCGTGTTGAGTGCGTTAATCATGCTATATAATGTCGTTGATTTACCCGAACCGGTTGGCCCAACCATCAGCACCATGCCACGCGGATGACTAATAATCTCATCAATTTCTTTTCGTTCATCCGCTCCAATACCAAGCCGTTCAAGGTTGAGCATCGACTCGTCGTAGTTGAATAAACGGATGACCGCATCCTGACCGTACATCGTAGGAATTACTTCAATACGCATGTTCAATAGGTGGGTTGTGCCGTCAATCGTAATTTCTTTTTGCATGTGTCCCGATTGTGGTTCATTTGATGCTGTAGAAATATTACCTCTCGATGCAAGTGCACCCAAGATAACGCGGTATCGATCACTATCAAGTTCAGCAACGGGGTGTAGTGCTCCGTCGATACGCATACGAACACGGATACCGTTGCGTTGATTCTCGATATGGATATCGCTGGCGCCGAGGCGATCTGCCTGGGTAATAAGATAATCAAATACTTCGTCACTTCCCACTGCGTTCAATGTCTTACTGACTTCGGAAATAGTATCGCTATCACCTTCTTTAGCAATCTTGATGTCATCATAGATCGCAACAATTGGCGGATCGTATCGATTCATCAAAACATTGAATCCACCTAAACTAATCAAAACGAAGTTCGTATTTTGCGCTTGCCCAGCGTATCTTGCTGTCAGTTCACGCATAAAAGATTGTGGGGTCTGTGTTGTGACGCCAAACTGCCAAGATGAAGAGTCATCGCCTGCACGCAGTGTCACCAGACGGTTTTTGTGCATGTCTTCATTGGTTAAAATACCCGGAACAAGGTCGAGTGTTTGATCGATCGAACGGGTATCTAAATATTCCATACCAAGAATAGAAGCACGACCTTGGGTCGACTGTTCATCTTGCTCTCGGGCACGCTCTTGAATTTTTTGTTCGTCCATTACATTCATCCTACCAAAAAACATAAGCAATTTATAGTGGTAATCTAGGTGCTATAATGACAAAAATGCCTGAGATCATCGTCATTGCCCATAATATTCGTTCAACCCACAATGTTGGTGCTATTTTTCGAACCGCTGAAGGCTTTGGCGTCACGAAGATTATTTTGAGTGGCTACACCCCCTATCCCCGCGTAAAAAATGACACTCGCCTCCCTCATATTTCTGAAAAACTGACAGCACAAATCCACAAGACAGCCCTTGATGCCGAGACACTCGTTCCTTTTGAATACCTTGAACAGCCGCCAATTCATGCCCTCAAAGATGCTGGATATCGCATCGTTGGACTTGAACAAGCGGATCGCAGTATTATGCTCAAAGACTATAAAACACCAGAGAAAATCGCTCTCCTGATCGGCGAAGAGGTGCACGGCATCGAACAAGAACTCCTCGATCAGTGTGAAGATATCATTGAAATACCGATGGTCGGGAAAAAAGAATCATTTAACGTCAGTGTTGCCACAGGCATTGCGTTGTATGGGCTATCTACTTAAAGACGACTGCATCTTCACCAAGAATCTTCACCAAAGCACCGATCAGACTATCGCTCCCATCAACCTTAAAGGGCATTTTAATAGCTGACTTCTTGTCGGCACCTAGAACAAGTACGATTTCACTGACGCCTGGATACTGGCCGCAGATTTGCCTTAATTTCACCAGCGCTTCTTTATCGTCAGGGTTTTTAACATGTATAAATAACTTCTTAATAGGTTCGGCTTCAACAACGGCATACACCACCTTTGGCTTATTTTCAGCTTCTTGGTGTTTGGTCGCTGCAGTGTTTCGCTTCGCCATCACACCAGCCGTATGCGCTTTTGGCTTTGCCATTTTATTACCATGTGACTCATAGTTACGTAGTTCGGAGTCATCAACAATCTGAACATCATCAGCAATAATCTTAATGTCAGCACTGAGGTTACCGTCGCGGTCACGAGCATTCACCTTACCACTCACTCGAATAACAGAATCTTGCAGTAACTGTCCCCCAACAACCTCGTAAATACTGGGAAAGACAATAATCTCAGTCTCGGAGGTTTTGTCTTCGATCTTCACGAATGCCATCTTTGAGCCGCTTTTTGTCACAATACTTCGCACTGATGAAATCAGCCCACCAACGGTAATCGCTTTACCATCAATATCAGTCGAAAGTTCGGTCATTGGGACAGTTTGCTCGTTAAAGTACGCATCGTAGTTATCAAGAGGATGTGCACTAATATAGAGCCCTAGTAATTCCCGTTCCCACCCAAGCCGCTCTTTATCGGTGTGCTTTACTGGTGCATCCAACATAGCTACAGACGGTTGCGCTAAAATGGTCGAGTTACCAAGGCCACCAAATAAATCTGTTTGTCCGCTTAGTGCTTCTTTTTGGAGTTTTGAAGCAAACGCCTGAATCATTTCGAGGTTAAACAGCAGGTCTGAACGGTCAGCTAACGTATCAAACGCGCCTGTTTTAATCAGTGATTCCCAAGCCTTCTTATTCACACGGGAGGTTGACACACGTTTTGCAAAGTCTTCAACAGATTGGAATTTTCCATCGGCACGGGCACGAAGGATTTCTTCAACAACCGCAGTACCGACACCTTTAATCGCTGCCATACCGAAACGAATTTCTTTTTTATCAGGTACTACCGCGAACTCGACGAATGATTCATTCACGTCAGGTGAAAGTACTTTGATTCCCATGTGCTTACATTCGTTCATTTCGATCGCCAATCGTTCAAGGTCACCTTGGTCACTGGTCATCAGGGCTGCCATGAATGCTTCGGGAAAATGTGCCTTTAAATACGCAGTCCAATAGGCAATCAATCCGTAACAGGCTGCGTGAGATTTATTGAAACAGTAAGCCGCGAAGTCTTCAAGCTGCTTCCAGAACTTTTCCATATCGTTCTTGTTTGCACCAGATTGTTCGAAAGCACCCTCGATAAAACGCGTCTTCATCTTTGCCATCATCTCGAGGTTCTTTTTACCAATCGCTTTACGTAGCGTATCGGCTTCACCACCGGTAAAACCGGAGAGGTCCTTTGAAATCTGCATGACTTGTTCCTGATACACAAGAATACCGTACGTTGACTGCAGCGCATCTTCCATCTTTGCGTGTGCATACGTAATCTCACGCTCACCGTGCTTTCGCTTGATAAAGTCATCAATAAACTGCATTGGACCCGGACGATATAATGCCACCATCGCGATAATGTCGTCAAAGACGGTCGGCTTTAATTCACGCAAGTAGCGCTTCATACCAGCTGATTCAAGCTGGAATACACCTGTTGTGTCACCTTTTTGAAGCAGCGTATAAGTTGCTGTATCATCGAGTGGAATCTCGTCTAAGTTAATGTCAGTTTTAAAAACCTTCTTTATAATTCGAAGTGCGTTGTTGATGGTCGTTAAGTTTGAAAGTCCCAAAAAGTCCATCTTGAGCAGTCCAAGTTCTTCCACAGGGCCCATTGGATACTGCGTGGCAACAACGCCCTTTTGTGACATTTCCACTGGTGCAAATTTGACGATGTCATCTGGGGCAATCACGACACCCGCAGCGTGGACACCGTGGCTTCGAATCGTGCCTTCTAGTTGAATGGCGTAGTCGAGCACCCGTTTTACTGTGGGGTTCGACTCATACTCGTGGCGAAGATCAGCATCTTCAACGACACTGACTGACAGCGGAATGTGACGACCTTGAACTGGTGGTGGAATAAGTTTTGCAAGGCGATCACTCTCTGCGTATGGGACTTGTAGCACGCGCGCCACGTCACGAACCGCAGCTCGTGCTGCCATCTTTCCGAATGTCACGATATTTGCAACGCGTTCTGTACCGTATTTTTCAGTACAATATTGAATCACCTCGTCGCGGCGAGTGTCTTGGATATCAATATCGACGTCCGGCATGCTAATACGGTCAGGGTTCAAGAAACGCTCAAACAGCAGGTCGTACTTCAGCGGATCAAGTTCAGTAATACGAACTGCATACGATACGATCGAACCCGCTGCACTTCCACGACCAGGTCCAAAGATGATACCTCTGTCTTTGCCCCAGTTAATAAAGTCCTGGACGATCAAGAAATATCCGCTGTATCCCATACGGTCAATGACTTCAAGCTCATAGTCGGCTCGTTCGAGTACGTTTTCAGGTATATGCTTTCGATACGCATCAATAGTCATTTTTAGTGGATCACCACCCATCGGAAGGTCACCGTAGCGCCAAGCAAGTCCCTGGAACACCAACTGAAGCAAGTATGTCTTTTCGTTATAGCCTTCTGGAGTTGAGAAGGTTGGAATCAAGATACCTCCAAGCTCAAGTTCAACATCACAACGATCAGCGATTGCTTTCGTATTCAGTACAGCCTGTGCATGCGTCTTACCCCATCGTCCAATAAGGTCCAAAGGTTCGGTAACATGAAGCTCGAAGTCTTTTAACGACATTCGCTTTTCGTCAGATAGGAATGCACCCGTACCGACAGCGAGCAAGATTTCGTGCGCATCTTGGTCATCGTGAACCAAGTAATGTCCATCACTTGTCACCACCATCTGAATATCTAATTCTTCGGAAATTCGTTCGAGGTAGCCATTAATTTTGGTTTGTACATCCCACCTTGCTGGCGCTTCTATATGTCCATGGTCTTGCATCTCGAGATAATAACGATCACCAAATATAGATTTGTACCAAGCTGCGACTCGTTTCGCCTCTTCATAGTTGTCATTTTTCAGATTCTCACCCAGTTCACCACTAGCACAGGCCGAAAGAATAATCAGTCCTTCGTTATACTTCTCTAGCAGCTCGTGATCAATACGAGGTTTGTAGTACATGCCTTCAAGGTTTGCGATTGAGCTAAGACGCATTAAGTTCTGATAGCCAACCTTATTCATCGCCAAGATAATAAGGTGATACCGTGCCTTATCCTTCTGTGGATCACGGTCATGCCGTGACCGCGAAGCAACATAGGCTTCCATCCCAATAATCGGCTTTATGCCAGCGGCTTTCGCAGACTTATAAAACTCAACGACACCAGACATGGTTCCGTGGTCTGTAATAGCGACGGCTTCCATACCGAGGTCTTTAACCTTATCAATCAACGCAGGGATCTTAGAAAGTCCATCAAGCACGCTATGATGCGTATGGTTATGGAGGTGCACGTAACTAGACGCATCTAAAGATTGCGCAACCGTTTGATCTGTCTTAGTTTTTACCCCCATGGATATTCTTAGTATAGCGAATCTCGAAGGACTCGTCTGTAGTAAAAAAGTTACCAGTGGCAGTTATGCTTATTTTGTCGTGTGTTGTTGAACGGTATTAATGATGTATTGGATAAAGTCACCAAGTCCACCGGGAATATCAACAAGTAGGTTAAGCAACCACACGATGATTGCAATAATCACCGTACCACCAAGCACACTTCCGACTCCAAAGGAAACCCCTCTAAAAAAGTTCATGAGGTAGACTTGGCGTCGACTTCTATGAAAGTCATAAAAAAGATCTTCGAGGATTGCCTTGCGAGCACCATTTTCGTTATCTATTTTTACTTTGTGAACGGCTTTTTTGATCATAGTTATGATTATATCGTAAGTAATAAAAAAACGCGCTTTTCGGCGCGTTTCTTATGTAAATAATTATTTATTATTCTTTATGGCAGTTTTAGTGTTTTTTGCGATACCGGTGCTTCGCGCTTTTAGTTCTTTCGTCGTATCAACAACGGCGTCAGCAGCTTTTTCAGTTGCAGACACAACTTTTTCAGCGGCCTGTCCGGTTGCAGACACAACCTTATCGGCTGCTTTACTTGTTACTTTTTCTGCGTTTGTAACAACATCTTCAGCAACGTCGCCAGCTTTGTGACGCACTTCTTTGCCTTTAGCGATTGCTTCAGCTTTCTTGTCTTCAGCTTTTTGCTTTAGTTCCGCACGAGTTTCTTTGCCACTCTTGGGTGCAGTTAACACTCCTGCGATAAATCCTGCAGCAACACCAATGATTGTCCCCAGTAGTACTTTTCCTTTAGCCATGATTATTTCTCCTTCCGAGATGTTTTGGTAAACTTCTTAATATACTTTGCAACTATCTCCGCGACAAACAGCGGTGACGTCAATCTTGTCACGCTTGATACGACAGACTCCACTGAATCAACAGCGTGCGCTGCAGTCTTCGCGATGCGCCGAATCTCAGCCGACAAGCGAATAAGATAAATAACGAGAATGATGCCGACAATCAGAAAAACTGAAAGCACAACAGCGAGTATGATGACTAGAATTTCTGCAGCTGAGCTCATAATGTAACCTTTCTAATGGATAGCTTTTATAGTCTTATTATACCCTGGTTGTGAGTGAAGGGCAAACAGCTAGCTGAGACGATGCTTGAGGAATTCCGTCAGCTCTGCACCATATTCATCGCTTTCAAGTGCAAGATCGATCACGGCTTTAATGTATTTCAACTGATCGCCCGTGTCATGCCACACACCTTCGATGAATAAGCCGTACAGCTCACCGGTTTGCGCAAGCTCCTCAAGACTATCAGCAATGCCGATCTCACCACCGTGGCCAACTTTTTCTTTTTCAAGGATAGGCCAAATTTCTGGCGTCAAAAGATAACTGCCGACTGATGCAAAATGAGACGGCGCCAGTTCTGGTCCTGGCTTTTCAACAAAACCACTGAGGCGGTGAAGACGGTCTGTTCCTTCATCCGCAAGACTAACAATGCCATATTTATTCGTTCCGTCATCATCAACCTCAATCAAAGAAATAACCGATTTACCTGTTTTGTTATAGGCATCTTTGAGTTGGATTGGCCACGCAACTTCACTACGGAAAAAGTCATCTGCAAAAAAGACAAAGAAAGGTTCGTCGTCGTTAATTAAGTGGCGTGCATTGAGAATTGGCCGAGCATTGCCTTTCGGAAATCCTTTTTGACGTACGTAGACGAAGTTCGCAAGCTCTGCGACACGCTTGATCTCGTCGGCTTTGTCATCTTTGCCGTTTTCACGAAGCTCAGCCTCTAACTGATCACTGCGATCAAAATGATCTTCAATTGCACGTTTCGTACTGCCCGTAACAATAATGACTTCTGTCACACCAGCTGCAACAGCCTGTTCAACAATTACCTGGATAACCGGGCGGTCGATCAGTGGCAACATTTCTTTTGGCATTGCCTTCGTTTGAGGCAAGAACCGCGTGCCAAGGCCGGCTGCACAAATAATAGCTTTCGTTGGCTGCTTCATACTACCTACTCCAATCGTTTACGAATTAATTGTCCTGCCAGACCAGGGTTGGCTTTTCCGGCAGATTTCTTCATCACTTGTCCAACCAGGAAACCTATCGCTTTATCTTGACCAGCTTTAATGTCAGCGACAGACTGTGCACTGGCAGGATCAGCTAGTACCTCATCAACGATCGCAAGGATTGCAGACTCGTCACTGACCTGCAGTAGGTTCTTGTCTTCAGCGATTTTTCGTGGTGAGGCATCACTTGTAAGGAGCGTCACGAATATCTCTTTTGCAGCAGTACTAGAAAGTTCATTCTTACCCACCATGTCGGCAAGTTCAACGTAACCTTCTGGAACAAAGTTGCTTGCAATCGTCGCAGTCTCTTCATCACTTGCGGAAACTGAACTCGCAAACCAGTGGGCGACACGTCGTGCGGCATCATCACCAGCATTCTTTTGGATTTCCGTAATAAGAACAGCGTAACTTTGGTTTCCCAACAGGGCTTCAGTCACTGAACGATCCAGCCCAAGTGTTTTCCAATTATTACGATAATAGGCAGGGAGAAGTGGAACCTCTGCTTGCATCGCTAAAATGTCTTCGTCAGTTAACACAACTGGTGGAATATCAGCATCAGGCATATATCGGTAATCCTGTGCATCTTCTTTACTTCGCTGAGAACTCGTTTTTCCAGATGCATCGTCCCATCCGCGTGTTTCTTGGACAATCTTTTCACCCTTTTCGAGTCGTTCGATTTGACGTACAAATTCATATTCAGCTGCTTTTTCAACGCTTCTAAATGAGTTCAAGTTCTTCACTTCGGCACGTGTCCCAAGTTCCGTCGCACCCTTCAACGCAACCGAAAGGTTAACGTCAAAACGCATGTTTCCATGATACAAATCACCGTAGGTCACACCAGCAAATGTCATCAAACGATGCAGTTCGGTTGCGTAAGCTTTTGCAGCAGCGGCTGAATGAATATCCGGCTCCGATACAATCTCGATCAACGGCGTACCCGCACGATTCAAGTCAACCAAACTAAAATCAGAGTAGTGCGTTAACTTTCCGGCGTCTTCTTCGATGTGAGCATGGTGTACACGTACTTTCACTAGTGTCCCATCCAGCAGCGGTGCTTCAACGTAGCCTTCCAGAATAATCGGCTGATACATCTGAGTAATTTGATATCCCTTTGGAAGGTCAGGATAGAAATAATGTTTTCGATCAAAACGACTGACATGTGCAATAGCCGCATTCAGCGCCTTACCGGCACGGACCGCCAACACAATTGCTTCGTAGTTAAGAACCGGGAGCATACCAGGCAGACCAAAATCAATTGGACTGGTTGCCTCGTTTGGTGCTTTATTGTTTGCGTCGTTGTCTGCACCACTAAAAAGCTTACTGACTGTTGCCAGCTGCACGTGACATTCGATACCAATCGTCATGTCGTATTTGTCCAAGATTTCAGGACTAATCATTAGATGGCTCCTACGTCTTTTAGTGCTTGCTTAAATGATGCCAGTGCACGCCTTGCGCTGTCATAGCTCAGCTTTACATCAGGCTCATGCGCAATTTGATTACGGAGCTTGTGCGCCGTCCAAACATTATTCGCATTTGACCATTTCTGCTGCATTTGTTTCATACGTTCGCCCATTGTTGCACCTTGCGTGCCTTTGTCTTTGAGTGCTTGATCAAGTAATGTATCGGCATTCAAGACGGTCAATTGATACGTCATCGGCTCATCTCGCTTGAGTTGTTGTTCGA
This sequence comes from Candidatus Microsaccharimonas sp., assembly GCA_036569465.1. Lineage (GTDB taxonomy): Bacteria > Patescibacteriota > Saccharimonadia > Saccharimonadales > Saccharimonadaceae > Microsaccharimonas. The sequence continues at coordinate 70,509 of DATCQO010000007.1, forward strand.
TGGTCATCCACCTAGTACGGTACTTCTGGACATCAAGTGTTGTTGGGCCGCGACGTGTCAGGGATACAACTGCAAAAAGAATCGCACCAAATACAAATATGGCAGCGATAAAGAAAATAGCTGAAATTGATTGATCCATTAGATGTTCTCCTCAACACTTTTTGCGAGCGCTAATAATAGTGCATCGTCACGACGTTTACCGATCAGCTGCACACCAATCGGCAGTCCTTGCTTATTCTTACCAGCCGGAACACTGATTGCAGGTAACCCAGCAAGACTGGCAGGCACCGTCATCACGTCAGCGAGGTACATCTTGATTGGATCACTAGTATTCTCACCGATTTTAAAGGCAGGTGTTGGTGCAACAGGTGCAATCAGCACATCAAAAGAGGTGAAAAGTTCATTAAATTCATTGATCAAGAGTGTGCGCACTTTTTGCGCCTGTAAATAATATGCATCAAAGAAACCGCTTGAAAGCACATAGCTTCCGATCATAATACGTCGTTTATTTTCAGTCATAAATCCTTCATCACGTGATGAACCATACAGTTCACTCAGGCGAGTTGCATCAGCACGACGACCATAGCGAATCCCGTCGTAACGTCCCAAGTTACTACTGATTTCAGCCGGGACGACAATGTAATAAATCGCGAGTGCATATTTCAACAGTGACAGACTCACCTCTTGAACTTCGTGACCAGCAGATCGAAGTCTCTCGATATATTCATTCGTGACCTGGCGGACTTCAGGATCGACGTCGTCAGTCATCGCTTCTTTGATGATGCCTATCTTTTTCTTGCCGTCTAATACTGTCGGCGTAAAGAAATCGGGCAGTGTCGTCATGTCTTTCGTATCTTTTCCACTCATAATATTCATCACCAGCGCTGCATCATCGACCGTCGAAGCAAGCACGCCGATAGTATCGGTACTACTCGCCATGGCAACAACACCGTAGCGACTAACCGTCCCGTACGTTGGCTTGACACCGACAACGCCGTTAAAGCTGGCTGGCTGGCGAATTGATCCACCAGTATCACTACCCAGCGCAAATGGCACAATGCCAAGTGCAACAACGACGGCAGAACCGCCACTACTTCCACCAGCAACTCGTTCCTGATCAAAAGCGTTCTTGGTCGGGCCAAATGCAGAGTTTTCAGTACTACCACCATGCGCAAAAGCATCAAGGTTAGCCTTGCCAATACAAATCGCACCTTCTGCCTCTAGCTTTTCAATGGCAGTTGCTTGCAGAGGAGCTTCGAAATGCTCAAGGATCTTGCTTGCGGCAGTTGTCGTTCCGCCAAGTGTCAAAAAGTTATCTTTTGCAATAAAAGGAACACCGGCGAGTGAGCCAGTAATTTCACCACGATCAACTGCGTCGGCACGCTCTAAAGCACGCGCTTCAGTAAAACTCAGCAAAGCATGAAAAGATTCGTTCGCACGTGCTTTTGCAATTGCTTCTTCAACGTTCTTTCGTGCAGATACACCTATAAAGTCAGCTATAGTACTCATACTTATAAAACCTTTGGTACCTTTATCTGCTCGGCTTCGGTTGCAGGTGCAAGTGTTAATAAAACCGCTTTATCGATGCCATAGTCATCGACAGTGTCATTTCGCCAGACATTCTCAAGATCCGTCACCTGATAGGTTGGCTCGACACCAGTTGTATCCAGTTCATCAAGTTGCTGAATATACCCAACAATATTTTCGAGGTCTATCTGTAGTGCGCCAACTTCTTCGTCAGTAAGTTGCAAGCTACTCAGCTGTGCAAGATGCTGCACATCATCATGGGAGATTTGTGTCATATCCTTATATTATATCCTACTAGCGATCATTATAAACAATTTTAAAGGGTTACATTTTTGAGCGAATGTCAGCAATCACATCTCGTAGCTCGGCAGCTTTTTCAAACTCAAGATTCGCACTTGCAAGATCCATTTGACCAGATAATTCTTTCACCAGACTTGCATACTCATCTTTCGGAATTTTCTTGAGGTTGAGCTTTGGCGTTTCATTCTCCTTTTTCGGAATGATTGCGCGAAGGCCCTCGTCAATTTCTTTGGCAACACTTGTTGGGGTAATGTTATGTTCAACATTATAGGCCGTTTGAATCGTTCGACGACGACCAGTTTCATCGATTGCCCGCTTCATTGAATCGGTCATCTTGTCTGCATACATCAACACTTTTCCATCGAGGTGACGGGCTGCACGACCAATGGTCTGAATCAGTGCACTGGTGCTACGCAGGAAGCCTTCTTTGTCAGCATCAATAATCGCAACCAAGCTGACCTCTGGAAGGTCAAGTCCCTCACGCAGCAAATTAATACCAACCAATACATCGTAAATACCCGTACGAAGATCTCGTAGAATATCGCTACGCTCCAAAGTATCAACTTCGCTGTGAATATAGGCCGTTTTGATATCAAGTTCCTGTAGATAGGTCGACAGGTCTTCTGACATACGTTTCGTCAGCGTCGTAACAAGTACGCGCTGCTTTTTCTCAATTCGTTCACGAATCTCTGCAATCAAGTCATCAATTTGACCTGTTGTTGGGCGAATAATGATCTCGGGATCAATCAAACCGGTTGGGCGAATAATCTGCTGGATCGGTTCTGGACTATGCGCAAGTTCGTACTCAGCTGGCGTTGCAGATACATAAATAGCTTTGTTGATGTGTTTGTTAAACTCATCAAATGTGAGTGGGCGGTTATCGAGCGCACTTGGCATACGAAATCCGTTATCAACTAGGACTTCCTTGCGGGCGCGATCACCGTTGTACATACCGCGCACCTGAGGTAGCGTCATGTGACTTTCGTCGACAAATAGCATGAAGTCATCAGGAAAATAATCCAGTAGTGTTGCGGGTTGTTCACCTGGTTCACGGTTTGTCAGGTAACGACTATAGTTCTCGATGCCTTTTACGAATCCAGTTTCTTCAAGCATTTCAATATCATATTTTGTTCGCTGACCAAGGCGCTGTGCCTCCAGTAACATATCGCGTGATTCGAAAAATTCCATTCGTTCTTCAAATTCTTTTTTGATATTCACGAGTGCGTGTTCGAGTTTTGCTTTCGGCGTCACGTAGTGACTACTTGGGAAAACAGTTGTTTCGTTTGGTTCACCCAAGATCTCACCAGTTAATGGGTCGATCCGTGTAATACGCTCTACTTCGTCACCAAAGAATTCGATGCGGTATGCAACATCACTACCAGCAGGGAAAATATCGACAATATCACCACGAACACGGAAGGTTCCACGGTGAAAATCAATATCATTTCGTTGATACTGAATATCTGTTAACAGACGAACAAACTTATCTTGTTGACGTCGTTCGCCTTTCGTAATCGTAATCGACATTGCAGCATAGTCATCTGGTGAGCCAATACCATAAATACAGCTGACGCTAGCAACGATAATCGTGTCACGACGCGTTAATAGTGCCGTTGTTGCTGCGTGGCGAAGACGGTCGATCTCATCATTGATTTTGCTATCTTTTTCAATATAGGTGTCACTACTGGCGATGTACGCCTCGGGTTGGTAGTAATCGAAGTAGCTAACGAAATAGTGTACCTCGTTATCTGGAAAGAAAGATTTGAACTCACTATAGAGCTGCGCAGCCAATGTCTTGTTGTGCGCCAATACTAAAGTCGGTACGCCACGGTTGGCAATAATGTTCGCCATCGTAAATGTTTTACCACTCCCCGTCACACCCAAAAGGGTCTGTTCTTTGTCCCCAGCTTCAAGACCTTTAATAAGTCCGGCGATCGCAGAAGGCTGATCACCAGTTGGTTTATAGACAGATTGTAAGCGAAACGTTGGCTCCATTGCATCTATTATACTATTTTTCAATCAATGACCGCATGTTCGTTGCTGATAATATAAACGAAACGTATCGCCTAGAGCGCTTTAAGGCTGGCAAAACCGTTCTTGAAGCCGGTTTGGTACTGCGCTAATAGGTCAGAATTAGCCGTACATCCAGCACTTGCAAGTGAGAGTCCGTACGTGTCACTGCCTACTTTTATAGTCTGTGAAGTAGTTTGAGCTTCATTGGTTGAAGGGTTTTTGATGATCGAAGCAAAAGCACCTTGGTCGTCGGTACACTTTGTCCCAATAAGATCAGAGGAGGTGAACTCTACATACTGTGTTTGATCAGCAGTTTTCAGCACCGTAAATTCAAAGCCTGGCGTTCCTTTTGAGTAAAAAACAGTCACGCTGAGAGGTTCAATATCGATAGACGTCAACGTTGCAGGATCTACCGTTGGATTCGTAGCATCTGTAGGTGTTGCAGTACTTTCGGGCGTATCAGTTTCGGTCGTTGTGTCTTTCGCAGTTGTCACGTCTTTTGAAGTATTCGTTGAAGGAGTGGTCGATGACTGGTTCGGTTTTTTCGTGAGCACGATGGCACCCACAACAAGCAGTACTATTCCTAGAACAACGATTGCGACAATGAGTCCTCGCTTGCCCTGAATCCTCGCCATGTATACCCCACTACGTTATATGTTTAGCATAATTCGCTAACGCCTAAATGTAAATGACTAATTATTTTTCTTGTTCAACTCGTGCTCATATTGATTAACCAGGTGGATAATTTCATCATGATTATCGACGACTTTGTATAACTTGTGGTCATCATCGCTAATGGTGCCAAACCGTTCTAGCAACATCGTTCGAATTAAGTCATCAAGTGGTCCCCAGAAGTCAGATCCAACAAGAATAATCGGTGCACGTGGAATTTTATTTGTCTCCTCAAGGGCAAGAATTTCGAATAATTCATCAAGTGTTCCAAAGCCACCAGCAAAATAGATATATGCACTTGCATCAAGCGTCATCGCTACTTTGCGGCCAAAGAAGTGCTGAAATTGAAAACTGTCAGTCGTATAGTTATTCAAACTTTGCTCATGTGGAAGCAAGATATTCAGCCCGATCGATACGCCACCGGCGTCATAGGCACCCCTATTTGCAGCCTCCATTACTCCGTAACCACCCCCGGTGACAACCGCATAGCCGTCATTGGCAAGGCGACGAGAAAGTTCATAGGCATTTGACGATATACCGTCATCTTGTGGCTTCCTAGCAGATCCAAAAATAGTAACTGTCTTGTCGTACTTTCCGAGCATCTCGAAGACTTTTTCGAATTCCTCGGTGACGCCGTCTAGGCGACCCTCAGCTGCATCAATAAGCCTTCTTCGGATCAACAAATCATGTTTTGAATTTTCGCGGCGCAAAGCAGGAACAGTTTTAGGTTTTGTCACTGGCAATTTTTCAGGAGCGACAGCACTGTTATCAAGCTTTTCTAGTACCTGTGCAGCCAAATTCTTAAAGCCCATATAACGAACAAAGGTCTCGTTCCACAAACTTTCGCGGAAGTGATACGCGTAACGGTTTTCATACGGCTCTTTATTAGAGTAGGCAAAGCTTATATCAAACAAGTTGAAGGCGATTGGGAAACCATCGTACATTAAACCAACGTAATCACGGTCTTTCCAAAACTCTAGTTCAGGATCAAGTTCAAACAAAAGGTCTTCAGCACGTCGCCAGTGAAGATCTTCCGGTTGGACGTGTGGCTCAAAAGCGACCATACTGATATTGTCTTCTTTATGCTTACCGAGATAACGCTGAATAACACGCCAGTGAATTTTATTACCAACCAATAGGCTGGCATCGCTAGGATCAGCAACTAGCGTGCTGACAACCGTCTTACCAAAATGCGGCTGTTTGCTTTTTAGTTTAAAGAACGTGGAATAAAGCTTTACTTCGTTCATGTAGTGGAACAAAAGCGGCAGTGTCTTGAGGACAAGTCCGCGCATCGACTTGGCATACATTGGCGTCACAACAATCACACCCATTTCTTTGGTGTGTGTCACGTTGTGAAGTTTCTTTTGCACAAAGTGCGCAGCAAGATCAACATATTTGTTATGATCCATGACAACAATTTTCATGTCACGCTCTTCATAATCATCAGGTGTAACAGTTTCAAATAGTTCATCGTATTTGTTGAGCCACTCAGGACCTTCCGAGAAACGAAGTGCGGTATATAGTTCACTAAAATCTTCGTGGTCAAACATTGCTTCGATATCATCGTAACCAAGCTTTTCCATCAATGCTTTTGGTGGCATTTGGCGAAGCAGATTCTTTGCACTTTCATGCTTGATTACAAACACTCTTCGGTTAAAGGTCGCGCCGTTTGCCGCCTTCACCATAAACGGCACAAGGTACTGAACATCTTCAGATCGTGATTCCTCGGCACCAATAATACGCACGAGGCGCTTAATATCTGATTCCAGTCGAGCTTCAAGGCCATGGTACACTTCTTCGCCAGTCGCAACCGCAGGGTTCAGACCCATTTGACGGAGGTTTTCGTGTGCTTTAGCAACAATGTCACCAATTAATTTCGTGTCAGCAGCTGTACGGCCACTGGCGTGCTCTAACTGTCGTAGCGACTCGCTAAAGATCGGCTCTTCTGCATCTAATAAGTCTCGTAAAAATTTTGCCATTTAAAACTCCCTCTCTTTAATTGGCATATCATGCAGCACTGTGCCCGAATGAAGGATACCTTCTTTTGCCCCAATTTTTGTAACGACTGATGTTGAGTTTGCACTCGCGAATACCATCGATTCTTTGAGTGTCTTACCCTGTGCCCATTGACTCAGGAAACCAGAGCCAAAGGCATCACCACCACCGGTTCGGTCGACAACAGGAACATCCTCATACATGCCGGCTTCAACAATCGTCGTACCGTCAGTTGCCATCGCACCATGTGGGCCATCTGAAACAATCACGACAGGACAATAATGCCGTGCATGGCGAACTAATTCTTCCATGCTTTGACCAGAAACAATTTGCTGTGCTTCTTCTTTGTTTACGGCCAGGATTTCAACGTCTTCTAACAAAGCCCGGAGTTTTGCGGCTTCTTTAAGTTCTGCGCCAGCCGGGTTCAGCATCACCTTCACACCATGCTTTGCTGCACGCGTAATAATTTTTTCAAGTAGTTCCATGTCACCAAGTGCCGAAAGATACAACCAGTCACCTGTTTCAATGACACTAAAGTCAAGATCACGAGTCGTTGAAGGTAATTTCGTCCCCTTATAGTTCAAAATCGTTCGTTCACCACCTGCAAGCATCAAGATAACTGAGTAGCTTGCGTGATAGTCGTCTTTTTGTGTGACATGCTTTGTGTCAACACCGTCACGGTCAAGTGATTGAAGGATTGCTTCACTAGCAACATCCGTTCCGATACACCACATGTAGCGGCTGTGAAGGCCTTGACGAGCAAACGTAACCGCTGCATTCGTCACGTTCCCACCGGTCGCAAACGTTACTTCATCAAGGTCTAGTTTTTGTCCAACCGGAAGTTGATCATAGACAACACCTTTTGTGACTTGCTGTTTAAAGTTTTTTGAACTCTTAACAAAGACGTCCTGCGTTGCTTTACCAATAGTGATGATGGTCGGAACGGCCATGTCTATACTACCGCTTTACCCGCACTTCCAAACGCGTTGATCTTTTCTTCAACGACAGCTTGTACAGCACCATATACTTGTGGCATTAGTTTCACGACGGCATATTCATCAGGATTGTCAGCTAACACTTTTTCAAGTTCTTTACGGAATGCGTAACGCATATCGCTATTGATGTTAATTTTGCTGACACCAATACGTGCAGCTTCTTCAAACTGATCAAGGGGCGTACCACTTCCACCGTGAAGGCTGATCTGACATTCGATTGAATCGCGAATTCGTTGCAACAGTTCTAGGTCAAGTTCTTTAGGAACAGGATATTTACCGTGGAGGTTTCCGATTGCGGCAGCGTAGGTATCAATACCGGTTGCATCAACGAAAGATCTTGTTCCTTCTGGTGTCGAGAAAGTTTTCTTAATTTCTTCGTAGTCGATGTTTTCGGTGTGCACGTTGCTGCTTCCACCAAAGTAGTGCGGTTCACTTTCAACAAGTGCGCCGGTGAATTTTGCATACTCAACAACTTCTTTTGTCTTTTCGATAATCTCTTCGGTTGTCGCATCGTGGTTTGCCTGAGAGATATCGATGTGAATAAATTCAAAGCCTGCATCGATTGCACGCTTACAATCTTCAACTGTTGGGCTGTGGTCAAGATTAAGGTACAGCTCAATACCATATTGAACTTTGTAGTTATCGGCCATGTCACGAATGTTTTCAAGACCAAGGGCTTTTACTTCCCCGTCGCTGACTTCAACGAGTACTGGCGCATTAAGTTTTTGCGCTGCTTGTGCAATCGCAATCAGTGTCTCTTGATTATCAATATTAAACGCACCGACAGCAAAATGTTGCTGACGAGAACGCTGCATCAAGTGACGTGCCCGCGTCGTATTGTCGCGGATTTCTTTAATCGTCAGTCCCATTGTTTTTAAGCCCCCTACTTATTCTTTCTTCTTACGGATTAGTATAGCACTTATGCTAAAAATCATACTTTATTGAACAGGATTTGCAACTTCTTGGTGGTAACGAGGTGTTTCTTTACACCAAGCTGCAATTGTTTCTGCCATTTGTTCACCAGTAAGTCCAATAGATTTAAAAATCTCCTTTGGATCGCCCGACTCACCAAAACGATCTTGTACACCAAATCGCTTCACTGGCATTGGTAGTTTTTCTGAAAGAAGTTCAGCAATTGCGCTTCCGAAGCCGCCAGCAATTTGTGCTTCTTCGGCAGTAATGACGCGACCTGTCTTTTTTGCTGACGCGAGAATAGTTTCTTCATCAAGTGGTTTGATAGTTGGAACGTGCACCACTTCTGCGTTAATCCCCTGCTCGGCCAAAAGCTTCGCGGCAAGTAACAGTTGGTAGGTCATTGTTCCTGTTCCCATTAAAGCAACGTCGGTTCCTTCTTTCAGAACATAGGCCTTACCAATTTCAAATGGCGACTCTTCTATGCTAAATACCGGTGTTTTTTCACGGGCCAATCGAATATAGCTAGGCTTACCGTTTTCAGCAATTGCCTTTGTTGCCTTTTCGGCTTCGATTGCATCACCAGGAGCAATTACCACCATACGAGGGAGGACACGCATCAAAGCAATGTCTTCAAGGATTTGGTGAGTCGCACCATCTTTACCCGTGTAAATACCTGCGTGTGAACCAACAATCTTCACCGGTTGGTTATTAAGCGCGATGGTTGTACGAATTTGTTCCCAGTTTCGACCTGGACTAAAAGCAGCATAACTACTGGTAAATGGAATTTTACCGGCTCGAGCCA